>NZ_CP043428.1:1200000-1524917 GCF_008245045.1 Campylobacter volucris
CCTTAAATACCTACATGCTTTTTTTAAAATATGAACTAATCAAAGCAAATATCACTAAAGAAGACTATATAAACATTTTAGAGCATTTTAAAGAAGAATTAGTGCAAAAACATTCTCAAAAAAGCTATCAAATACCATTTTTACAGGCCATAGAAAAAGAAAAGGCGATAATTTTGAATTAATTAATAAATGTATATTACAATAATCTTTACATTTTAACAAAAAGGAAAGGTATGAAAATATTAATCACTGGTGGTGCTGGCTATATAGGCTCTCACACCTTAAGACAATTTTTACAAACCAATCATGAAATTTGCGTTTTAGATAATCTTTCTAAAGGAAGTAAGATAAGTCTTGATGAGCTTAAAAAAATAAGAGATTTTAAATTTTTTCATCAAGATTTAAGCGATTTTGCTGGTATAAAAAAGCTTTTTCAAGAAGAAAAATTTGATGCAGTAGTACATTTTGCAGCTAGTATTGAAGTACCTGAAAGTATGCAAAATCCTTTGAAATATTATATGAATAATACCGCAAACACAAGCAATTTGATCCAAACTTGTCTTGAAAATGGTGTAAATAAATTCATCTTTTCTTCAACAGCTGCTACTTATGGAGAACCGCAAACTCCTATAGTAGATGAGCAAAGCCCACTTAACCCTATCAATCCTTATGGCAATAGTAAATTAATGAGTGAGCAAGTTTTGCGTGATGCAAATATGGCTAATCCTGAATTTAAATATTGTATTTTAAGGTATTTTAATGTAGCTGGAGCTTGTATGGATTATCCTATAGGACAACGCTATCCAAAAGCTACATTACTTATCAAAGTAGCTGCTGAAGTAGCTTGTGGAAAAAGAGATAAATTATACATTTTTGGAACAGATTATAACACTAAAGATGGTACTTGTATTAGAGATTATATCCATGTTGATGATTTATCTAATGCTCATTTAGCAGCACTAGATTACCTACAAAATAATCCAAGCGATACTTTTAATGTTGGATATGGACATGGATTTAGCGTAAAAGAAGTAGTACAAACTATGAAAGAAGTAAGTGGGGTTGATTTTGAAGTTGAAGTTGCTCCAAAAAGAGCCGGAGATCCATCAGTGTTAATATCCAATGCTGATAAAATTAAAACTTTAACTTCATGGAAACCAAAATATGATGATTTAAAATTAATTTGTAAAAGTGCTTATGAGTGGGAAAAGCAGTGTTAAAAAAACTGTTTTTCATTCTCAATACTCAAGATAAAAGATTTTTATTTGGCTTACTTATATTTTCTATTTTTATAGGATTTATCGAAAGTTTTGCCATATCTTTAATCATGCCTTTTGTCTCAGTGGCAAGTAATTTTGAGCTTTTGGAAAAAAGCTCATATTTTAAGCCAATTTATGAGTATTTAAATTTACCCTCATATAAGCTTGTAGCTTATTTTGGCTGTATCTTAATAGCTTTTTACATATTTAGGGCTTTTTTAAATGCTTTTTATTTTCACCTTTTAGCTAGGTTTTCTAAAGGACGCTACCATACTTTTGCTTGTAGAATTTTTAACAAATATTTACACCTTGAGTATGAAAATTTTACTAATAAAAACCAATCTGAACTTTTAAAAACCATCACTCAAGAAGTTTTTCACTTAAGCACGCTAATTAGTGCATTTTTACTAATGCTAAGCGAAAGCTTTGTAGTATTTTTACTTTATACACTTTTATTAATCATAAATTATAAAATTACTTTGGCTTTGAGTGTTTTTTTGCTTTTAAATGCATTTATTTTGATTAAAATTCTTTCTCCTTTGGTAAAAAAAGCTTCCATTGCTAGAGAAGAAGCGATGAAAAATTATTTTGAAATTTTAAATGCGAATTTAAATAACTTTAAAATTATCAAACTAAAAACAAAAGAACAAAGCACACAAAAACTATATGAAACTCAAAGTGGGCTTTTTGCTAAAGCAAATATTAGCAACGAAAGTATGTCAAGCATACCTAGAATTTACCTTGAAGGTATGGGTTTTTGTATGCTTTGTTTGATCATAGTTTATTTGGTGTTAAAATATGAAAGTGATATTTCTTCTATTTTAGCAACGATTACTATATTTGTTGTAGCACTTTATCGTTTAATGCCTAGTGCAAACCGTATCATCACTAGTTATAATGAAATAATTTATTATAAAAATTCTTTAGATATCATCTATAACATCCTAAATGAAAAAGAAGAAAAATTAGGTGATGAAAAAATAACTTTTCAAGATAAAATAGAATTGAAAAAACTCTTTTTTGCTTATCAAGGCAAAAGAAATTTATTCAAAGGCTTAAATTTCACACTCAAAAAAAATGAAAAAATTGCTTTTATAGGTAAAAGTGGTAGTGGAAAAAGTACTTTGGTTGATCTTATAATAGGACTTTTAAAACCAAATGATGGAGCTATTTTTGTAGATGGAGTCAAATTAGATGAGAGTAATATAAAAAGTTTTAGAAGTAAAATTGGCTATATACCTCAACAAATTTATCTTTTTAATGATTCTATTGCAAAAAATATCAGCTTTGGCGAAGATATCGATGAAGAGCTTTTACATCAAGTAATCAAACAAGCCAATCTTGAAAGCTTTGTAAAATCTTTAGAACATGGAGTGCATACTAAAGTAGGAGATTCAGGCTCATTTTTAAGCGGAGGTCAAAGACAAAGAATTGCCATAGCAAGAGCACTTTATCAAAAACCTGAAATTTTAGTTTTAGATGAAGCTACTAGCGCTCTTGATCAAGAAAGTGAAGCAAAAATCATGGAAGAAATTTATAAAATTTCAAAAGATAAAACTTTAATCATCATCGCTCATAGACTTTCTACCATACAAGGATGCGATAGAGTGTTTGAAGTCGAACGGGGTATTTTAAAGGAAAAAAGATGAAAATAACTTTTATCATCGCTACTTTAAATTCAGGTGGGGCTGAAAGAGTTTTAGTAACTTTAGCTAACGAGCTTTGTAAAAATCATGAAATTAATATCATCAAATTTCACAAAGAAGAATCTTTTTATAAACTAGATCCTAAAATAAAACTTTTTACTTTAGAACAATTTGACTTTTCTACTCTTTATAATAAAATTGCCTCACGCATTAAAAAATTTAAAGCTTTAAAACAAGCTTTAAAAGAACACAACTGTGATGTTTTTATATCTTTTTTAGATACAACTAATATTGCTTGTATTTGGGCAAAAAAAGGACTAAATACTCCTTTGATTATTAGCGAGCATAGCTCACATGCTTATTTAAAATCAAAAATTTGGAAATTTTTGCGTGATTTTAGTTTTCCTTATGCTGATGCATTAACCGTGCTTAGTAATGATGATAAAAGCTATTATGAAAAATTTGTCAAAAAAGTCATCAATATGCCAAATCCTTGTCATTTTACTCCAAATACTAGCAACTTAGAAAAAGAAAATATTGTTTTATTTGTTGGAAGATTAGATCATAATAAAAATCCTTCAATGTTTTTAAAAGCCATAGCAAGACTAGATAAAAATTTACAAAATCAATACAAATTTTTAATCGCAGGAGATGGGGAGTTAAAACAAACTTTAATCAATCAAGCAAATGATTTAGCTATAAAGGTTAAATTTTTAGGAAAAGTTTCTAATATGCAAGATTTATACGAAAAAGCAAAAATCATTTGTCTTTGTTCTTATATTGAAGGTTTGCCTACTGTTTTATTAGAAAGTTTATACTTTCAAGTTGCTCGCATTAGCACGAAATATACAAGTGGTTATAAAGATTTAATAAACGATGAAAAAGATGGAATTTTAATTGATATTGATGATGATAAAGCTTTAAGTGAAAAACTAACTTTACTAATGCAAGATGAAAATTTAAGAAAACAAATCACCATAAATGCCTTGCAAAGATGTCAAGACTATGAAGTAAGCAATGTAGCAAATAAATGGATAAAATTAATCAACGAAGTAAAGGCTAAATCATGAAAAAACTTGCAATTTTTATATACTCTTTAGGTAGTGGTGGGGCTGAAAGAGTTGTTTCTACTTTACTTCCTATGTTAAATTTAAAATATGAAGTGCATTTGATTTTAATGAATGATAAAATTTCTTATGATATACCACAAGTTTCCATACACTATCTTGAAAAATCATCACCAAACGAAAGCAATTTGGCTAAATTTTTAAAACTTCCTTTGCTTGCTTTAAAATATAAAAAATTATGTGAAAATTTAGACATCAATTTGCAATTTGTTTTATTAAATAGACCAAACTACATAGCCTTGATGGCTAAAATGCTTGGTTTAAAATCTACTTTGATAATCAATGAATGCACCACTCCTAGCGTGATATATAAACATAATAATCTTAATTCTTTTATCAATAAATTTTTGATTAAAAATTTATACAATAAAGCAGATTTAATTTTGGCAAATTCTTTAGGAAACAAAGAAGATCTTTTGCAAAATTTTAACATCCAAGCTGATAAATGCGATATTTTATATAATGCTATAGACTTAGAAAGTATTAGCGAAAAATCAAAAGAGCAAATACCTTTTAAAGATCCTTTTATATTAAGTGTAGGTAGATTAGATAGTGGGAAAAATCATGCTATGCTCATTAGAGCTTATGCAAAAGTGCAAACTAATTTAAAACTTGTCATTTTAGGCGAAGGTATCTTAAAAAATGAGCTTTTAAATTTAATTGAAGAACTAAATTTAAAAGATAAGGTTTTCTTGCTTGGATTTGATAATAATCCTTATAAATACATGAGCAAATGTGATTTTTTTGCTTTTGCTTCTAGTTTTGAAGGTTTTTCCAATGTTTTGATTGAATGCTTAGCTTGTAATTGCGCTGTGCTTTGTACTGATCATAAAAGTGGAGCAAGAGAATTATTTTTAGATGATGAATTTGGACTTTTAGTAAAAGTAGATGATCAAGATGCTATGCAAAAGGGTTTAGAGAAAATGTGCTTTGATGAAAATTTAAAACAACAATACAGACAAAAAGCTTTTACAAGAGCACAAGAATTTGACAAAGTTCAAATCGCTAAAAAACTTTTTGAATTTTTTAATGAGGTTCATGGATGAAATTAAAACAAAATTATATTGAAAATAATTCTATTATTTATACTTGTATTTTAATTTTAATTGCCTTTGGTTTTAGTATAGTTTGTAGGCTTTATTGGGTTGTTTGGGCAAGTGAATTTCATGAATTTTTCTTTAATGATCAACTTATGATTACAACTAATGATGGCTATGCTTTTGCAGAAGGTGCTAGGGATATGATAGCTGGTTTTCACCAAGCAAATGATTTGTCTTATTTTGGTAGCTCACTTTCTACCTTAACTTATTGGCTATATCATTTTTTACCCTTTAGTCTTGAAAGTATTATGGTATATATGAGCACTTTTTTTTCATCATTGATTGTAATACCACTTATTTTAATAGCAAGAGAATACAAACTCACAACATATGGATTTATAGCCGCGTTAATTGCTTCAATTGCAAATAGTTATTATAATCGTACTATGAGCGGGTATTATGATACTGATATGCTAGTGCTTGTTTTACCTATGATGATTTTACTTTCTTTTATACGATTGACCATAACCAAAGATGTCTTTACCCTACTTTTAAGTCCTATTTTTATAATGATTTATTTATGGTGGTATCCATCAAGCTATTCTTTAAATTTTGCTATGATAGGACTTTTTGCACTTTATACTTTAGTTTTTCATAGAAAAGAAAAGATTTTTTATCTTGCTATAGTCGTTATGATTTTAGCTTTAAGTATGTTAGCATGGTATATAAAATTAGCATTAATCGTTTTGCTATTTGCTATTTTTGCATTAAAAGAAGAAAAAATTAACTTTTACACCATTTGGGCTTTAGTTTTTGGAAGCATTTTAGTTTTATTTTTAAGTGGTGGATTAGATCCTGTGTTATATCAGCTTAAATTTTATGTTTTTAAAGCTGATGATGTGCAAAATTTAAAAGAAGCTGCATTTTTGTATTTTAATGTTAATGAAACTATTATGGAAGTAAATACTATCAATCTTGAAGTATTTATGCAAAGAATTAGCTCAAGTGTGCTTGTTTTTATTTGTTCTTTTATAGGTTTAATTTTTTTATGCAAAGATCATAAAAGCATGCTTTTAGCTTTACCGATGTTAGCTTTGGGCTTTGTAGCTTTAATTGCTGGGCTTAGATTTACCATTTATGCTGTTCCTGTAATGGCTTTAGGGTTTGGATATTTTTTATATATTTTAATCAATTTCTTACAAAGAAAAAAAATACTTACTTCGCTTAAAAATATCAATATTTTCTTATTTTTTACTACTATTTTCGCTTTAGCACCTGCTATTTTGCATATATATTATTATAAATCATCTACGGTTTTTACTTCTTATGAAGCTAGTATTTTAGATGATTTGAAAAATAAAGCTCAAAGAGAAGATTATGTGGTTGCTTGGTGGGATTATGGTTATCCTATTCGCTATTTTAGTGATGTAAAAACTTTAATTGATGGTGGTAAGCATCTTGGAAAAGATAATTTTTTCTCATCTTTTATCTTGAGTAAAGATCCTATTTCTGCTGCAAATATGGCAAGACTTAGCGTAGAATATACTGAAAAATCTTTTAAAGAAAATTATCCAGATATTTTAAAAGCAATGGTAAAAGACTATAATACAAGCAATGCTAAAGATTTTTTAAATTTATTAAGCGATAAAAATTTCACACTAGATACTAATAAAACTAGAGATGTTTATATTTATATGCCTTATAGAATGCTACGCATTATGCCTGTTGTAGCTCAGTTTGCAAACACAAGCCCTGACACAGGAGCTCAAGAAAAAAGTTTATTTTTCTCTCAAGCAAATGCTATAGCTCAAGATCCTACAACAAGATCAGTAATACTTGATAATGGAGTTGAAATTGTAAATGATTTTAGAGCTTTAAAACTTGAAGGAGCGACCTTACCTTTAAAAGCTTTTATTGATGTTGAATCCATTGTCAATGGCAAATATTATTACAATGAAATTGATCCAAAATCTCAAATTTATTTATTATTTTTACGAGAATATAAAAGTTTTATTATCTTAGATGAAAATCTTTACAATAGCGCTTATATACAGATGTTTTTGCTCAATCAATACGACACAGATTTATATGAGCAAGTTACCAATGACATTAGAGCTAAAATTTATAGGTTAAAAAAATGAGAATAGGAATTTTAACCCATAGTGCTATGAGTGCTTATTATTTTAGATTAGCACTCATCAAGGCTTTAATAAAAAATAATCACGAAATTATCATCATCACTCCAAAGGATGAATTTTCCTTAGAACTAGCTAAACAAGGTTTTAATGTTTGTCATTATGAGCTTTCAAGAGCTAGTGTAAATCCTTTAGTAGTTTTAAAAAATCTTTTAAGCTTAAAAAATACATTAAAAAATTTAAATTTAGACCTTTTGCAAACTAGCGCACACAAAAGCAATACAACTGGCATCATAGCAGCAAAATTAGCTGGTATAAAATATACTTTTGGTTTAGTTGAGGGTTTGGGAAGTTTTTATATAGATGAAGATTTTAAAAGCAAGCTAGTAAAAACTAGTATTAATTTTTTATACAAAATCGTTTTTAAACTTGCTAATGGTTTTATTTTTGTCAATGAAAGCAATGCTTTATTTATGAAAAATTTAGGCTTAAAAGATGAAAAAATTAAAATCATCAAATCAGTAGGTGTAAATTTAAAACAATTTCTACCACTTCAAATTTCTAAAGAAGAAAGAGAATATTTTTTACAAGAATTTAATATGCCTAATAAACCTATAGTTTTAATGATAGCTAGAGCGCTTTGGCACAAAGGCATAAAAGAATTTTACGAAGCTGCAAATCTTTTAAAAGATCAAGCAAATTTTGTTTTAGTAGGTGGAAGAGATGATAATAAATCTTGTGCACCGCTTGAATTTTTAAACTCAGGTAATGTTTTTTATTTAGGGGCTAGAAAAGATATTGCAAGATTGTTAAATTTATGTGATATTTTTGTATTGCCAAGCTATAAAGAAGGCTATCCTAGAACGGTTTTAGAAGCTATGGCATGTAAAAAAGCTTGTGTGGTAAGTGATTGCGAAGGATGTATTGAAGCAGTAGAAAATGCTATTGATGGTTTAATTTGCAAAAGTAAAGACGCTAAAGACTTAGTAGAAAAAATTCAAATTTTATTAGAAGATGAAAAATTTAAAAATACTTTAGCTAAAAATGCATTTATCAAAGCTCAAAATTATAATGAAAATCATATCGCTTTAGAATATATTGAATTTTATAAAGGATTTGTTGATGTATAAAAATGGCTTAAAAAGAGTATTTGATTTTTTTCTTGCTTTGATTTTGCTTTGTATTTTTTTACCATTTATTTTATTAATCGCTTTGATTTTAAAATTAGTTCAAGGAAGTGCTATTTTTAAACAAGCAAGACCAGGATTAAATGAAAAAGTTTTTTATATTTATAAATTTAAAACTATGAGTGATGAAAAAGATGAAAATGGCAATTTATTAAGCGATGAATTGCGTTTAAAACCTTTTGGTAAATTAATAAGAAGTCTAAGTTTGGATGAATTACCTCAACTTTTTAATGTGCTTAAAGGCGATATGAGTTTTATTGGCCCAAGACCTTTGCTTGTAGAATATTTACCATTATACAATCAAGAGCAAAAAAAACGCCACGATGTAAGGCCAGGCATCACGGGATGGGCTCAAATTAATGGAAGAAATGCTATATCTTGGGAGCAAAAATTTAAATTTGATGTAGAATATGTGCAAAAATGCTCTTTTTTATTTGATCTAAAAATATTTTTTATGACGATCATTAAAGTCATCAAAAGAAGCGGAGTAAATAAACAAGGCAATGCCACAACGGATAAATTCAATGGACACAACTAAAAGTATTTATATATATGGAGCTAGCGGGCATGGTTTAGTTTGTGCTGATGTGGCTATAAATATGGGCTATACTAATATCATTTTTTTAGATGATAATAAAGGCTTAAAATACTCAGCCAAATTAGAAAAACATGATATGTTTATAGCCATAGGTGCCAATGCTATTAGAGAAAAAGTTTTTAATCAAGTCAAGCAAGATGGCTTTAAAATAGTAAATTTAATCCACAAAAGTGCCATCATTAGCCCTAGCGTATCTTTAGATGATGAAGGAATTTTAATCATGCCAAATGTGGTAGTAAATGCCAAAGCTAGTATAAAAAAAGGAGTGATTTTAAATACAGCTAGTGTTGTAGAACATGAATGTTTTGTGGATGAATTTTCCCATATAAGTATAGGAGCTAAAATAGCAGGAAATGTAAAAATAGGAAAGCGTTGCTTTTTAGGAGTAAATTCAAGCATTATACCTTGTATTAATTTAAGTGATGATATCACTTTAGGAGCTGGTGGAGTGATTGTAAAAGATATAAATTGCAAAGGAACTTATATAGGAATTCCTGCTAAAAAACTTCAAAAATAATCTAATTTGTTATTTCATTTTTATAAACATCAAATATCTATTTTAAAAATAAAATTCCAAAAATATCAAATGATAATCTATTTTAGATAGAATACTAAGCAAAATCATTTGCATAAAGGATTAAAATGAGATTTTTTCTATCAGCACCTCATATGAGCAAAAAAGAATTAGAGTACATACACAAGGCTTTTGAAAGCAACTATATAGCGCCTTTGGGAGAATTTGTAAATGCTTTAGAGCAAAGCATAAAAGATTACACAAAAAGTTCTAATGCATTAGCTTTAAATGCCGCTACAGCGGCGATACATTTAGCTCTTAGAGTTTTAGGAATCAAACAAGATGATATAGTCCTTGCTTCAAGTTTTACTTTTATAGCTTCAGTTGCTCCTATTTCTTATATGGGTGCGCGTGCTGTGTTTATTGATTGTGATGAAACTTATAATTTAGATGTAAATTTGTTAAAAAAAGCTATCAAAGAAAGCCCTAAAAAGCCAAAAGCTCTCATTCTTACTCATCTTTATGGAAATGCTTCTAAAATGGATGAAATAGTCCAAATTTGTAAAGAAAATGAAATTTATCTAATCGAAGATGCCGCAGAAGCTTTAGGAAGTTTTTACAAAAATAAAGCTTTGGGAACATTTGGGGATTTTGGAGTATATTCTTTTAATGGTAATAAAATCATCACCACAGGTGGCGGTGGTATGCTAGTAAGTGAAAATAAAGCTAATCTTGAAAAAGCAAGATTTTATAGCACTCAAGCAAGAGAAGATTGCTTGCACTATGAGCATAAAGAATATGGCTATAATTATAGAATGAGCAATATCTTAGGTGCAATTGGTACAGCCCAAATGGAAGTTTTAGATCAAAGAGTAGAAAAAAAACGCCAAATTTATAATTGGTATAAAGAATTTTTAGGGCAAACTTTTACTTTTTTAGATGAGTTAGAAAATTCTAAATCAAATCGTTGGCTTAGCACCGCTTTGCTTGATTTTAGCTTTGATAAACTTAATACTTATGAAAAACACCATATATGTGGCAATGAAAATGTATCAATTCAAAATAAAATTTTAAAAATAATCCAAACTTTAAAAGACAATCAAATAGAAAGTCGTCCTCTTTGGAAACCTATGCATTTACAGCCATTATACAAAGGTTATGATGCATATTTAAACGGCAATAGCGAATTTTTCTTTAGTAATGGCATTTGTCTTCCAAGTGCAACGACTATGGAAAAAAATGATATAGAAGAAGTTTCTATGCTTATTTTAAAAACTTTAAAGGATTAAAATGGATTATAAAAGCAAACGCCTAGGATTTTTCTTAGGTGCTGATATTTTATTATTTGTTATTAGTATATTTTTGTCTTTTTCTTTGCGTTTTAGTGCAGATATACCTAATGAATTTTATGAGGGAATGTTTAAAAGTGCTGTAGTTTTAATCTTTTTAAAGATTATATTTTTAGCTTTATTTAGAATTTATCAGGTTGCTTGGAGGTTTTTTTCTCTTAATGAGGCAAGAAAATTAGTATTGGCACTAGCTTTGGCCGAACTTGCATTTTTAGGAATTTATTTTTTATATGATGATTTTTTTAATCCTTTTCCAAGAAGCGTAATTGGTATAGATTTTGTGCTTTCTTGTATGCTTGTTGGAAGTTTAAGAATTAGTAAAAGAATGGTTGTAGATTTTAGAAAACCAAAATACAATGAAGAACATCCTTGTATAGTAGTTGGAGCAACTTCTAAAGCCTTGCATTTATTAAAAGGAGCCAAAGAAGGTAGTCTTGGATTATTTCCTGTGGCTGTAGTTGATGAGCGCAAAAATTTAATAGGCACTTATTGTGATAAATTTATAGTCGAAAACAAAGAAGCAATCAAAAAATACACCCAAGAAGGCATTCACACAGCTATCATTGCTTTAAAATTAGAACAAGATGAATTAAAAGCTTTATTTGATGAACTTATTTCTTATGGTATAAATGATATTAAACTTTTTTCTTTTACTCAAAATGAAGCAAGAGATATTAGCATAGAAGATCTACTTGCTAGAAAACCTAAAGATTTAGACAATGCTTGTGTAATTGATTTTATCAAGGATAAAACTGTTTTAGTAAGCGGGGCTGGTGGAACCATAGGAGGTGAGCTTTGCAAACAATGTATAAAATTTGGCGCTAAACATCTTATAATGCTTGATCACAGTGAATATAATCTTTACAAAATCAGTGAAGATCTAAACACTCATAAAGAAAAAATCGAAGCTATTATGATAAGCATTTTAGACAAAGAAGCTCTTGAAAAATTGCTAAGTACCAAAAAAATAGATCTTATTTTACACGCTGCAGCTTATAAGCATGTCCCTTTATGTGAGCAAAACCCTCACTCAGCAATTTTAAATAATATCATGGGGACTAAAAATTTAATTGATCTTGCTAAAAAATATGAAGTAAATAAATTTGTCATGATAAGCACTGATAAAGCTGTTCGTCCTACAAATGTCATGGGATGCACAAAAAGAATTTGCGAGCTTTATGCTCTAAGCTCAAGCAAAGATAATTTTGAAGTAGCTTGTGTTCGTTTTGGCAATGTTTTAGGATCAAGTGGTAGTGTTATACCTAAATTTAAAGCTCAAATTGCTGCTAATGAACCTTTGACTTTAACCCACCCTGATATAGTGCGTTATTTCATGCTAGTAGATGAAGCGGTGCAACTTGTATTACAAGCTGCTGCTATTGCAAAAGGCGGGGAATTGTTTGTGCTAGACATGGGCAAACCTGTTAAAATCATGGATTTAGCAAAAAAAATGTTATTATTATCTAATAAGAAATTAGAAATTAAAATCACTGGGCTTAGAAAAGGTGAAAAATTATACGAAGAGCTTTTAATTCACGAAAATGATTTAAAAACTCAATATGAAAGTATCTTTGTTACCACTAGTGAAATTAAAAATTTAGATGAACTAAATAAAGACATTCAAAGATTAATTTGTGCTCAAGATCCTGTGCAAATTTTAAAAGAAATAGTACCTGAATTTAATCATAATAAAAACGGAGAATGATTAAATTCTTGTTTTATTTTAAATAATATAATTTAAATTTTACTTGATTAATATGAATAAAAACGATAGAATTGCATTTTTAAAATGTGATTGAAATCAAATAAAGGAAAAAAAGTGAAATTATTGGTTGTTGATGATAGTTCTACAATGAGAAGGATAATCAAAAATACCCTTGTAAGATTAGGACATAAAGATGTTTTAGAGGCTGAGCATGGGGTTGAAGCTTGGGATTTACTTTCACAAAATGATGATATTAAAGTTTTAATCACTGACTGGAATATGCCTGAAATGAATGGATTAGAGTTAGTTAAAAAAGTAAGAGCTGAAGAAAAATATGCTGATATGCCTATTATTATGGTTACAACAGAAGGTGGTAAAGCTGAAGTTATCACAGCTTTAAAAGCTGGAGTTAATAACTATATAGTAAAACCTTTCACCCCTCAAGTTTTAAAAGAAAAACTTGAAGATGTTTTAGGAAGCAACGAAGGCTAACCTACTCTTTCTATGCAAAAATACTATTATGAACTTTTTTTTCAAACAGACAAGGAATATTTAAATTTATTCCTTGATCTGATTTTTTCTTTTAATATAGATGCAATTGAAGAAAAAGATAATGGTATATACATAAGATCTGAAGAAAACCTAGAACTTATCCATTTAGCTTTAACAGATTTTCATCAAAAACTTTGTGAAAAATTTAATTTACAAATTTTATTTCATTCTAGTTTAGAAAAAAAAGAAAACAAAAATTGGATAGAAGAGTATAAAAAAGGTATACAAGCTTTAACGATAGAAAATATTCATATCCATACAACTTGGCAAGAACCTTTAAAAGATAAAATCAATATTATCATTGATCCTGCTTTAGCTTTTGGCTCTGGTCATCATGAAAGCACTTATACCTGTATAGAATTTATACAAAAATACACTAATAAAGAAAAATTTTGCCTTGATGTAGGATGTGGAAGTGGAATTTTAAGCATCATCATGGCTAAGTTAAACGCCAAAGTACAAGCTTGTGATACTGATGAATTAGCCGTAATAGCAAGCAAAGAAAATGCAAAATTAAACAATGTTGTTTTTGATGATATATGGATTGGTTCAGTTAATAAAAGCTTACAAAAATATGATATAGTTGTGGCCAATATCATCGCTGATGTGATAATGATATTAGAAAAAGATTTAAAAGAAAAAATGAAAGATGATGGAATTTTAATATTATCTGGAATTTTAAATAAATATGAAAACAAAATTAAAGAAAAATTCAAAGATCTTACTTTATTAGAGTCTAAAAATAAAGGAGATTGGTTGAGTTTAGTTTATAAAAAGGAAAAGAATGGACAAAAAAACAAATAACCCTAAAGATAACCAAAATAATAATAGTTTTTTTAATAAAAATCCTATTTTTATTTTTGCTATTTTTGCCATAGTAATGATTTTCTTGTTTAAAGGATTTTCAGATGATCCTAGTATGGGAATTACAGGCAGCGAAAATACTAAAAAAATTACATATTCTGAGCTTAAAACTCTTATAGAAAACAATCAAATAGCTCAAGTAAATATAGGACAAACTACTATAAAAGCCGTTTCTAAAGCAGGAAATATGGTTTATATCACTAAAAAAGTCCCAAGCGATACTACATTTGTTCCTTTGCTTGATTCAAAAGGTGTTTCATATGGTGCATTTAATGAAAGCAATTGGTTTATAGATATTTTGCTTTCTTGGGTATTACCTGTGTTTATTTTCTTTGGAATTTGGATGTTTTTGGCTTCTCGTATGCAAAAAAATATGGGGGGATCCATACTTGGCATCGGTAGCTCTAAAAAACTTGTCAATTCAGAAAAACCAAAAGTAAAATTTAACGATGTAGCAGGTGTTGAAGAAGCTAAAGAGGAAGTAAAAGAAATAGTTGATTTTTTAAAATATCCTGAAAGATACATTAGCTTAGGGGCAAAAATTCCAAAAGGGCTTTTGCTTGTAGGTCCTCCAGGGACAGGTAAAACTCTACTTGCAAAAGCAGTAGCAGGTGAAGCTGATGTACCTTTTTTTAGCGTATCAGGCTCATCTTTTATAGAAATGTTTGTAGGAGTTGGTGCTTCTAGAGTAAGAGATTTATTTGAAAATGCTAAAAAAGAAGCTCCAGCTATAGTTTTCATAGATGAAATAGATGCTATAGGAAAGTCTCGTGCAGCTAGTGGAATGATGGGTGGAAATGATGAAAGAGAACAAACTTTAAATCAACTTTTAGCTGAAATGGATGGTTTTGGAACTGAAAGTTCTCCTGTTATAGTTTTAGCAGCTACAAATCGTCCAGAAATTTTAGATGCAGCTTTGCTTAGACCAGGTCGTTTTGACAGACAAGTTTTAGTAGATAAGCCTGATTTTAAAGGAAGATGTGATATTTTAAAAGTTCATATGAAAGATGTTAAAATTTCACCTGAAGTTAAAGTAGAAGATATAGCAAGACTTACTGCTGGACTTGCGGGTGCTGATTTAGCAAATATTATAAATGAAGCAGCATTATTAGCTGGTAGGGATTCTAAAAAACATGTAGAGCAAAAAGATTTAGTAGAAGCTGTTGAAAGAGCCATAGCAGGACTTGAGAAAAAATCTCGTAGAATTAACGATAAAGAGAAAAAAATCGTTACTTACCATGAATGCGGTCATGCTTTAATAGCTGAAACCACAAAAGGCGCTAAAAAAGTTAGTAAAGTGTCTGTTATACCAAGAGGTTTGGCAGCTTTGGGATACACACTAAATACACCTGAAGAAAATAAATTTTTAATGCAAAAGCATGAACTTTTAGCTGAAGTAGATGTATTGCTTGGAGGAAGAGCAGCTGAAGAAATTTTCATAAAAGAAATTTCAACCGGAGCAAGTAACGATCTTGAAAGAGCTACTGATATCATTAAAGCTATGATTTCTATGTATGGAATGAGTGAGATAGCTGGGCTTATGGTTCTTGAAAAACAAAGAAATACCTTTTTAAGCGGTGGTCAAACCATAAAAGATTATTCTGATAAAATGGCACAAGATTTGGACGAGTATGTTAAAAAAACTTTAGATGAACGCTATATTGGAGTAAAAGAAATACTTAAAACTTATAGCGGAGCCATAGAAACTATGGTTCAAGCTTTATATGAAGAAGAAACTATAGATGGTGCAAAAGTTAGAGAGATTATCAAAAACTACGAAGAAGAAAATAATCTTCCTACACGCTTGGAAGAAAAAGAACAAGAAGCTACTAAGGAAAAATAATGAAAACTAATTTTATTGCAAAATCTGGCTGGGGATTTTTGATATCTCTTGCCATAATTTTTGCAATAATTCAAATTATTTGGGGATTTTCTTGGGTATTGTGTTTGATTTTTGCTTTTTTTGTATTTATTTTTAGATCAAGCAAAATCGAAAATGTTGCTGATTTAAACACTATTATTTCTCCTATAGAAGGAAAAGTAAAAAAAATTCAATCTACTACTTATACAGAGCTTGGAGAATGCGTTGAAATTCAAATTGTAAATTCAATTTTTTCTCAAGGAAGCATTGTTACTCCACTTGATATGGAGATAAAAGAAACAAAAATCAAACATGGTCTTTTTTTATGTCCTTTTATGAAAAGCTCTAGTTTATTAGGAGAAAGAATTTTATTTTTAGCAAATTCTAAAAATAAAAAATTAGCAATGAGAATCATATTTGGTGCGTTAAATAGAAAAACTTGCATTTATGAATTTGGCCATTATTTAAATCATGGACAAGAAATGGGTTTTATGTTGGATGGAAGCGTGAGTTTATTTTTGCCAAAAGATAGCAAAATTTGTGTCAATGAAAATGATAGTGTTCGTATTGGCGGATTAATAGGGTATTTAAACTCATGAATTTTAAATTAATTTACATCTTACCAAATCTTTTTACAGCGGCTTCAATTTTTTTAGGAATTATTTCTATCATAGCTTCTATTAATCAGCATTTTGATAAAGCACTTATTTATATCATACTTTCTTTAATTTGCGATGGACTAGATGGACGCGTTGCAAGAGCTACAAATTCAACATCTAAATTTGGTATAGAATTTGATTCTTTAGCTGATTTAATCGCTTTTGGCGTTGCCCCTGCAATCTTATTTTACATGAGTATAGGATATGAATATGGCAAATTTGGCTCTCTTGTTGCGGGTTTATTTGTAGTTTTTGGCGCTATACGCTTAGCAAGATTTAATGTCACTACAGGCACTTATGAGCCATCTGTATTTATAGGTTTGCCTATACCAACTGCTGCTGTAGTAAGTGCTTTATGGGTAAGTGCTTATTTATATTATGATATTTTTAAAGATTATTCTTTATTGATTTTAGGTATTCAAATTTTACTTGCATTTTTGATGGTAAGTAACATCAGATACCCAAGTTTTAAAAAAATTGATCTTAAAAGAGCCAATGTATTAAAAGTTTTAATCGCTTTGGTTGTTTTATTTTCCATGTTTTATTTATATTTTTTAGAAAGCACTTTAATACTTGCTAGTTCTTATGTTTTATATGGCTTACTTAGAAGCGTATATACCCTAACAAAGACTTTCAAAAAAGACTAAAATTCATTTTTACTTCATTTTGGAATGTTAAACTTAATTAAGATTTCAAAATAAGGAGTAAAATTTGAATAAAAATAAAATTTTTAGACAAATTCATATTTATATTAGTTTGTTTTTTTTGCCATTAGCTTTTTTATATGCTATCACAGGTTTTTCTTTTCTTGCTAGTATTGATGGAGATGTTGGATCTAAAATTCAAGAATATAAAGTTCAAGCTGTGATACAAAAAGGTGCTGAAGCAGAATTTTTAATAGATTTTTTAAAGCAAAACAATCTTGCTCTACCATCTTCTTTAGAGCCAAAATTTAACAAAAAAAATCACAATATAATTGAAATTGGAAAATTACACTATAGCGTAAGCATAGAAAAAATCAATGAAAATGAATATAGAATTAGCACAAAAACTAGAAGTTTGCTTGGAGATATGATTTTATTACATAAAGATAAAGGTATGTGGTATTTTTCTATACTAGGTTTAGCCTTTGCTTTAGCTATGATTATTCTTTATTTTTCTGGACTTTTAATAACTTTAGTTGCCATCCGTAAAGACAGAGGAAAACAAATTGCAGTATTGATTTTAGGCTTTATTGTTACACTAACAATTGCTTATTTTAGCGTATAGTATTTAAGGTATATCTTATAAAATTTAAGATATACTTACGACTTTTAAGGACAGATGGGTGAGTGGTTGAAACCACACCCCTGCTAAGGGTGCAGATCTTAACGGGTCTCGAGGGTTCAAATCCCTCTCTGTCCGCCACTTTCAATAGCGTTTATGTATTTTTCAAATTCCCCACTTTCATCAATATCATTTCCATATAATTGATAAAGTTCATAGTAATATTTTACAAATTCCTTGTACTCTTCATCAAGTGGTAAAAACACCTCATCTTCTAAAATACAAAATTTATCCAAATAATTTTTCGCATCTTCTTTTAATACATAATGTCTTGCAAGCTCATAATAATTTTCTAAAAATACTTTTTTAAATCTTTCATACGCTTCTATGCTAAAATCTATATTTAATTTTTCATCTTCAAATACCAATACTCTTGCGTTAAAAAGTAATGATAGATGTATCAAACCTTCAGTGTAATAAGGTTTTACCTCTTCAACTTTTTGCCAAGCTATAAGACCTACAGCCCTTTTTATAAGCTCATAAAATACAGGTAATTTTAGCTCCTCTTCTTCATGTAAAAAGAAATTCACAAGCCCGCCTGCAGTAGCTTTAAATTCTTCAATATTTTTAAACACCCCACTTTCATTCATTTTCTTTTCACTATCATTTGCCACAAAGAAAATATGTCCAAATTCATGACCTATAGTGGAAACTTCATATATTTTTTTCCAAAGTTTTTCATTAAAAAATAAAATTTGTCGCCCATAATCTAAAAATTCTTTTTCAAAAATCATAGATGAAAGTTTCATAAAAGGTTTTGTTTTAGCATTTTCATACACATAGTTTAAAAATGCAAAAATCTTTTTACCAGCAATATTGCTTACATATTCATCATTTGGCACTACTTGAGCCGAAAAAAGTCCTTTAAGCTCTGCTCCATAAAAAATCATAGGCATACAAATATAAAGTTGAGTTTTATCTAAATTAAAATTCACTTCTTCAAAAAGTTTTTCATCTTTTTCTTCTAAATTTTCATAAATCATAGAAAAACTTTCTTTAATTTTTTGCTTAAAATTATCAGCGTTAAAATCACTCACATCTTCTAAGCGTATATCCCATTCTAAAGCAACTGCATGTGTGTAAGAATCTTCATAATATTCTAATGGATGACCTATTTGCAAAGGAGATTTTACTTCCATCCATGCAAGTTCAGCTTCTTGCCATTTTTTAATCACCTCATCATTATTTTTTTCACAAAATGCTAATTTTAATTTTTCTATATAATCAACATAAGCTTTTTTACCATCATCTAAATCATAATTTTTTAATTTTTCCAAAAGTTTGTCAAATTCATACTCAAGTTTTAAAACTTCATTTTCAAACGCTTTAGCATAAGGTAAAAATCTCCAAATAGTTCCTATCTTTACCAAAGCTCCATAACTTCTTTCACAAATTTGCTCATCTTGATTTAATTGGTATAATTTATTTTGTTTTAAAAATTCTAATACATCACTTAAATTTGGAAATTGTTCTTTTAAAATTTTATTATTAGTATCTAAAATTTGCTTACTCCAAACAATATCAAAAGAATTCATCACAACGCCTATATTATGCACCCCTTGAATCAAAGCTAAATAAAATTCATCAAGCAAATTTTTAGTTTTAATTTCATCGATTAAATCTTGATGTTCTACTTCATAAAAAGCCCTTACTAAAGAATGAACTTTATATTTAATCTGCGTAATTTCTTCTTCACTCAATCCTTTTTTTTCAAGCTCTTGAACTAAATTTTCTTCTTTTAAATCCACCAAACGACGCAAAATAGCTAAAACATTGCTTTTTTCATTGTCAAGTTCAGCTAGCTCTAAAGCTCTATCAATTAAAGGATGGCTTTGATTGTTTTGTAAAATTTTATAAAGATCATTGATGTTTTGTTTTCTATTTTTTACAATTTGTGCAATTTGTTTAAAATCATTCATATTAACCTTTCTTTTTTTTTCATTCTTAATTATAATATTTTTTTGAAAATACAAGGAGAAATTGTATGAAAAATATGGGTGAAGCAAAATTAAAAATTATAGCTATGCCAAGCGATACAAATCCTGCGGGCAATATATTTGGTGGATGGATTTTATCTCAAATGGATTTAGCTGGTGGCATTGCAGCTAGAGAATTATCTCCTCAAAGAGTAGTAACTATTGCTATGGATGAAGTTAGCTTTAAAGAACCTATATTTGTAGGAGATTTAGTATCTTGCTATGCAAAAATCATAAAAGCTGGAAGCACTTCAATAACTGTAAAAATCAAAGTAGTCGCTCAAAGAGCCAATGAAAATGGTAATGTATATTGCATACATACTAATTCTGCCACTGCTACTTATGTTAGTGTTGATAAAAATGGAAATAAATTGCCAATTGATGCTGATTTAAAAAGAATACACGGCTTTTAGAATAAATTTTATTGTATTTTTAAAAAACTTTCTATATCATCACAAAAAAACTTCTAAGGCTATATATGCGTGGATATAAAATATTTTCTGGCTCTGCAAATGAAGAATTTGCAAAAAAAATTTCTAAGTATCTTTCTTTGCCTTTAAGCGATGCTGGCATCAAACGCTTTAGTGATGGTGAAATTAGTATTCAAATAGATGAAAGTGTGCGTGGAAAAGATGTTTTCATCATACAAAGTACTTGTGCACCAACTAATGATAATCTAATGGAGCTTTTAATCATGACTGATGCTTTGCGTCGATCAAGTGCAAGCTCTATTACTGCTATTATCCCTTATTTTGGCTATGCAAGACAAGATAGAAAAGCAAGTCCTAGGGTACCAATTACTGCAAAATTAGTAGCAAATCTTATAGAATCAGCTGGCGTAGATAGAGTAGCCACTATAGACTTACACGCTGGACAAATTCAAGGATTTTTTGACATACCTGTGGATAATCTTTATGGAAGTATTATTTTTAATGATTATATTAAAAATAAAAATTATAAAAATCCTATCATCGCAAGTCCTGATATAGGAGGTATAGCAAGAGCTAGAAGCGTGGCAAAAGCTTTAGGACTTGACATAGTCATAGTCGATAAAAGACGCGAAAAAGCCAATGAAAGTGAAGTGATGAATGTCATAGGTGATGTAAAAGATAAAGAAGTGATTTTAGTAGATGACATCATCGATACAGCAGGAACCATAGTCAAAGCAGCTGAAGTGTTTAAAAACAAAGGTGCAAAATCTGTTATAGCTTGTTGTACCCACCCTGTGCTTAGTGGTATAGCTTATGAAAGAATAGCCAAAGATGCATTAGATGAACTAGTAGTAACTGATACCATACCTTTAAAACAACAAATGGATAAAATCAAAGTCTTAAGCGTAGCACCAATTTTTGGTGAGGTAATACGCAGAGTTTATCATAATGAAAGCGTGAATTCTTTATTTGTATAAATTCTTTGCAAGGTAATCCTTGCAAAGAATTATTCTGTAAAGCTTGGAATATATTTTAAGACTTCTTTTCTAAGCTCTTCATTTTCTCTTAATAATTTTAAAACCGATTTTACATAAGCTTCCTTTGTTTTACCAACTCTATTCAAAAACCCACCATCTTTAAAAATTCCTTTTTGATTAAATATTTTTAATAATTCATCATAGTCTTTATTTTCATATACAAAATTAAATTTATTTTCAATCTTTTTGTGTAGATTTTCAAAATCTATTAATCGCTCTAAAGAATTAATCTTTTCTTGTATTTGCCCAGGTGTTTTTGATTCTTTAAATATAGATTTTAATTTATGTTTTACTTCTTTTTCTAATTTTTCTGAAATTTGATTTTGTAGAAAATTTTTATATTTTGTTTCAAAGATATAATCTTTTACTTCTTCAAATTTTTCTTTTTCGTCTGATTGTTCTAAAATAGCCAAAATAACACATTCTAATAAAAATAAATTTTCTACTTCAGCTACCTCTAAAACTTTCACTTGATTTTTATTTGCGTTATCTATTTCTTCCTTGGTTCTAAAATCTCTATCTATAATTCCATAAGCATTAAAACCATGCAAGGCATTTTGTTCGTTGAAAGTTTTTGTATAGCTTAAAACATTTTCACAACCATCACATGGTATGATTTGATATTGTGGGTATAGTATGCTATAAATTTTAGTGTCTAAACTTTCACTTTTTCCTTCTACAAATAAAATATTTCTTCTAGCACCTAAAAGTTTTAAAAATAATTCTTGTGGTATATCATTTTCTTCTATTTTTTCTATTTCCCATTTTTGTCCATTGTAAAATTTAATCCAAAATTTATCCGCTTCTATATGATTTGCAGCAAAATTTAAATCATGCGTTATGTATATAAATAAACAATCTTGCCTATGTCTTTCTAAAACACTCCAAAGTTTATTAGTTAAAGATGGATGCAAGTGTAATTCTGGCTCATCAATTAAGATAATTTTTTTCTCAATACACAAAACATACATTATCAAGTATAATACAGCTCTTTCTCCATCACTCATCATTCTTGCTTCATATTCGTGCTGATTACTCATAACGCATAAAAATTCATCTTCTTTAAGTTCTATTTCTCTATGAGTAAAAATTTCTTTCCAAATGTTTTTAGCTTTATCTATGATATTTTCAGTTTTTATGCCACTTTTATGTTCTTGTCTTAATTGCTCGTGTTCATAAACTAAGACATAGCTTAAAAGCTTATCATAATCACTATGAAGCTTTATTGTTGCATTTTCAAATCCATTATATTTATAACTGAAAATATTATATGAATCATAATTAATATTTCCATAAAACAAATCATTTTTAGCCTCTTTATAGCTATGTCTTGTTATATATTCTGATATAGTCGTGTCTCTTTGAGCTGGAATTCTATATAAATTTTCACATTCTTTTTCCATCCAAGCTCCAAGCCTACTTTTACCTGAACCATTAGCACCTACTATTATAATAGAATTTGTATTTGTTTTAAATTCTTGTTTTATTCCATTTTCATCAGGTAAATAATAAATATATTCTTCCACCCTAACTCCTTAACAACGCTATATATTCACTTTGTTTTTGATTTAAGACTTTGAAAGTGCTTATGATGTAAGAAAATTCATCATCATTTAAACTATAAAGTCCTTTTATCAAAATGTCATTTTTTGCTCTTAAGATATCATAGGCTTTTTTGGTTTTTGGAATTTCTTCATCTTTTATGTTAAATTCTTGTTTTAGTTCATCAAAATAATGATTTTTATCATTATAAAGCTCTAAAAGCAAAGCATTTTTAGCTAAGATTTTGTAAATTTCATTATTTTGTAATTCTTCATCGCTTGGTTGAGGTAGAGGAATTCTTTCTAGGTAAGTTTTGCTTACATTGATTTGCACCATATTTCTTATAATAAAATCAACCACTAAAGAATTAAACAAAGCTAAAACAAACAAAACTCTTTCATAAGGCATTGCATCTATAGAAATTCCATCATCTTTTAAAACATATTGTTTTGGCACATTTGCAAACATACTATGTCCAAATCCGCAATTTTTTGGCAATAAAGAAGCTATTAAAGTTCTTTCATCGGTATCCCTTGCAACAGCTCTATAAGCAAGTCTAAAAAATTCTCTATCATATTTTATTAACTCAGGTTTTAATTCCTTGCCAGTAGCTTTTTTAGCTCTTGAAAGTTCTTTGTTTTTTAAACGCTCATCAAATTTAGCCTTTTCTAAAAAATAAGTAGCTTGGCTAAAATTTGGGTCAAATTGGTGTATCATTTTACCTTCATATAAAGGCAAAAGTCCTTCCCTAAACTCTTCTATAAACAAATCTTTATCATTTGTCATATCAAGTTCTCTTCTAAAATCTATATAATCAAAAGATAAGTTTTCAAAAGCATTGTAAGATTTTTTTAAAATTTCTAAAGCTTGTTTGTCTTTTAGCTCCATTAAGGCTAGGTGAGTTGGGCTTAGCTTTTTGATATCTTTTAAGCTTAGAGTTAAAATTTCATCTTTGTTTTCTAATGAGCTAATATCTGTTTTATAAAACATAGTTTTGATTTTGTGAGTGTGATTTGCTTGTGTATTTTTTATAAGCATAAGGGCAAATTTATATCTTGAATCTACATCAGCAAATATAGCTTGTCTGTTTTCAAAACTATAAAAATATTCTAAAGTTTTATTTTCTAAAATTTCTTTTCTTAAAGTTAAGCTTCCATCTTCAAACATCAAAGCACTAGGCAAAACATAAGCTAAATTTCCTTCTTGTTTTAAAAGAGAAAGATTTTTTTCTACAAAAAGACGAAATAAATTTCCATCTCCGCTACCTTTATTTAACGGATAAGAATTTTTATAATACTCGTTTAAATCATTTATATATGCTTTTTGTTTTTCGTAATTTTGCTTTATATAATCTTTAGCTAGTAAGTTATTTTGAATTTCTTTTTTCTTGCTAGCGATTAAGCTTCTATAATCGCTTTTGTATTGTGGAAAGAAATCATCGTCACTAAATTTAGTTTTGTCCCAAGGTGGATTGCCTACGATAACATCAAAACCTTTAAAATTTTGATTTTCTATGATTTCAGGAAATTCTATCTCATAATTAAAAAATTTAAATTTTTTAGTGTATTTTGTGATGATATTTTTTGCTTGTTCGTTTTGATTTAGATTTTCTATGCCATCTTGATTTAAAGCTTGCAAAATTTGTAATTCTTCTTTGTTTGCAAATTTTAAAGTATTTATGTAATTTAAATATAAGTTTAAATTATCAAGTTTTGGTGTGATTTCATTTTTATAAATTTGTTTAGATTGTTTTATCTCTTCTTCGTTTGTGTCTTTTAGATTGTCTAATTTTTCAAAAACTTCTTTTAAATTTTCAAATTCTTTAGTGATGGAATTTGTAAAAAGGTTATTTGCATTTTGCATGGTTAAATTTTTAAAATCATTTATGCTTGAATTTATCAAAGCATTACCACATTTTATATGATGTTCTATGAAAGAAAGTGGAGTCCCAAAGATAAAACTATCTATCCAAAGACTAAGTTTTGTAAGCTCTATACTAAAAGGATTTAAATCCACTCCATAGATAATACGCTTTAGCAATAATCTTTTTAAAACATCGCTTTCATCTAGCTCATAATCTTGCACAAAATCTTTTATGGAATTTAAAATATTTTCTTTTTCTTGCTCGTGAAGTTCTTTTAAATTTGTAAAATTATCAAAGTCATTTAAAACAATATGAGTGATTGCATTTAAAGCATTAACTAAAAAATGCCCACTACCGCAAGCATTGTCTAAAATTTTAAATTTTAAAATATTTTCGTTGTTTAGTTTATCTTTTAAAGCACTTTGTATTAAAAAATTTGTTATAGATTGAGGTGTATAAAAACTCGCACTTGCTTTTCTTGAATTGCTAGTATTTTTAAGATAAATTTGTCCTTTTTTATAAAAAGTGTATTTTTCTACTTTTTTTGATTTTTCTAACATTTTAAAATCATAATTATCAAAGTAGCATTCTATTTCTTTAGATTTTTCTTTATAACTTACATAGTATATATCTTCACTTGCTATTTCAAAAAAATAAGAAAGCAAGCCTTCATAAATAGTCCCTAAATGTTCTACGCTTAAGGTTTTGTAATCTCTTGTGAAAATTAAATTTTTATCTTTGTAATTTAATAATTTTTCTAAAATATATTTTAGATCTTTATCGCTAAAAATTTTTGGAGTATTTAAAAGTTTTGTTTTTTGAGTATCAAATAACCCACCATTAAAAACAGGCATATCAAAACTATTTTTACCTTCATTGTAAATTTGAAAAATAGTTTCTAAATCGCCAAAACCAGCACTTGAGCTTTCATCATCACTTAAATTTTGCAATAAAGTTTTTATGCTAATTTTGCTTTTAAAATATTTATGTTTTTCTAAAATATTTTCAAATTTATCTTCAAAATAAGCAATAAATAAAAGCCTAAATACAAAATATAAAGAATTTTCATAAATTTCTTGCAAATTTGCTTGAGTTTTAGTATAAATTTTAGTTCCTATAAATTCAAATAAAGATTCATTACCATTTGTTCCGTATATTATGGATTTTAAATCATCTTCTATTTTAATTTTTGATTCTTTATTAACTTGTAAGGATTTTTCTATGTGATTTTCTTGAGTGTAATTTATAAGACTAAAAACGCTATAAAAATACGCAAAAGCTTGATAATTTTGATCTTTTATAATTTGTTCTAAATTTATTTCATAAAAAATTTTATTTGAACTAAGTATGGAATTATCATAAAAACGCCAAAATCTTCCATTGGTTAAAAAGCCATAATTTTTTTTGAGATTACTCAAATATCTTAAAATTTGAAAATGCGGATTTTCTTTTACTTTTTTATTGTCTATTTCTACTTCGTAAGCTTTTGATTCTACTATGATGGCGAAGTCGTTGTTTGATTTTTTTATTTCTTTATTTAATTTTTCATATTTTATTTTTGATTTTTCATCATAAAATAGTAAAAAATCAGGTTTTTCTTCTTTTCCTTGTATGATTTTGATATCTTGTCTTACAAATTTCCATCCTAGAATTTCTAATACTTTTGATATAAAATCATCTTCAAATTGATGCTCGTTTTGTTTTTTAAATTTTTCTATATCATATAATTTTATGATTTTATCTAGGTTGTTTTTGTATATTTTTTCATTTTCTTTAAAATTATATATATTTGGAAATTCAACTTCTAATGTATAACTTGTAAAGAGATTATTATTTAAATATTTTTTAATTTCTTGATAAAAATTCATTTAAAAAGCACCTTTATATTATTTTTCAAATGATAACAAAAAGAACTTTTTAAAATACTAAGAGCAATTCTGGTGGAGACGAGGGGAATTGAACCCCTGTCCAAAAATAAAACAACCACGGCATCTACATGTTTAGCAAAGGTGAAAAATTCATCTAGCCAAACTCACCTTCCAAAATTTCAAGCTAGACTAAGACTTTAATTTCGATTAAAATTTGTCAAATTCTAATCTACACTATCAAAAATGACCAAATTCTAAGCTAGATAGTATCACTTAAAATTCAGGCTCAACTGAACTTACGCAGCTTTAGCGTAAGCAGGAGCGAATTTAACGTTGTTTGCGTTTAATTTTAATTTGAGCTTTTTACGCTTTGCTCAAAGCGACATGCCACCAAGGCCACTCTACTCCTGTCGAAGCCAAGTCGTCCCCGTTATTTAGAAATTTTATCAGGTACATTTGCAATTTGAGGATTAAACACACTTAAAAACGAAGCATTTTTTTCATAATCAGCACAATATTTTTCAAGTTGCTCAGCTACTAAAAACATCCAATCAACAAATTCATCACTTGCTGGACCATCAAATTTTAAAGCTTCATTTGTAATCTCTTCACAAAAAGTGCAAAAATTTACAAGTTCATCTAAATTTAATCTCTTAGCAGCCCATACAACATTATGTATATTTTGCTCTAAATCTTTTAAAGCCTCTTTGTATTTTTCACTATCACTGCTTAATTTCACAATCAAAGGTTCTAAAATATCACAAAGGCTTCTAAAAAAATACAAAAAACGCTCGATTTCTTCAAGCTCATAATCTATCTCTAATTGCTCTAAAATTCCCATAAAAACTTCTATAATTTAAAGTTTAAATGTTTATTTTAGCAAATTTTAGATAAAATTAAAATTTCATACAAAAATTAATTTTTGGAAAAAAATGGATAGAATTGTAGAAATTGAAAAATTTTCCCCAGATGAAACTTATGAAACAAGCTTAAGACCTTCAAATTTTGATGGCTATATAGGTCAAGAAAATATCAAAAAAAATTTACAAATCTTTATAAAAGCAGCAAAAAAACGCAATGAATGTTTAGATCATATACTTTTTAGTGGTCCTGCAGGACTTGGTAAAACTACTTTAGCTAACATCATTTCTTATGAAATGAATGCAAACATCAAAACCACAGCCGCACCCATGATAGAAAAAAGCGGTGATTTAGCAGCGATTTTGACAAATCTTCAAGAAGGAGATATTTTATTTATCGATGAAATTCATCGTTTAAGTCCTGCTATAGAAGAAGTGCTTTACCCTGCTATGGAGGATTTTAGACTTGATATCATCATAGGTAGTGGGCCTGCTGCTCAAACCATAAAAATTGATTTACCAAAATTTACACTCATAGGAGCTACCACAAGAGCGGGTATGCTAAGCAATCCTTTAAGAGATCGTTTTGGGATGCAATTTCGCCTTGAATTTTATAAAGATGAAGAGCTTGCTATCATTTTAGAAAAAGCTGCTATAAAACTTAATAAAACTTGTGAAACAAAAGCTTCTTTAGAAATAGCCAAACGCAGCCGCTCTACTCCAAGAATAGCCTTAAGACTTTTAAAAAGAGTAAGAGACTTTGCTGATGTAAATGATGAGTCTATCATCAGCGAAAAAAGAGCTAAAGAGGCACTTGATTCATTAGGAGTAAATGAGCTTGGTTTTGATGCTATGGATTTAAGATATCTTGAACTTTTAACACAAGCAAAAAGAAAACCCATAGGGCTTTCTAGCATAGCTGCAGCATTAAGTGAAGATGAAAACACTATTGAAGATGTCATAGAGCCTTATTTGCTTGCAAATGGCTATATAGAAAGAACTGCTAAAGGACGCATAGCAAGTTTAAAAAGCTTTGATGTTTTAAAACTAAAATATAATAAAGGTTTATTTGATGAAAAATAGCAAATTTTTTCTAATTAGTTTTATTTTAATCGTTTTATTTTGGGTGCTATATTTATTCCAACCTTTTTTGATGAATATTGCCATAGCTAGCTTGATGGCTGTCTCTACTTCTAATGTCAATGTAAAATTTCTAACTATTTTTAAAGACAAAAAAGTTGTAGCAGCTCTTGCAACTACTTTGTTTATGCTAGCTTTATTTTTCATACCTTTTGTATATGCTATCATAGAACTTGCCAAAGCAGCTAAGAATTTTGACATCAATTATATTTACAATACCATACAATATTTTAAAAATTATAATTTAGAATTACCAGAATCTTTAAGTTTTATAGAACCAAAAATTCAAGAAACTTTAGCAAGTATTGATTTTAATTCTATTTCGAAAAATATTTTAGGGTATATTTCTAGTGCAACTAAATTTGGAACCAAATTTTTAACAGATATGGTTTTAATCTGTGTTTTTTACTTTTTTGCAAATTTATATGGGGCTAGATTAATTAGCTATATTAAAACCATAGTTCCTATGCAAAAAGAAGAAACACAAGGGATTTTAAGCGAAGTAAGCAATGTAATGTCCGTGGTGTTTTATTCTATGGTGTTAAATGCAATCTTACAAGGAATACTTTTTGGAATCATCACAAAATTTTATGGCTATGATGCTATTTTAATGGGAATTTTATTTTGCTTTAGTTCTTTGATACCTGTGGTTGGTGGGGCATTAGTTTATGTGCCAATATCACTTTATGAATTTGCAAATGGCAATTTAAATGCAGCTTTAGTGATATTTTTATATAGCGTGATTATGATTTCTTTTGTTGCAGATACTTTAGTAAAACCTTATATCATCAAATGGATCAACAACAAACTCGTAGAAATCCCAACACAAATTAACGAACTTTTGATATTTTTTGCAATGATAGCTGGAATTTCAAGCTTTGGATTTTGGGGAATTATTTTAGGGCCTGCTATATTAACTTTTTTTATTTCCACTTTAAAATTATATGTGATTTTAAACGAAAGACATTTTGTATAAAGCGATTATTTTGAAATAATCGCTAAAATTTCTTCTTCACTAGTGAGTTTTTTATTATATTTTATCACTAAAAATTTAGAGTTTTTATATACATCTAAAACCCCTTTAAAATCTTTAATAACGCTTAAATCTTTTTGTATATCTAAAGGCAAATATACATTTTTAAATTCAGAAGGACTTTGTAAAAACAGCAACAATACAAACCAAACAACTGATAAAACTATCAACACACTAGCAAGCATTGTTAAGCTAAAATGATGCAAAAAGTATCCTCCAACAACACCACCTAAAAAACTTCCAAAATAACCAAAAGCATTAAACACTCCTAAAGCTGCACCTTTTTCATTTACTTTAGCAAATTTACTCGCGCAACTTTGCATAATAGGCTCATGCAAATTAAATCCTACAAAAAAGATTACCACTCCTACCATAAAAAATAAAGCATTGTCAGAAAAAGCAAAAATCGCATAAGCTATAATAAAAAATGCCACCCCTAAAAGTAAAATTTCTTTACTAAGTCCTTTTCTTTCTCCTAAAGAACCTGATAAACCCATAGCTAAAAATCCAAGCACCATAGAGCTAACATAAACATGCCATAAATTCTCACTTGGGTAATTAAACTCATGCACCAAAACCAAAGGAATGCTTAAAAATGCGATACTCATAAGCATTTTTTGCATGCAATTAGTTAAATTCATAAGTGCTAAATTTTTTTCTTTTAAAAGTGTTTTCAAAGGAGTTTTTGTATTTTCATGATGAATAGCTTGTTCTTTTGGCACAACACTAAAAAGCAATACTATACAAATAAAACTCAAAATAGCACTAAGATCAAATAAACTCGATAAGCCAAATTTTGCACTTAGCAAAGGAGAAAGCACCAAAGAAGCTGCAAATGAAATTCCTATAAATGCACCCATTATAGCCATAGCTTTACCACGATTTTCTTCATTGATAAAATCACTTATCATAGCCGTTGCTACAGCTCCTATAGCTCCAGCTCCTTGTAATAATCTTCCAAAAATCATAGTATAAATATCATCAGCATAAGAACAAATCAAAGAACCTATTATAAAAACAATAAGCCCTATTAACATAGTTTTTTTACGCCCTATTTTATCTGAGATTACTCCAAAAGGAACTTGCAAAGCCATTTGCATTAAAGCATAAACACCAATTAACAAACCTACTAAAAATTCATTAGCACCTTGAAGTTTTAAAGCATATAAACTTAATACTGGCAAAACTATAAATAATCCAAAAAATCTAGTTCCAATTATAAAAGATAAAGGTAAAACTGTTTTTAGCATATATTCTCCTTAATAAAGGATAATTTTACTATGATTTTGATAAACTTTTTTTAAAAGCGATTTACAAAAAGGCTAATCTTTGAAAAATAAATTAAAAATTGTTGTTGCTAGTTCCAATTTACATAAAATAGCAGAAATCAAAAAAATTCTAAATAATACTTATGAAATTTATGCCCTTGATGAAGTTATAAAACCTTTTGAAATCATTGAAGATGGAAAAAGTTTTAAAGAAAATGCACTCATTAAATCAACCACTATTTTTAATGCCTTAAAAAAAGATGATTTTATAATTTTAAGTGATGATAGTGGCATAAGCGTAGAAGCTTTAGATAATGCTCCTGGAATTTTTTCAGCAAGATATTCTAAAAAAGCAAATGATATAGCTAATAATCAAAAACTTATACGCAAATTACACGAAAAAAACCTCACTCAAAGTAAAGCATTTTATACAGCAGCAATTGCCATAAGCTCAAAATATGGAAATTTTTACACTCACGGCTATATGCACGGCTTAGTCATTGATACTCCAAAAGGAAGCAATGGATTTGGATATGATCCTTTATTTATACCTAATAATTTTACTCAAACTTTAGGCGAACTTGATGAACAAATCAAACTTCAAATTTCTCATCGCACAAAAGCTTTAAAGTTAGCAAATTATATATTAAGACTTTTGGAAAAATTAAATTAAGATTTGTTTTTTTTAGAAAAAGTGATGATTAAACTTGGCAATAAAAACAAAGAGCCAAACAAAAGCAAACTCATAGCTAAAACCGTAAGTAATCCAAAATAAATAGTAGGGATAAAATTACTACTTACCATCACTAAAAATCCTAAAATAATTGCAAAACTAGTATAATAAATCGCACTACCTATACCTAAATGTGAAGCAATTATAGCTTCTTTTAATTTTTTGTGTTTTAATTCTTCTTTTAATCTATGAATATAATGAATCATATCATCAACACCTATTCCTATACAAATAGCAGCTATAGTAATACTCATAATATCTAAAGAAATTCCAAGCCATCCCATTAAACCAAACACTAAAGTCAAAGGAATGATATTTGCCAAAATTGCTACAAAAGCATAAAAAAAGCTTCTAAAAATTAGCACAAATAATACAAAAATAACAAAAATAACAAAAACCAAAGTATCAAATTGTGATGCAAAAAGATTTTGAAGTAAATTATTATACAAAAGCATAATACCGCTGATTTTAACTTCAACATTATCATTTTGCAAAAGTATTTGTAAATCATGCTGAAGTTTTTTGATAAATTCATCGCGTCTTAAATTAGGATTACTATCTAACACCCTTATACTAAATCTTAACTCATCATTTTTAATGCTCACATATGGAGTTAGAATTTGATTTTTAAAAGAAGTTTCTAAATTTTCATATAAAAATGCTAAGACAAAATCATCTAAAGGCTTACCATCATTGATATTTTTTCCAAGCTCTAATAAACTTTGCAAACTAAGAACTGATCCTACAAAATTTTGCGAAGCTAAAAAATTATGCACTTTTGCTGCTATTCTTGTTTTATCGCTACTAAAAAAATACCTATCATCTTGAGCCAAATCTTCAAATTCTTTTTCAAATTCATCTAGTGTAGTGCTATTTTGAGTATTTTTAAATTTAACAATCACATCCAAAGGCATAGTCCCACCTAGCTCTTTATCAATGACTAATAAACCTTGTTTAATCCTAGAACTATCTTTAAAATAATCAACGAAGCTATTTTCTACTCGAATTTTGGAAATTCCAAAAAGAGCAAACACCACACAAACTACACTTATAAAATAAATAATTTTTCTATGATTTAAACTAGCATTTGCACAAAATTGTAAAAATTTTAGTGAATTTTGATCAAGTTTTTTAGTTTTCATTCTTGGTAAAAGCACCACAACACTTGCAAAAAATACATAAGCTAAAATCAAACTTAGTGCAATTCCAAGACTCATCATAATACCAAGCTTAATAATAGGCTCAATATCAGAAAAAATAAAACTTAAAAATCCTACAATCGTTGTTAAAATCGCATAAAAACTAGGATTTGCCTTAGCAAGTAAGGTTGATAATAATATCTTATAAACACTAGATTTTGAATGTTTTTGTAAATTTTCTATAAAATGAACGATTAAATGTATGACTACAGAAACAGTGATGATTAAAACAAGAGCAACATAATTAGACGAAACAATGGTTATATCAAAACCTAAAAGTGCAAAAATTCCACTAGAAGTAAAAAGTGAAATAATACAAATACCCAAAGCCAAAAACACCCAATACAAAGAACCAAAAAACCACCATAGCACTATAAATAAAAGCCCTATTAAGCTTAAACCATAAACTACAAGATCAGATTTTACATAAGAGATCATATCATTAGCAATCATCTCCACACCACCAAGGTGTAAAAAATCATCATTTTTGCTGTATTTATCAACTATATTATTGATTTTATCCAATCTTGCTTTGCTAAATTCTCTCATAAGCTCTTGATGATCTTTAATCAAAACTCTAAAATGTTCTTTTTCTTTTTCATTTTTTGCTTCATCTCTTGATTGAATCAAAGCATTATAAGTTAGATCAGGCTCAAGATAAATTAAAATTCCAGCGGTTTTACCATCTTTAGAAATAAGATTATTTTTATAAAAAGGATGGTTTAAAATTTCTTTTTTGGCTAAAGTTATATTAATATCTTGACTAAAAATATTAGGAATATTTTTGATAATTTCTTTTAAATCTTTATCATTAAAGCTTTGAAGTAAAGGAGCATTGGCTATAGAAAAAACTTGTTTTACACCTTTAATTTGAGCGAACTCTTCGCTAATATTTTTAATAAAATTTAAATTTTTTTGTGAAAATAAATCTACATCTTTTGGGGTAAAAGCAAGCATTAAAAAATCATCACCGCCGTAACGACTTGAAATTTCTCTATAAAATTTTAAATCCTCATCATGCTCTAAAAGCAAACTCTGCGCACTAGCATCTACGCTTAAATTTTTTGAAAAAAAAGTAAAAAATAAACAAAAAGCTAAACTAAAACTTAAAGTAATTTTTGGAAATTTTAAAAAAAACTGGATTATTTTGCTTAGCATTATTTAAAATTAACATTAGAAAGCTTGCTAAGCAAGGTAGCAAAATCAGCATTTTGCAACACATCTTTAAATTGTGAGCGATAAGTTTGTATAATACTTACTCCAAAAATATCTACATCATAAATTTGCCAATCTCCGTTTTTATTGTAAAATTTAAATATCACAAAATTTTCTTTACCATCTACTACCATAGAAGTTTTTAAAAATACTCTTTTGTTTTTTTCTTCTAAATTAACAACTTTTAATTTTTGCGAATCATATAAAGCAAGTTTTTCTGTAAAACTTCTTTTTAGATTAGCCTCAAAGGCTTGATTGTATTGTTTTTTTTCTTCATCACTTAATTGCTCATACCTAGTTGATAAGCTTAATTTGGCCATAAACTGATAATCAAAAATATGATCAAATAAAGCAAAAATTTGCTCAGCTGCCTTAGTGTGATTGTTTTTATTTTGCTCTAAAATTTTAACGCTTTGATCGATGTTATTTTGCATTGTTTTAGAAATTTCTTCTAATTGCAAAGCAAAAACAAAACAAACGCTAAATAATAATCCCAAAATTTTACGCATAAAATCTCCTATTTGATCAATTCTTGGCGTCTTTGCTCATACGCATCGCGAAAGAAAATATAATAATCTACACTATTTTGGTAAACATCATCAATTTGTTCATGTAAAAAACTAAGCTCATTGACTTTTAAAGCAGCATTTACACCTATACCAAGCCAAAAATTTCCTATATAAGCTTCAGGGATTAAAAACCAATCTAGTGGCAAACTCAAAGCATCTCTAACATTAGATGGGCCTAAGATTGGTAAAACAAGATGTGGGCCACTTTTTACACCCCACTTGCCTAGCGTAGTTCCAAAATCAGCATCATAGCTTTTTAAAGAAGTCTTGCTAGCACTATCTAGCAAACCAAAACCAAAAAGCACATTAATACAAAATCTTCCAAATTCCTCTCCTGCTTTTTTAAATTCCAAAGTCAAAAGATGATTTGCAATTTTTAAAGGCGATCTTGTGGTTTCAAATACATTTTTTATCCCTGTTCTTGCTACTTGTGGCATAACGGTTTTATATGAAAGTGTTACAGGTCTTAATAAATAATGATACAAATTATAATTAAATTGAGACATCATTTTATTATAAGTATAAAAGTCATCTTGAATTTCTTGTTTTTGGTATTCTTGATCAAATTCTTCAAAGCTTTGTGCAAAAAGCATTGTGTTAAAAAACAAAAGCAAACTAATAAGATATTTTAACAATTTAAATCCTTTAAAAAATAACCAAATATTATATGAAACAATCAATTAAAATTTTATTATTTTTAATATGTTGTAAAAATAAATAAAAATTTTTCAAACTCTAATACATAAGTCTTATAAAATATGCAAAAAAATGAATTTTAAAATCAACTTTAAATTTAAGCTATAATTTTTAGCAAAATCATTGAAACTCAAGGAGCAATCATGAAAAAAATTTTACTTTTATTGTGCATATGTGTCTTTGGATATAGTGCTAATATCAATATAGCTGCTGCTGCAAATGTAGCTTATGCTTTTAAAGCTTTAGAGAGTGAGTTTAAAAAAGAAAATCCAAATACAACTATAAATGTTACCTTAGGAGCAAGTGGAAATCTTGTAGCACAAATTAAAAACGGAGCTCCTTTTGATATTTTTATGGCTGCAAATATGAAATTTGCACAAAATCTTTACGATGAAAATTTTGCCATTACAAAACCTGTGATTTATGCCCAAGGAGCTCTTGCTTTACTAACTTTAAGAACTAATGTAGTTGATTTAAGCAAAGGTTTAGATGCATTAAAAGATGATAAAGTCAAACTCATAGCCATTGCAAATGCAAAAACAGCTCCTTATGGCCAAGCTAGTATAGAAGCTTTAAGCAAAACTCAAATTTATCCAAACATCAAAAATAAAATCATAGAAGCAAAATCCATAGGTGAAGCATTAACACAAACTCTAAAAGCAACTGATGCGGGTTTTATAGCTGCTAGTGCATTATATGAAGAAGGGCTTAAAAAATATGATTTAAAAGAAGGGATTAATTATATTTTAGTTGATCCTTCACTTTATATGCCAATTGATCAAGGCATAATCATAACTAAACATGCAAAAGATAATAAAGAAGCTAAAAAATTTTATGATTTTATTTTAAGTGAAAAAGGCAAAGCTATATTTAAAGCTTATGGATATAGCGTTCCATGATAGAAGCAAAAATTAGCTTTATTGATTTTCATGAGGGTGTTAATTTAATAGAATTTACAAATGAAAAACAAAAATTTTACATGCTCTCTCTTGATGAAAATATCAAAATTCATCAAAAAGTGATTTTATCTTTTAAAAGCACCGAATGTTTAGTTGTTAAAGAGCAACTAAACACTTCTTTTATTAATGAATTTTATGTCAAAATAGAAGCTATTTTTCAAGGTAAAATTATCACTATTTTAAGAGTAAAAAATGATTTTTGCACCTTTGAAGCACAAATTAGCACCAAAGCTTTTAAAAATTTAAACTTAGCAATAAAAGAGCATATTTATGTATATATCAATCCAAGCGCGTTGTTTATAAAAGAATACTTATGTTAAAAGTAGATATTTGTAAAATTTTTAAAAACAAACATAATGATTTTAAACTCCAAGCTAAATTTGAGATCCAACAAGGAGAGTTTTTAGCTATTTTTGGCAAAAGCGGGAGTGGAAAAACTACACTTTTAAGAGTCATAGCTGGATTTGAAAAGGCTTTGGGATTTTGTGAGTTTAATAATGAAATTTTTTTCAATCAAAAGCAATTTTTAAACATACAAAAAAGAAATATAGGCTTTTTGTTTCAAGATTATGCTTTGTTTGAAAATATGAATGTAGAACAAAACTTACTTTTTGCAAAAAATGATCAAAAATTTGCTAATGAGCTCTTAGAGCTTTTAAATTTAAACTCTCATAGAAAAAATCATATTTTAGAGCTAAGCGGTGGTCAAAAACAACGCGTAGCATTAGCAAGAGCTTTAATGAGAAAACCAAAACTTTTGCTTTTAGATGAACCTTTTAGCGCTTTAGATAATGAGATTAAGCTTAATTTGCATGATTATCTTTTAAATATCCATAAAATTTATAATATCACTACTATTTTAATTACTCACGATGTAAGCGAAGCATATAAACTAGCTAATAAAGTAATTATTTTAGATCAAGGTCAAATCATCAAACAAGGAAATCCAAGTGAAGTTTTTTTAAAAACCCAAGGTTCTCAAAAATTTGCAATCAAAGCAAGAATTTTAAAACTCCAACCGCAAGATAGCATTATAGTTGCCATACTTAGCATAGGAAGCCAAATCACACAAATTGCTCTTAGTCCATTAGAAGCTCAAAATTTAAAAGAAAATGATGAAGTGATTATAAGTCAAAAAGCTTTTGGGTTAAATTTAATCAAAATATAAAAACTATTGGATAAAATATTTAAAATAATTTTGGATAATGAATGTTTTATGGATTTTTTATTTTAAAATTTTTTATTAATCTATGGACAAAATGGAAAATAAGATTGTCTTATGGTTATTTTATAACTCCAACTGCACCACCTATTTTTTAATATTTTTAAAACTTATAAAATATTAAAAAAGGATATTAATGTTACATTGGATAATTTTAGCATTTAGCATAATCTTAGAAGTTATTGCAACAAGCTCTATGAAATATGCAAGTATAAGTAAAAATAATTATTATTTGATTATTTTTGGGATATGTTTTTGCTTATCTTTAACAGGTTTGTTTTATACTCTTAAAAAAATTGATTTAAGTATAGCTTATGCAATTTGGGCTGGATGTGGCGTAGCTCTTATAAGCATAGTGGGATTTTTTATTTTTAAAGAAATCGTTACGATTAATAAAATTATTTTCATCACTTTAATTGTTATAGGAGTGGTAGGATTAAAACTTAGTGCTTAAGCTTTTAGCTTAAAGCACATTCATATTTTCAATCATCACTTTAGCTTTGCATTCACTACAACAATATAAAGTTTTAATCTTAGCATCATCACCTAAAAATTTTGGCTTCATGATGCTAGCTATTTTTTCAATAGCTTTTTTAGTGGCAAATTCCTTGCCGCACTCTATACAGGCAAAAAGTTCATCTTGAGCTAAAATCATAAAAGAAAAATAATCTTTTTCCAAATCTATCCCACTTCTTTGAAGCACCAAGGTGTCTTTTTCAGCACAACTTGCTTCACAATATCCACAGGTTGTGCATAAGCTTGCATTAAATTTCAAAGAATTATCCTTAGTATCAGCCACCAAAGCTCCTACATTACAAGAACCCACACAGGCTAAACACAAGGTGCAAGTATTTGTATTGATAGAAATTTTTCCATAGCGTATCCATTCTTTACTTGCGATATTTCCTAAATTTTCATCTTTGATTAATTCTCTTAATCTCACTGCAAAATCTTCTCTTTTTAACAAAGAAGAATTATCAATCATAAATTTTAAATTAGGTATGAAGCTAACTTGATTTAAAGCTTGTTCAAGATCTTTTTTAGAATGAGCCAAAAATATACCTTTTTGATTAAATTTTTTCTCAAAAATTTCATTTACAAGTTCCATTGCTTCTTGATTATTGATTTTTTCATCATAAACAATCATACTAGCTCCACTCGTTTGAAGCATAGCTAAAAAATGTCTTTGATCTAAAAATTGGCTAGTTTTTACTATAAAAGGCATGATATTTTCATTTAGTTTTATGTCTAAATTTTCTATTTTGATGTTTTCTGAAATAACCAAGATAATCTTATCTTCATAAAATTTTAAAATTTCATAAAAACAATTTTTAGGCATAGGAGCATAATCAAGTGCTCCGCTTGGGCAAATACTTACACACTCCCCACAATCAATACAATCAACATGAGAAAATTCTAATTGTTTTGTTTCATCATCTTTTAAAATCGCAACACTTGGACACACCTCATCGCATTTTCCACAATGAACACTTCTTCTATGATGATATTGACAAATACTATCATCGTAACTGATATAATTTTTAAATTTATGCTTTGGAAAATTAGAATTTAAAAGCTCTAAAATATCTTTAAAATTAAAATTAGAAATGTCATAACATCCACTTTGCTTGTCAAAACTATCTTTTTTGACTTTGTATAAGAAAAAATCACACTCTATTTCTACTTGCTCTTTATCTTTTAAAGCTATCACACAAAGCTCACCTATAGAGCCTAATACTGCTATACATTGATCATTAGAAAGTTTTAAAACTTTATATCCATTTTCTTTTAAATTTTCTATCAAGCTATCTTCATTATCATCACTAACAATAATGACATTTTTACCTACTTCTTTAGAGTATTCTAAATCAAGCCCCATATCATAAATTTTAGATCGTATCTTATATAAAGCTTCTATGGTTTTAGCCTTTTGCAAAACATTATCTTTGGAATTTTTTAAATAAAAATTAATTTCTGGGGCGTAAATTTGTGGCTTTAAAAGTAAAGAATTTCCTATAAAAACTTCTTCTTTAAAAGACTCATCAACTATATTAATACAATCACTTAAAGGGATTAAATCTTCATTTTCTAAAAATACAAAATCTTTCATAAAGCTTTCTTTCTACAAATTTTTAAATAATTATATAAATCTCATTATAAAAAAGTTATAATTTTGTAATTTTTTCTTAAGGTTTAAGATGTACAAATTTAGAAATTTTCCCCCAATTAATGCTTTAATTAATGATAAAAGCTTAGATGTATATCCTTTATATTTAAAAAATTATTTTGCAAAATTAGTTGTTTCAAATTGTAAAAAGCAATTATCAAAAAATCCTAATTTAGAATTTTCTTTTGAAACTCTTAGTTTAAAAATCAAAGAAACAATAGATGAATTTTTAATTTCGCAACCAAAAAGTCTAATCAATGCAACAGGAGTAATCATACATACAAATTTAGGGCGTAGCATTATAGATGAAAGTGCTTTTGATGAGATAAAAAACATCATTTGTTCGTATTCTAATTTAGAATTTAATCTTCAAAATGGAAAAAGAGGTTCAAGATATGATGCAATTAGTGCAAATTTAAAGATATTATTTTCTTGTGAAGATTGCTTAGTGGTAAATAACAATGCTTCAGCGGTATTTTTAATTTTAAACACTCTAGCAAAAGATTACGAAGTAATTACCTCAAGAAGTGAATTAGTAGAAATTGGAGGGAGTTTTAGAGTACCTGAAGTAATCAACGCAGCAGGAGTTTTACTCAAAGAAGTTGGTACTACAAACAAAACCCACTTGAAAGATTATGAAAACGCCATCTCAGCTAATACCAAAATCATCTTAAAAACACATCGTTCTAATTTTGCTTTTAAGGGCTTTTTTGAAGAAGTTTGCTTAGAACAAATTCATACATTAGCAAAAAAGAAAAAAATAGTTTCTTATTATGATTTAGGTTCTGGTTGGTGTGAAAATTTAAACAAAACTTTGGCTAAAAATGAACCTTGCGTGAAAGATTTATTAAAACATTGTGATATTTTAAGTTTTAGCGGTGATAAACTTTTTGGATCAACCCAAGCTGGAATCATCCTTGGAAAGAAAAAATACATACAAAAACTCAAAAAAAATCAACTTTTAAGAATGCTAAGGGTTGATAAAATTACCCTAGCTTTGTTAAATCAAACTACAAAAGCTTATTTGCAAAAAGAATATGAAAAAATTCCTACCTTAAAACTTTTAAATGATGATATAAAAACCATAGAAAAAAAAGCATTATTTGTAAAAGAAAATATCCGCATACCTTGCGAACTTAAAAAATCAAAAAGCTTAGTAGGTGGTGGATCTATGCCTGATAAGACTTTAGAAAGCATGGTTTTAAGCTTCAAAGGAAAAGCTTTAAATTTGCAAGAAAATTTTAGAAAAAATAGCGTGATTGGACGTATTGAAAAAGATGAATTTGTATTAGATTTTCGGACTATTTTAGATAAGGATTTAAACCAACTAATTGATATTATAAAAAAGGTTTTTCATGTATAGTATCATCATAGGAACTGCTGGACATATTGATCATGGTAAAACCTCGCTCATTAAAGCTTTAAATGGCTTTGATGGAGATGATTTAAAAGAAGAGCAAGAAAAAAAGATCACAATTAATCTTAGTTTTTCAAATTTAAAAAATAAAGATGTAAATATTTCTTTTATAGATGTTCCTGGTCATGAAAATTTGATTAAAACTATGATTAGCGGTGCTTTTGGTTTTAGAATATGTATGTTTGTAGTAGATATTAATGAAGGCTTAAAAGCTCAAAGCATAGAGCATTTAAAAATTTTAGAATTTTTAGGAGTAAAAGATCTTATACTTGTTTTAACTAAAATAGATTTATGTGAAAATATCAATCAAAACCAACAAATACTCCTAGATGAGCTAAAAAAATACAAAATTAATATTTTAAAAATTTTTCCAACTAGCATTTATAAACAAGAAAGTATTAATACTTTAAAAACTTATCTTTTAAACTTAACTCCTAAAAAAAGTGATGAAGATTGTATCTTTAGATATTTTATCGATAGAATTTTTTCTTTAAAAGGTATAGGCACCATAGTAACTGGTAGTTTAAATGAAGGTAAAATCAGTAAAAATGAAAAAATATATTGTCTTGAAACTCAAAAAGACATCATAGTTAAAAATATACAAGTTCATGATGAAAGTGTGGATGAAATTAGTGCTTATAACCGCGTGGCTTTGAGTTTAAATTCAAACTATCAAGATTTAAAAAAAGGTTATATTTTAACCAAAAAAGGATTTTTTAAAAGTTTTACAAATATTGATGTGGTAATTTTTTCTAAATCAATCAAACACAAAAGCGAATTAGAATTTTGCACAGGAAGTAAAAAGATCAATGCTAAAATTTATATTATTAAAGAATTTGAAGATAAAATCTATGCAAGTTTGGAATTTGAAAAAGCTTTGGCTTTGTGTTTTAATGATAAATTTATTTTACTTCAAAATGGGCGTGTAAAAAGTGGCGGGGTTGTGTTAAATCCTGTAAGCGAACCTTTAAAAAAAGAAATGAAGATTAAATTTTTACATCTTTTAGAACAGCAAAAAATCATACAAGTATTTGAATTTTTAAAAGATATTCACAAATTTGGCTTTGGCTTATTATCAAGCTATCAACGCTTTAAAGTATCTCACCAACAAGCTTTAAAATTAGCTAAAGATTTGAGTGATATTTTTGTAGATGAGCAAGCTTTAAATGTTTATAATCTAAACTCTAAACAAGAAATTAAACAATTTATACAATTTATATTTTCTAAAAATCCCAATGCTTTAATATCAGCTCATTCTATATCTTTAAGATTAACTTGGGCAAGTGAAAATTTTTGTGCATTTATCTTAAAACAGATGGATGAAATTTTAGATTTTAAAGAAGGGGTGTATTTTTTAAAAGGGCAAAATTTTGAAAAATTAAAAGAAACAAATTATTGTGAAATTTATGAGATTTTAAAAACAGAAGGCATTAGACCTACTGCTCCTTATAATCTTTATGAAAGATTGGGTTTAGATAGAAAAAATGGAGATTTGATATTTAAAAAACTCAGCAAAGAAAATAAAATCATAAGATTAGCTCATAATATCTTCATAGAAAAAGAAGCTTTAAATTCTTTAATGGATGAATTTTTATTGCTTTTAAAAACGCAAAATTTAGATGTTAATTTTGTAAAAAATCATTTTAACATCTCAAGAAAATATGCTATTGCTTATTTGGAATATTTAGATAAAAATTTCAAACAAGTGACAAAAGTAGATGAAAAAAGAATACTTAAGTATTAAATTTAACTCCTTATAATTATAAAAATTTAAAACAAAGGAAAATAATGAAAAAATCTTTAGCCTTATTAGCTCTAACTAGCTCTTTATTTGCGGCAAATAATGATGAAATAATTAATTTTTTTAAGAAAAATCCTAATTTAAATGATGCAAAAATAACCATAGTAGAAAGAGAAAAAATTCAAAATAGTGATTTTGAAGCAGTAATTGTAAATTTTGAAATTGCAGGTAAAAATCTTCAAGAAATAGTCTTTACTCAAGGAAATTTTATCACTACTGAATTAGTAGATATTAAAAAAGGAGAATTTTATTCTCAAGTATTCCAAGCAAAACTTATGGAAAAACAACAAGCTGAATTTTCAAAAAAAGCTTTAGTGGAATTAAAAAAAGAAAAAATGTTTGTTTCCTTAGGCGATAAAAACAAACCTTTACTTTATGTATTTAGTGATCCAGAGTGTCCATATTGTAGAATTCATTTAGATAAAATCGAAGATACTTTAAAAACTCATCAGGTTAAATTTATACTCACTCCAATCCACGATACTAGTGCATTTGAAAAATCAGCTTTAATTTACAAAGAAAGTAAAGATGCCAAAGATGATGCACAAAAAATCGCCATAATGAGAAAATACTACGATAAAGACATTAAAGATTATAAAAAACCAAGCCAAGCTGAAGTAAAAGCTGTAAGAGATAATTTTGAAAAATACTCTAAACTTGGTCTTCGCGCAGTTCCTACTATAATCGATGCTCAAAAATAGTATATTTATCATATTTTTTGCACTTTTTTTAAGTGCTTGTTCGTTTGAAACTAAAGCCCTCATTCAAACTAACAATGAGGGTATTTTTATACAAGCAAAGAAAAATCAAAGTATCAATTTACACATTCACAATCCCTCAAAAATCCCTAATGATTTAGAAAACAAACTAATTGCAAAATTTAAAGATTTAAATTTTAATTTAAAAGATAAAAATGCTGATTATGATATTTTTATCAATATAGTGGATTTTAAAAAATATTCTTATGCTCAAAGATTGCGTTCTTCTAGTGCTAAATTCTTTTTTAATGATTTTGATAGAATTGATGATGTGTTTGAAATGGAAGTAGAAAACTACTATCTTATGCAAGTAAATTTACAAATTAATTCACATAATTTATCTCAAAAAACTTCGCTTTTAGCAAGAACTACCCATCTTGGAAATTTAAACGATGTCAAACAAGCCTTAGAAGATAAAATTGTCGAGCAAATTATAAGCTTTTTTTATTTTTAACGCTAAATAAAAATTTCTTCAATGCTAATTGCTCTTTAGTATCAATTTTATAATAAATTAACCGCAAGTAATCCTTAATATCGCTTTGAGAAAGCTTTCTTGAGTTAGAATAATTGATCAAAATATATTGGGGTATAAAAATTTTACTTTTAACAAATTGATTCATTATTTTTTTATAACTTGAAAAATTTTTCACACAAGAAAATCTAGCAAATACAAAAGGTAAATTTGTTTTTTCATGCCATAATTTACATAAATCAATATAATCATTTGGATTTTGCAAATAAAGCTTTAAAGCTCTATCTCCAATAATAACTTCGCCATTTTGTCTTAAAACTTTTGCTAGTGCATTAGAAGTAGCCGAGCTCGTATCATCTTTGTTTTGAGTATTTTTTTTCACCAAAACACTTTTAACCTTTTTATTTGCACAAATTCCTATATTTAAAGTTTTGTATTTTTTTAAACGACTTTCTATGCTTGAAATAATCGCAGCATCAACGCGTCTATAATATAAATGCTTATTGAGTTTAGCAGGAACGCCTTTTTTATACTCTGTAGTTTTTTTTACATAAGTAGGCAATGGCATTTTTTTAAGATAAATATGCAAAGGAAGTAAATTTAAATAATCAATCTTCCCAAAAATCATAAAGTATTAAACACCCTATCACCAGCATCACCAAGACCTGGGACTATGTATCCATTTTCATTTAAACACTCATCTATGCTAGCTACATAAATTTTTACATCTTTATGAAATTTATTAAAATTTTCAAGTCCTATTGGAGAAGCTACTAAACTTATGAATTTTATATCTTTAACCCCATATTTTTTTAAAAGATCACAAGCATTTATAGCCGTAGAGCCTGTTGCAAACATAGGATCTATAATTATAGCTACTCTTGAACTAGCATCTTTAGGTAATTTTTGAAAATAAAGCTTACTTTCTAAAGTTTGCTCATCTCTAGCAAAGCCTAAAAAACCCACACTTGCATCAGGTATAAGCTTAAACACACTATCAAGCATTCCCAAAGCTGCTCTTAGTATAGGACAAATCATTATTTTTTGATTGATTTTTTTAGCCTTAGTTTTAATTATAGGAGTATTAATACTTACTTCTTTTAAGGTTAAATCTTTTGTAGATTCATATAATAAATAAGAAGTTATTTCATCTATTAACATTCTAAAATGAAAAGGCTTAGTGTTTTTATCCCTTAATATAGCTAATTTATGCTCTATTAAAGGATGTGAAACTAAATTTATATTATTCATTTTTTAAACTTTCAAAATACTTTTTCTCATTAAATTCTTTGATTTTTGCTACTCCATCTTTAAATGCAGCAGCTGCAACTGCTGTACTAACTAAGGCTTTTACTCTACTATCAAAAGGTTTTGGTATAACATAATCTCTACCAAATTTTAATTCTTCTACACTATAAGCTTGCTTAACCTCATCAGTAATTTCAAGTTTAGCTAAATCTGCTAAAGCTTTAGCTGCCGCAACTTTCATATTTTCTGTAATTTTTGTAGCTCTAACATCCAAAGCCCCTCTAAAAATAAAAGGAAAACCTAAAACATTATTGATTTGATTTGGATAATCACTTCTACCAGTTCCTACTATAGCATCGCTTCTTACTCTTTTTACATCTTCAGGCATAACTTCTGGGATAGGATTAGCTAGTGCAAAAATCACAGGATCTTTTGCCATAGATAAAATCATCTCATCATTTAAAATTTTTGGAGCACTAAGTCCTAAAAATACATCAGCATCTTTTAATGCTTCTTGTAAAGTCATTGCTTTAGTATCGCTGACAAATTCTAATTTATATTTATTTAAATCATTTCTTTGGGTATTAACAACACCTTTGCTATCTACCAAAATAATATTTTTTACACCTAAATTTCTATACATTCTAGCACTTGCAATACCTGCTGCACCTGCCCCACTAACTACAACTTTAATATCTTCAAATTTTTTACCACTAATTTCCATAGCATTTATAAGTCCTGCTGTAGAAATAATAGCAGTTCCATGCTGATCATCATGCATTACAGGAATTCCAAGATCTTGCAAAGCTGCTTCTATCTCAAAACATTTTGGAGCAGATATATCTTCTAAATTTATCCCACCAAAAGTAGGAGCTATAGTTTTACAAAAAGTAACAATCTCATCAACGCTATGTACATCTATTTCTAAATCATAGGCATTTACATTAGCAAATTTTTTAAATAAGCACGCTTTTCCTTCCATAACAGGCTTACTAGCACTAGGACCTATATTACCAAGTCCTAAAACCGCACTTCCATCGCTCACTATGGCTACTAAATTTGATTTTGCTGTGTATTTATATGCTAGTTCTTTATCTTTTGCTATCTCTAAGCATGGTTGTGCAACCCCAGGAGAATAAGCTAATGATAAATCATGAGCACTATCCATAGGTTTGCGAGCTATCACATCGATTTTACCTCCTATGTGATATCTTAAGGCTTCTTCTTTTAAATCCATTTATTTTTCCTTCATATATTTTAATAAATTCTCCACCCTAAGCTTACATTTTTGCACACCTAAAAATTCTAACACTTCAAATATACTAGGACTTACAGAACTTCCAGTTAATGCAATGCGTATAGCTTGAGCTAAATCTTTTAATTTCAACCCATTTTCTTCTAAAAATTTATTAGTAAATTCTTCAAATTCATGAGCTTTTTTTTGATTTTCCAAAACATTAGCGTATTTTTCCAAATAAGTTAAATTTGTTTCATTAAGAAATTTATCTATGGCTTTTTGATCGTATTCTTTTGGGTCATTTAGTAACACTTTGGCATTATTGATAATATCGTGTAAATTTTTAGCTCTTTCTCTTAGCATATCTAGTAAAAAACTAGCATTTTCATATACACTTAGATCAAAACCTAAATCTTTTAATTGTCTATTAATCTCTTCAAAAGGTAAAGTCTTAATATAATGAGCATTAAGCCATTCTAGCTTTTTAAAATTATAGCAAGATGCACTTTTATTAATATGATTTGGATCAAAAAATTCTTTCATTTTTTCAATATCAAAAATTTCATCATCTCCATGACTCCAACCAAGTCTTACTAAGAAATTTAACAAAGCTTGAGGTAAAATACCCATATTTTTATATTCCATTACATCTGTTGCACCATGACGCTTAGAAAGTTTTTTACCATCTTCACCATGTATCATAGCAACATGATAAAATTTTGGAATTTTAAAACCAAGTGCTTCATAAAGCACAATTTGCTTTGGAGTGTTAGATAAATGATCATCACCTCTTATAACATCACTAACTCCCATTAATGCATCATCAATTACAACCGTTAAATTATAAATTGGACTTCCATCGCTTCTTGCAATTACAAAATCATCTAAAATATCTTCAGCCTGAAAACTCACTTCTCCTTTAATGCCATCTATAAATTTGATTTCTCCGCTGCCAGGAGCTTTTATACGCACTACAGGCTCTATACCGCTTGGTGGTGTTCCTTTAAAATCTCTATATCTTCCATCGTATTTTGGTCTTTGTTTGTTTGCTTCTTGTTTAGCTCTTAATTCATCAAGCTCTTCTTTACTCATATAACAATAATAAGCTTTACCCTCATCTAATAATTTTTGAATATATTTTTTATAAATATCAAATCTTTGAGATTGGTATTCTATCTTGCCATCATAATCAAGCCCACACCATTTAAATGCTTCTATAATAGCTTGCGTTGCTTCTTGTGAATTTCTTTTTAAATCAGTATCTTCAATGCGTAATAAAAATTTACCATTATTTTTTCTTGCATAAAGATAATTATATAAAGCTGTTCTTAATCCTCCAATGTGCAAATATCCAGTAGGAGAAGGAGCAAAACGCGTAGAAATTTCTTGCATATTTTTACCTTTTTTAAATTTTTATTGTTATAATGCTATATTTACACTTAAACAAAGGTTTTAAAATGAAAAAATTTTTAATATCATGCTCTTTTGCTGCAAGTATTTTATATGCTCAAAATATAGGTGGAATAGCTATGATAGTAGAAAATGAACCTATTACCATTTATGATATAAATCAAGCCATGAAACAACTAAATACTAAAGATAAACAAAAAGCTATAGCTTTTTTGGTAGATGATAGAATTCAAACAAGTGAAGCAAAAAAATTTGGAATTCAAGTAAGCAATTTTGAACTAAAGAAAAAACTAGATCAAATAGCAAAAGGTAATAATACTGACATAAATGGCTTACAAGCAAAAATGGAAAAAGACGGGCTTAGTTTTGAAATTTTCAAAGAACAAGTTAGAAAAGATCTTCAAAGAGAAAAGCTTTATCAAAATATTATGCAAAATGCAAAAATCAACACTGATGATGAAACACTAAAACATTTTTATGAAACCAATATTGATAAATTTAGCACTTTTTCTAATGTTGATTTAGTAGTTTATAATTCTAGCAATCCTGAACTTTTACAAAAACTTTTAAACAATCCAATGTATAAAAATTCACAAATTAAATCTAAAGCTATTAGTTTAAATGCATCTAGTATCGATCCAAGATTGCTTGCTTTACTTAATAATACCAAAGTTGGAAATTTCACTCCTATATTAAATGGGGAAAATACTTATATTATTTATTTTGTAAAAGAAAAATATGGTAAAAATCCTATCGAATTTGATTTAATCAAAGATCAAATCGCCAATGCATATACTATAAATCAAAAAGAACAAGCTTTAAAAAATCATCTTGATAAAATTAGAGCCAATGCTCATATAGAAGAACTAAGATAGACAAGCTATCTTAGTATTAATGTCTTGAAAGATAATTTGTATCATAATTGTTATTTATAAAATCTGCATTATCCATCATCGCTAAATGAAAATCTTTAGTAGTTTTAATTCCACCTACTATAAGCTCATGCAAGGCTATTTTCATTTTTGCAATCGCTGTGTTTCTGTCTTCACCCCATACAACTAATTTTCCTATCATAGAATCATAATAAGGAGGCACGCTGTAATCTTGATAACAATGGCTTTCCATTCTTACATTGCGTCCTGCTGGAGCTACATATTTTGTAATTTTACCTGGGCATGGTAAGAAAGTTTTAGAATCTTCTGCAGTGATTCTACATTCTATAGAGTGACCTTTAAGCTTAATCTCTTCTTGTTTTGGCAAAGGATAACCCTCAGCTACTTTAATCATAAGCTCAATTATATCTATACCGCTTACCATTTCACTTACACAATGCTCAACTTGTAAACGCGTATTCATTTCTATAAAATAAAAATCTAAATTTTTATCCACTAAAAATTCAAAAGTACCCGCACCCTCATAATCAATCGCTTTAGCAGCTTTGACTGCAGTTTCATGAAGTCTTGCTCTAGTTTTTTCATCTAATAAAATCGCAGGAGATTCTTCTATAAGTTTTTGATGTCTTCTTTGCATAGAACAATCTCTTTCTCCAAGATGAATCACATTGCCAAAACTATCTCCTATAACTTGCACTTCTATATGGCGTGGATTTTGTATATATTTTTCCATATACATAGTTCCATCTCCAAATGCACTCATAGCCTCACTCTCAGCTGACCAATATGCTTTTTCTATATCTTTTTCACTTTCTACAACACGCATACCGCGACCGCCACCACCTGCTGCAGCTTTTAAAATAACAGGATAACCTATTTCTTTTGCTAGTTTTTTAGCCCCTTCGACTCCATTTAAAGCCCCATCACTTCCTGGTATAACTGGTACTCCTGCTCTTTGCATAACTTGTTTTGCTTTACTTTTATCACTCATTAAAGCCATAGCAGCTACCGAAGGACCTATAAATTTGATATTATGTTTAGCACAAATTTCTACAAAATTTTGATTTTCACTCAAAAAACCATATCCTGGGAAAATAGCATCAGCTTCGCTTATTTCAGCAGCACTTATAATAGCTGGTATGTTTAAATAACTTTCTGAGCTTCTTGCACTTCCTATGCAAATACTAGCATCAGCATATTTTAAATATAAAGCATCTTTATCTGCGGTTGAATACACACAAATTGCTTTTTTACCCATTTCTTTGATGGTTCTTAAAGCTCTTAATGCGATCTCTCCACGATTTGCAATTAAAACTTTTTTGATTTCCATTTTATATTTTCTCCACCACAAACAATGGCATACCAAATTCTACAGGCTGTCCATCAGCTACTAACACTTCAACTATCCTACAATCATATTCAGCTTCAATTTCATTCATAATTTTCATCGCTTCAATAATAGCTATAGTACTTCCTTTTTTGATGGTTTGACCCACTTTAGCAAAAGGAGCTGCACCTGGACTTGGTGCTTGATAAAATGTTCCCACCATAGGGCTATTTATAGTAGGTTTATTAGATGATGGGGTGCTTTTTGTCTCATTTACAACATTTACATTAATTGGCTGTGGAGCTGGAGCTACTGGAACCGGAGCTGGTATATCACAACATAAATCTTTTTCAAGTTCTATTGCAAATCCATCTTGTTCTTTTATTTTAATCTTACTTACATTTGCTTTTGCAAAAAGCTCCATAAGTTCTTTTATCTCTTCTTTGGTCATATATTCTCCTTAATTTATAAGACTTAATTTATAATTATATAAAAAAATACTAAAAATAACTTCAATTATTTCTTTTTAACTATTTTTTTAAGATATAATTAAAAAATTTATTTATCACTTTTAAAGGAAAAACATGGGCTTAAAAGCAGATAATTGGATCAAAAAAATGGCATTAGAACACAAAATGATAGAACCATTTTGCGAAGCAAATATAGGTAAAGGCATGGTTAGTTATGGACTTTCAAGCTATGGTTATGATATAAGAGTAGGAAGAGAATTTAAAATTTTTACCAATGTAAATTCAACCGTGATAGATCCTAAAAATTTCGTAGAAGAAAATGTAGTGGATTTTGAAGGTGATGTTTGCATAGTTCCTGCAAACTCTTTCGCCCTAGCAAGAACCATAGAGTATTTTAAAATGCCAAAAGATGTTTTAGCTATTTGTCTTGGAAAAAGCACTTATGCAAGATGTGGCATTATAGTCAATGTAACTCCTTTTGAGCCAGGTTTTGAAGGACATATCACTATAGAAATTTCAAACACTACCCCACTTCCTGCAAAAATTTATGCAAATGAGGGTATAGCTCAAGTTTTATTTTTACAAGGCGATGAACCTTGTGATATTACTTATGCTGACAAAAAAGGTAAATACCAAAATCAAACAGGCATAACCTTGCCAAGAATTTTAAAATAAATGTTTTTTGACGATATAAATTAAATTAATAATTCTAGGATTTTACATATGTTTAATGGAAAAAGTATTTTAATCACAGGTGGAACTGGAAGTTTTGGGAAAACTTACACAAAAACACTTCTTAAAAAATACAAACCTAAAAAAATCATCATCTACTCAAGAGATGAGTTAAAACAATTTGAAATGGCTAGAGAATATAGTGATTCTTGTATGCGTTATTTTATAGGTGATGTTAGAGATAAAGAAAGATTAAGCGTAGCTATGAAAGATGTGGATTTTGTAATCCACGCAGCAGCTATGAAGCATGTTCCTATAGCTGAATATAATCCCATGGAATGCATAAAAACCAATATAAATGGTGCCCAAAATGTAATCGATGCATGTTTGGAAAATAATGTTGAAAAATGTATAGCTCTTTCAACTGATAAAGCTTGTAATCCTATAAATTTATATGGAGCTACAAAATTAGCAAGTGATAAATTATTTGTTGCAGCAAACAATATAGCAGGATCATCTCATACTAAATTTAGCGTAGCAAGATATGGAAATGTAGTAGGCTCAAGAGGTTCAGTGGTGCCATTTTTTAAAAAGCTAATAGAAAATGGGGTAAAAGAGCTTCCTATAACAGATGAAAGAATGACTAGATTTTGGATATCTTTAGAAGATGGGGTAAATTTTGTATTAAATAATTTTGAAATTATGCATGGTGGGGAAGTTTTTGTGCCCAAAATTCCATCTATGAAAATTGTTGATTTGGCTAAAACTATGGCTCCAAATTTAAAACATAAAATCATAGGCATAAGAGCGGGTGAAAAACTCCATGAAATAATGATTTCAAGTGATGATAGTCATTTAACTTATGAATTTAAAAATTATTATGCAATTAGTCCAAGTATTCAATTTAACTCTATAGATGTTGATTTTAGTATAAATGCCCAAAATGAAAAAGGCAAAAAAGTCCAAGATGGTTTTTCATACAGCTCTGATAATAACACAAAATGGGTTAGCAAAGAAGAACTTTTAGATATAATAAATCACACAGAGCTTGAAAAATGATAACTTATTCTCATCAAAATATAGATCAAAGCGATATAGAAGCCATCATAAATGCTTTAAAAAGTGAAATTTTAACCGGTGGGAAAAAAGTAGAAGAATTCGAACAAGCACTTTGTGAATATGTCGGAGTAAAATATGCTTGCGTTTTAAATTCAGCTACCTCAGCACTTCATCTTGCGTATTTAAGCTTAGATGTTAAAGAAAAGATTGTTTTAACTACTCCTATAACTTTTGCTGCTACTGCAAATGCTGCTTTAATGGCCGGTGCAAAAGTAGAATTTATAGATGTAAAAAGTGATGGAAATATAGATGAAAAAAAATTAGAACAAAGATTAAAACAAGATAGCAAAAACATAGGTGCAATTTGCGTTGTTGATTATGCTGGCAACAGCGTAGAAATGGATGAAATTTTAAGTCTTTGTAAAAAATATAACATAGCTTTAATAGATGATGCAAGCCATGCTTTAGGAAGTATTTATAAAAATGAAAAAGTAGGAAGCAAGGCTGATTTAAGCATTTTTTCTTTTCATCCTGTAAAACCCATCACTACTTTTGAAGGTGGTGCTGTAGTTAGCAATGATAAAAATTTGATAGAAAAAATAAAATTACTAAGATCTCATGGAATTTGTAAAAAAAGACTATGGGATAGTGATATGTATGATTTAGGATATAACTATCGTTTAAGCGATGTAGCTTGTGCTTTAGGTATAAATCAATTAAAAAAACTCGATCAAATGCTGGAAAAAAGAGAACAAATAGCAAGTTTTTACGATAAAGAATTTGCAAAAAATCCATATTTTTCTACCATAAAAATCAAAGATTATAAAAAAAGCTCAAGACATTTATATCCTATATTGCTTTATCCTGAGTTTTATTGTCAAAAAGAAATAATTTTTCAAAAATTATTAGATTTAGGTATAGGTGTGCAAGTACATTATAAACCTACCTATGAATTTAGTTTTTATAAAAATTTATACAAAAATATCTTTCTAGAAAATGCTGATAATTTTTATAAAGCCGAACTTAGCATACCATGCCATCAAGAAATGAGCTTAAAAGATGCAAATTTTATAAAAGAAAATTTATTTAAAATTTTAGAAAATTCTAAAAAGGATTGCAATGCATGAATTAAGTATGTATGAACTTGCTTGTAAGCTTTTTCCAATTTGCAGAAGCATTACAGGAACTGGTTTTAGAGCTAGTTTAAAAATACTTGATGATGCTATGGGGGGGGGTATTTTAAAAATTCACTCCATAAAAAGCGGGACTAAAGTATATGATTGGATAGTGCCACAAGAATGGCAAATAAACGATGCTTATATCATAACTCCAGATGGAGAAAAAATTTGTGATTTTAAAAAAAATAATTTACATGTATTAAATTATAGCGAAGGTATAAATGATGAAATTTCACTAGATGAGTTGCAAGAGCATTTATACTCTATAGAAGATTATCCAGATGCCATACCTTATATAACAAGCTATTATAAAAAAAGATGGGGCTTTTGCATAGAACATGAAAAAAGAGAAAAACTTAAAAATGGAAAATATAAAGTTTTTATAGATGCGAAACATTTTGATGGAGTTTTAAACTATGCTGATTTTATAATACCTAGCACACAAAACAATAAAGAAGAAATTTTAATCTCTACCTATCTTTGTCATCCTTCAATGGCAAATAATGAATTAAGTGGGCCTATAGTAGCTACATTTTTAGCAAAATGGCTTTTAAAACAAAAAGAAAGAAAATATAATTATCGTTTTGTGATAATTCCTGAAACTATAGGTTCTATAGTATATATAAATAAAAATTTAAATCATTTACAAAAATATGTAAAAGCTGGATTTGTATTATCTTGCATAGGTGATGATAATGCTTATTCTTTGATCCACTCTCCAAATGAAAATACTCTAGCTGATAAAGTAGCACTTTATACTTTAAAAAATAAAGAAAATTTTAAAAGATTTTCCTTTATAGACAGAGGATCTGATGAAAGACAATATTGCTCACCTTTGGTAAATTTACCTGTGGTATGCATATGCAGGACTAGATTTGGCGATTATAAAGAATATCACACTAGCAAAGATGATTTAAATTTCATAAGTGAAAAGGGTTTGCAAGGTGGTTTAAAAGCCATGCAAGAAATTATAATGAATTTAGAAATAAACGCAACTTATAAAAATACAACTTTTTGTGAGCCCAATTTAGGAAAAAGAGGGTTGTATCATACTATAAACCAAAAATCCAGAAAACCTATCTCTACAAAATTTTTGGCTTATTGTGATGGAAAAAATGATGTTTTAGATATAGCTAATAAATTAAATTTACAAGCTTATGAAATAAAAGAATTAATAGAAAAATTAAAAGAAAATGGACTTATAATATGAAATATGTTACAATTTACAACTAAAAAAATAAATATTTATAAAAGAAAATTTATTTAAAATTTTAGAAAATTCTAAAAAGGATTGCAATGCATGAATTAAGTATGTATGAACTTGCTTGTAAGCTTTTTCCAATTTGCAGAAGCATTACAGGAACTGGTTTTAGAGCTAGTTTAAAAATACTTGATGATGCTATGGGGGGGGGTATTTTAAAAATTCACTCCATAAAAAGCGGGACTAAAGTATATGATTGGATAGTGCCACAAGAATGGCAAATAAACGATGCTTATATCATAACTCCAGATGGAGAAAAAATTTGTGATTTTAAAAAAAATAATTTACATGTATTAAATTATAGCGAAGGTATAAATGATGAAATTTCACTAGATGAGTTGCAAGAGCATTTATACTCTATAGAAGATTATCCAGATGCCATACCTTATATAACAAGCTATTATAAAAAAAGATGGGGCTTTTGCATAGAACATGAAAAAAGAGAAAAACTTAAAAATGGAAAATATAAAGTTTTTATAGATGCGAAACATTTTGATGGAGTTTTAAACTATGCTGATTTTATAATACCTAGCACACAAAACAATAAAGAAGAAATTTTAATCTCTACCTATCTTTGTCATCCTTCAATGGCAAATAATGAATTAAGTGGGCCTATAGTAGCTACATTTTTAGCAAAATGGCTTTTAAAACAAAAAGAAAGAAAATATAATTATCGTTTTGTGATAATTCCTGAAACTATAGGTTCTATAGTATATATAAATAAAAATTTAAATCATTTACAAAAATATGTAAAAGCTGGATTTGTATTATCTTGCATAGGTGATGATAATGCTTATTCTTTGATCCACTCTCCAAATGAAAATACTCTAGCTGATAAAGTAGCACTTTATACTTTAAAAAATAAAGAAAATTTTAAAAGATTTTCCTTTATAGACAGAGGATCTGATGAAAGACAATATTGCTCACCTTTGGTAAATTTACCTGTGGTATGCATATGCAGGACTAGATTTGGCGATTATAAAGAATATCACACTAGCAAAGATGATTTAAATTTCATAAGTGAAAAGGGTTTGCAAGGTGGTTTAAAAGCCATGCAAGAAATTATAATGAATTTAGAAATAAACGCAACTTATAAAAATACAACTTTTTGTGAGCCCAATTTAGGAAAAAGAGGGTTGTATCATACTATAAATACTAATTCTACAAATGACATACCGTTATCTTGTAATTTTTTAGCTTATTGTGATGGAAAAAATGATGTTTTAGATATAGCTAATAAATTAAATTTACAAGCTTATGAGATAAAAGAATTAATAGAAAAATTAAAAGCAAATGGACTTGTAATATGAAATACTTTTTAGAGCACAATAATAAAAAATATTCAGATATAAATTTGATAAAAGCTTTTGAAAATTTAGGCATTAAAAAAGGTGATATTTTATGTGTGCATACTGAATTATTTAACTTTGGCATACCTTTACTTAAAAAAAATGAATTTTTACAAACTATAATTGATTGTTTTTTTGAAGCAATAGGAAAAGAAGGCACGCTCATAATGCCGACTTTTACTTATAGCTTTTGCAAAAATGAAGTTTATGATAAATTGAATTCTTATACAAAAATAGGTGCTTTAAATGAATATTTTAGAAAATGCGAAGGTGTAAAAAGAACAAATGATCCTATTTTTTCTTTTGCTATAAAAGGTGCTAAACAAGATTTGTTTTTAAAAGATACAAAAAGTTGTTTTGGAGAAAATTGTGTATATGATATTTTATGGAAAAATAATGGAAAATATATGCTTTTTGGAAGTTACACAGGGCATACTTTTACTCATTATGTAGAAGAAGAATATAAGGTAGAATATAGATATTTTAAAAATTTTAGTGGAATTTTAATAGATGAAAATGGCAAACAAAATAACAAAAATATAAATTTTTATGTAAGACATATAGATAAATTTTCTTTACCAAATGTCGATAATATAAATACTATAACAAGAAAAACTAGTTCTTTCAAATCAGAAATCTTTGCTGGGGCACAAATTTGCGTTTTTAATACTAAAGAATACAAACAAGCTATAATAGATGCCCTAAATAAAGATAAAAATATACTTATTTTACAGGAATAAAAATGGAAGATAAATTTTATGAAATTTTAGAAAATATTTTAGAAACTAAAGTAAATAAAAATTCAAATCTAAGTATGGATAATTGTAAAAATTGGACTTCTTTAGCTCATATAGATATAATAATGAGTCTAGAAGAAGAATTTGAAATAAAATTTAATAAAGAAGAATTGACTAATTTAAAATCTCAAAATGATTTATTAAATTCTATAAAGGAAAAATTATGCTAGAAAATACTAAAAAATTATTTGATTTAATAAAAGAAAAAAATCCTTTACATGAAAAATGTTTAAATGGATTAAATCTTTCAAAACAAGAATATAACGATTTAGAAAAATTAATTATATACTATAAAAATGATTTAAAAATAAACTTAGAAGAACAAGCACAAAGCTATATAGTTGTTTTAAATGACACTTTGGAAGAAACAAGATATTTTATTGAATTTGGCAAATACAGATATAGCACCTTAGCTGAAGTCGAAGATAAAGTTTATTTAAATAAAGATTATATGAAAAAATATATGGTAGGTTTAGCTATATCATCATTTATATGGAATGCCCATATAGAAGTTAGGAGATATTTTGCAGATTTTATAGATGAAAAAAAAGATATAAAAAATACCTATTTAGAAATAGGTCCAGGGCATGGGGAATTTTTTACAAAAGCTTTAAGAAGTGCTAAATTTAAAGAATACTATGGTATAGATATATCTCCTATTAGTTGTCAAATGAGTAAAGATATGGTAGAAAATCAAGTTGGAAAAACTGAGGCTAAATATGAATTTATATGTAAAGATTTTACAAAATGCGATTTTAATAATAAAGCTGATTTAGTTGTGATGGGTGAAGTCTTAGAACATGTAGAAAAACCTTTGGAATTTATGCAAAATGTAAAAAATTTATTAAATGATAATGGAGAAATTTTTGCAACTATACCTATAAATGCTCCTGCCATTGATCATATATACTTATTTTCTCATCCTGATGAAGTAAAAGATTTGTTAAACAAAGCAGGATTAAAAATAAAAGAAAGTAAATATTTTATGGCAAATAATTATTCTTTAGAAAAAGCTTTAAAGACTAAAAATGCCGTAGTTATGGCTGTGGTATTACAAAAGGCTTAATGTGAATTATATAAAAGATTTATTTGATCTAATATCCACTAAAAACCCAATGCATGCAAAATATTTAAATAAAATTACATTTTCAAAAGAAGATGAAATAGAATTTAATAATTTAATAGCATATTATCTAAAAAATAATATAAGCTTAAAAGAGCAATGTGAGTGTTATTTGACTATATTAAATGATACATTAGAAGAAACAAAATATTTTATAGAACATGGCAAATATAGATATGAAAGTTTTGAGCAAATCAAAGATAAGGTATATTTTAATAAAGCTTATATGAAAAAATATATGATAGGCTTAGCTCTTTCATCTTATATATGGATAGCTCATATAAAGGTTAGAAAATATTTTGAAGATTATATAAAATCAATAAATAAAAAAGAACTTTATTTTGAAATAGGTCCAGGACATGGGGAATTTTTCACCAAGGCTGTAAAAAGTTTAAAATTTGAAAACTATATAGGCTTAGACTTATCTCCAACTAGCTGTGAACTTACAAAAAATATGGTCGAATATCAAGTGAAAACTCTTATAAATAAATGCAAATTTTTATGTGAGGATTTTTTTAATTTTAATTTTGACAAAAAAGCCGACTTAATAGTAATGGGAGAAGTTTTAGAGCATGTAGAAAAACCTTTAGAATTTTTAAAAAGAGCTAAAGATTTACTAAGTGATGATGGAGAAATTTTTGCAACTATACCTATAAATGCTCCTGCTATTGATCATATATACTTATTTTCTCATCCTGATGAAATTTTTAATATGGCAAAAAAAGCTAATTTAAAAATAAAAAATTACGAATGCTTTATGGCTAATGATTATTCTTTAGAAAAAGCTTTGAAATTTAAAAATGCTATAACTATGGCCGTGGTATTTAAAAAATGAATCTAAACTTACCAATACATCATATAGGCGTAGCTTGTAAAAATTTAGAAAAAGAAAGAGAAATTTTTTATAAACTAGGTTTTATCAAAGAAGCAGATTTTATAGATGAAAGACAAGGAGTTAAAGGGGAATTTATAATACCAAAAAATAATAATTTTCCACAATATCGCTTTGAGCTTTTATCAAATTTAAATGAAAAAGGTGTTTTGGATAATTATTTAAAAAATAAAATCAAAATGTATCATATAGCTTATGAAAGTAAAAATATACAAAAAGATTTAGATAAATTATCCATGGGGGGGGGATTTTGGTAGTAGATATAATGGAAGCTAGTTATTTTGCTAAGCTTTGTTTTGTTATGATGAATAATAATTTATTAATAGAATTAGTGGAATTAAAATGAATCTTTTTTCACCAAATTTAAAAAGAAATGATTTAATAAAACTTGGCAAAGAAAATAATTTTCAAAGTATAAAAATAAATGTTTTTAGAAATCATTCCTTTGAAGTTATATCAAGCATTATAAATGCATTTTTAGCTTTTAGCGAACTTAAAGCTGAATTTAATATAAGCTCTTATGATGATAGCTTAAATTTTGATGATTATAAAGACGCAAAAATCAATATTATATTTTTAGATTTAAATAATTATAAAAACAATATAGATGATTTTATAAAAGAAAAAATACAAGAATTATCAAATCTTAGTAAGGTGCCTATAATAACACTTTTATTAGGCAAGACTTCCTTAAAAAAATATGATATTTATGAAATTTTAAAGCCTTTTATTGATAAAAATTTAATTATAGATGAAAGTAATTTTGAAATAAATGCAAGCAGATTAAGCAATAAAGCTTGTATAAGCCTAGCACAAATTTTAGGCCTTAGCATAATACCTTCTCTTTTAAGACCAAAACTAAAAGCCATAATAACAGATCTTGACAATACCTTATATGATGGAATTTTAGGCGAAGATAGAATAAATAATTTAAAACTAAATCAAAATCACAAAAATTTACAAAATGAGCTTTTAAGATTAAAAAACGAAGGTATTTTACTGGCAATTTGCTCTAAAAACGATGAAAAAGATGTAAAGAAATTATTTGAAAAAAGAAAAGATTTTCCTTTAAAAATAGATGATTTTGCATTTATAAAAGCAAATTGGCAAGGTAAAGATGAAAATATAAAAGAAATTATAAATTTTTTTAACATAGGCTTTGATAGTGTTTTATTTATAGATGACAATATAGCAGAAATTGAAAATGTAAGATATTTAGGTATAAAAACTTTATTGGCAAATGAAGAAAGTTATTTTGTGTTAAAACTTTTTCCTGGACTTTTAAAAACAAAATTAAGCAAAGAAGATGAACTAAGAAATGCTGACATAAAAGCAAATTTACAAAGACAAGAATTAAACAAACTAAGCCAAAAAAATTATTTTGAAAACTTACAAATTCATTTAAAATTTGAAATAAATAACAAACAAAGCTTAGAAAGAATAAGCCAACTTTTAAATAAAACAAATCAATTTATATCAAATTATTCTCGTATGAGCTTAAAAGAATGTGAAGATTTTATGCAAGAAAATGCTATTTTAACTATAGCTATGAGTGATAAATTAAGCGATAGTGGCATAATAGCCATTTTTATAGCTTGTAAAAATAATGATGATTTAATAATAAAAGATCTTTGTATAAGCTGTAGAGCCTTAGGAAGAAAATTAGAAAAGATTATGTTTTTCAAGGCTTTAGAATTATTAAAAAAATATTTTGCCACTAAAAACATAAAGCTTTATTTTCAAAAAGGACAAAAAAATACTCCTTTTTTAGAGTTTTTATATTCTTTAAAAAATGATATTAAAGATGATTATGCGCTTATATATGAAGAAAAAATATCTTATGAAGGACTTGTAATTGAAAGCTAAATTCCAAAATGGAACTATATCTGGCATAAGTGTATGTGTGCCACCAAAATGCATAAATATAGATGATTGTTTAGAAAATGTATTTAAAAATGATGAAAAATTATTAAAACGAATGAAAAAAATTTCAGGCTTGCAAAAAAGATTTATAGCTGATGATGATATTAGCACTACAGATTTAGCTTATGAAGCAAGTATAAATTTATTTAATATGCTTGATTTTGATAAAAACGAACTTGATATGGTGATTTTTGTTACTCAAACTCCTGATTTTTTTATGCCATCTTGTGCAAATTATTTACACAAAAGATTAAATTTAAATCAAAAAACCATAGCCTTTGATATAAATCAAGCTTGTGCTGGATATTTATATGGACTTTTTACTTGTTTTTCTTTTATGAAAAATGAAAATATAAAAAATATTTTATTGCTTTGTGGAGATACTTTAAGTAAAAGCATAAATCCTTTAAATGTAAATTTAGCACCTATTTTTGGAGATGGAGTAAGTGCTAGTTTGATACAAAATAAAAAGAATTTAAGCTTTTTTGAGCTTTATTCTGATGGCAATGGTTTTGATAGACTTATCATTGCAAATGGTGCTTTTTCAAAACTTAAAAAAAGCACAAATGAAGATATTTTTAAAATAGATGAGTATAGATCTTTAAATAATCTTTACATGGATGGAGCTGAAATTTTTAACAAAGCTTTAGAATTAGAAAGTCAAGGTGTTAAAAATATGCTTGAATTTTGTGGTAAAGATAAAGATGAGATTGATTATTTTTTATTCCATCAATCAAATAAATTCTTAGTAGATAATTTAATAAATGATTTAAATTTAGACAAAGAAAAAACTCCAAATTTTTTAATGGAAAAATATGCAAATTTAAGCGCTTGTTCTTTGCCTGCCCTACTTTGTCAAATGCAAAAAAATGATTTTGATGCCATTTTAAGTGCTTTTGGGGCTGGATATGCTTATGGAAGTGCTTATATAAATTTTGATAAAAATTTTAAAACAGATATAATTTCAATTTACAAAGGAGAAAAAAATGACTAAAGAAGAATTATTAAAACAAATCGCAGATGCTATGCATATGGATGAGCCATTAAAAGAAGATATGATTTTAGATGATATAGATGAGTGGGATAGTCTTGCTTTTGTTTCTATAATGGTGCTTTTTAAAAATGTTTTAAATATACAAATAAATGGTGATGATCTTAAAAAATGTGAAAAAGTAAGCGATCTTTTGGCTTTGGCTAAAATTTAAACTAGAGATTATTGTTTAATCTCTAATCTTATTTGATCATCTTCTTCCTTAAAAGTATAAATCAAATCATCACATTTATATGAAATTTCTTTTTTACACGATTTATCTTGTAAAGGTTCTTTTAAAATTTCATCTAAATGTTTTTTTATAAGTAATTTCATAGGTATTCCACAACCATGCTCTAAATTTTTAATAAATTTTCCATCTATTTCATTTTCACTTGTTATTTTAGTAAAATCAATTTCAAATCCTAAATCTTTTAAAATATTAAAATATTCTTCTCTTTCTTCTAAAGGAACATATTGATCAAATTTAGAATGATAAGCAATGTATTTTGGTTTTGGATATAAGCTTTGAACTTTTAAATGTTCTTTGTTTAATGGTTCTCTTATTATTTTTCTAGCATTGGAAAAATAATTTGGTGAAGAAGAATTAGAAGTCCAATGTGTTTTATCAAAAGCAGCTAATTTAATGTTTTTAAAAATATGCGTAAGTCCTGCACTACAATATTTAATATAATCAATCTCTCTTCCAAATCCCACAAATCTCCATAAATCATTATCCAATGTTATATGAGAAGAATTATCTACAACAGTATCAATACTCCAAGGAGCTATTTTAACACATAAATTAGCTAAATATCCTCCATGAGAAGAACCTACTAAAATAGTCTTTATACCCCACCCCGTAATTTTAAAAGGAAGATTAGATTTTACATATAAAATAGCATTGATTATATCTGTTGCTTGCATGATACCAAAATTTTGATATTCATTTTTAGTGGGTTCAAATCCTACACTCAAATATAAATGATAATCTTCATTGAGCTCTTTTTCTCTTTTTAATCTTTCTATAAATTTATTTACAACATCTGCAACACAATAAAATTCATCATATGATTTTAAATTTTGCACATCTATGGGGAGTTGTATTCCTATTGCCTCCAAACTCGTTTTTAAAATAAATTTATCAAGCTCATTAATATAAAATAATGCTCCAGTTTGAGGGCGATTTCCTATACAATGATAATTCACACTTAAAACAGCTACATTATAATTTCTTGCACAATACTCATCGATGTATAAATTATCATTTATATCTCCACCTAATCCAGGTATAATACAAACTAAAGCTTCTATTTCTTTACTATCATCATAAATGAGTTTAAACTCAACCTTAGATTCTCTTTTTATATTTAATTCTACATCATCACAAGAATTGATTTCATAAGTTTTATTGATTATCATTGTTAGTCTTTATTTTAAATTATTTCCAAAACAAATTTATCATCTTTATCCTTAAAAGTAAAAACTTTGTTTTTACAAGGATAACTTATACTATCTTCTTTCATGCTAAAGGTTTTATCTTTTAGTTTTTCAAGCATTTTTGGTAATTCTTTGTTAAATAAAGCTTTATCAGGAATTCCACAACCATGAGTTAAATCTTTAATATATTTACCATCTATATCTTTTTCATCAATTAAATGAAAAGTTATGTCATAATTTAATGCTTTTAAAATTTCACACATTTGGATTTTATATTTAGCAGGGGTTGATGGATCTTCTTTAGAATGATAACTAATAATAGATATATCTTTATTTTTTTGACTTTGTAAGATTAAATGATCTTTATTTAATAAAGCTCTTATTAGATAATTTTCATCAGCAAAATAATAAGGTGAATTTGGATCTTTACGAGTCCAAAGAGTTTTTACATGACAAAAAATTAAAGTATTTGGATCATTAAAAACATAATCTTCAGTTTCTAATTCTCTTCCTATAATATAATTTAATGGTGGCAATGCTGCTCCTGAATTATCTATAACTCCATCTACATACCAAGGAGCTATCTTGGCACACATTAAAGCTAAATAACCTCCATAAGACCCCCCCCCGTAAATCTTAGGTAAAGATTTAAATTGAGGATAGTTTTTCATAATATCTTTTAAAGCATTGATATGATCAATTGCAGCCATTATGCCAAAATTTTGATATTCATTGTTGGGTGGGATGAAAGAACGAGAAAGGCTAACTTTATAACTAGTATCTAATATTGATTTTTCTTTTAAATTATTAATAGTTTGATATAAAAATTCATAATGAGCTGATGCGGTATCTATATCTAACTTACTTGTTTGAATTTTAAAATTTTCCAAAATTGTTTTCAAATGCGGTAAATCATCTTCCATAAAAGTAGTAGTAGCACTGTATTTTTCTACATCTGATCTTCTTTGACAAAAACAATGATATAAAACATTAACAGCTATTACATCAAATTTTTTAGCTATAAATTTTCTATAACTTTCTAAAAAATGCATATTAGTATTTGCACCATATCCACCTATGATAAAAACTATAGCTTTCATTTCTTTACTATCATTGAAAGTAATTCTATATTCAAGTTTAGATTCTCTTTTTATATTTAATTCTACATCATCACAAGAATTTATTTCATAAGTTTTATTAATAAGCATTTTAAGCCTTTTGAAATTGATATTAAATTATACTTAAATTTTAAAAAATATATGGATTTAATATGAAGCTATTTTTACAACACAATGATAAAAAATACTCGAATTTTGATTTAATAAAAGCTTTTGAAAATTTAGGCATTAAAAAAGGCGATATTTTATGCGTGCATAGTGAGCTTTTTAAATTTGGAACTCCTTTACTTAAAAAAAATGAATTTTTACAAACTATAATTGATTGTTTTTTTGAAGTTATAGGAAAAGAAGGCACACTTATAATGCCAACTTTTACTTATAAATTTTGTAAAAATGGAATTTATGATAAGCTAAATTCAAAAAGTGAGGTAGGAATTTTAACAGAATATTTTCGTAAATGGGGGGGGGTAATACGCACCAATGATCCTATTTTTTCTTTTGCCATAAAAGGTACTAAACAAGATTTGTTTTTAAAAGATACAAAGAGTTGTTTTGGAGAAAATTGTGTATATGATACTTTGTGGAAAAATAATGGAAAAATCATTCTTTTTGGAACTCATCTAGTAGGATATACCTTTACTCATTTTATAGAAGAAATAGCAAAAGTCCCATATAGATATTTTAAAAATTTTAGTGGAATTTTAATAGATGAAAATGGTAAAAAAATACAAAAAAATATAACTTATTATGTAAGAAAATTAGAAGAAAATTCCTTAATATGCAAACAAAAACAAATAAATTTATTAAAAGAAAACAATAATTTTAATATAATTAATTTCGCAGGATCTTGCATAGTTAGCATAGAAAGCAAAGGATATTTTTTAGATACACTAAAATATTTAAAAAATAATCCATATAGTCTATTAAAGGATAAAAATGACAACCAACATAAATGACTTTTTACAAAAAAGTGTAGCTAAATATCCAGATAAAAAATTATTTGTTGAATTTGATGGAAAGTATATAAGCTACAAAGAATTTGACATCATTACAGATAAACTTGCAAGTAAAATAATACAAGAAAAAATTTACCAATCACCTATTTTAATAATATTACCAAAAAGTATAAATGCTTTAATATCTTTTTTTGGTTCAATAAAAAGTGGAAATTTTTATACCATACTTGATGAAAAAACTCCAAAAGAAAGAATAGAAAAAATTATACAAACTTTAAAACCAAAATTATTTATAACTTCCAAAGAATTAAATATAAATTTAGATCTACCTACTATTTATACACAAGAATTTGAAAATTTCACTATAGATAAAACAGCTTTAGAAGATATAAAAGAAAAACACATAGATACAAATTTATTATATGTATTTTTTACAAGTGGAAGCACAGGCACTCCAAAAGGAGTAAGCATAGCTCATAAAAGTGTTATTGATTATACTTTTTGGGTTTGTAAAACTTTTAAATTTGATGAAAATCACATCTTAGCAAATCAAGCTCCGCTTTATTTTGATAATAGTATTTTAGATATTTTCTCTACCATAAAAGCTGGCGGGACTTTGCATTTGCTTCCAAATCATTTATTTGCTTTTCCAAATAAAATTATAGAGCATCTAGTAAAAAATGAAGTAAATACCATATTTTGGGTGCCTTCTGTTTTGATATATTTTGCAAATACTGATGCTATAAAAGACATCGATCTTAAACTAAATAAAATATTATTTTGCGGTGAAATAATGCCAAATAAACAATTAAACATATGGAGAAAATATTTACCAAATGCTTTATTTGCAAATTTATATGGACCAACAGAAATAACTGATGTTTGTTCTCATTACATAATAGATAGAGAATTTAGCGATGATGAACTTTTACCTATAGGAAAAGCTTGTAAAAATACAGAGCTTTTGGTATTTGATGAAAATTCAAACTTAATCACTAAAGATAAAATAGGAATAAAAGGTGAGCTTTATGTAAGAGGAACTTGCCTTTCACTGGGCTATTACAATGACAAAGAAAAAACTCATAAAGCCTTTGTGCAAAATCCTTTGCATGATAATTATTTAGATCTTTTATATAAAACAGGAGATATAGTAGCTTATAATGAATTTGGTGAGCTTTTATGTTATGGAAGAATAGATAATCAAATCAAATACATGGGTCATCGTATAGAGCTTGGAGAAATAGAAACCATAATAAATTCTCATGAAAAAATCAAAAATAGTGCTTGTATATTTAAAGATGATATTATTTGTTTTTATGAAAGTGAAGATGAGATAAATTTCAAAGAATTCTTAAAAGATAAATTACCTTCTTATATGATTCCTAAAAAATTTATAAAAATAGATAATTTTAAATTAAATCAAAATGGTAAGATAGATAGAAAGGTTTTGGGTGAGTTTGTTTGATAGCACTAAAAACACAAATGAAAGTATTAGCAATATATATGAAAATATGAATAATATTTATCAAGAAAAATATGATGATAATACTTTAATATATAAAGATAATCTTCTTTTTTATATAATTAATAATATATGCAAAATAGATAATTTAAAACCATCTTTTGTAAAAATCATCACAAAAAATTTAGATGTATTAGAAAGACATGAAAAATTTTTGCAATTAAATAATTTCAAATTATTAAAAACTTTTAAGCAGATGATTTTAAAAAATGAAAATTTAAATCCTATAAAATTTAATTTTATTCAAAAACCTTCTTTAAGTGATTTGGAAGAATGTTATAATTTTTTACTAAATATTTTCAAATATGAATTTGAACTTTTTTACAATAAACAAAAATTTAAAAATTATATAAATAATATATTGATTTATAAAGAAAATAATAAAATTTGTGGCGTTTTATTATATAATAATACTATAAACTATCATGCTCAACTAGAATATATTGCTGTAAAAAATAATTTAAAATATAAAAATATAGCATACGCCTTACTTAATAGTTTCTTTTTAGAAAATCAAAATAAAAAATTTTATAAATTATTTGTTGATACTAAAAATACAAAAGCTATTAATTTTTACAAAAAATCAAATTTTATGTTCAAAGAAATAGAACTTAGATTATATAGGAATTTTTTATGAATTTTAAAGAAATTTATTTACTAGGTGATGGAAAAGTTGCCAAGGAATGTTTAAAAATTACAGAATGTTTTTTTTAACAAAAAGGTTATTTGTATAAATTTAAAAGAAAAAATTAAACTAGATGAATTTTTTACATCTATTAAAAATACTTTAATTATTAGCGCTAATAATTTTTATATTTTTAAGAAATCATGCGTTGAGCAAAACTTTATTATTAATTATCATAATTCTTTATTACCAAAACATAAAGGCTGCAATGCGCATATATGGAGTATATGGGAAAATGATAAAAAATCAGGAATTACTTGGCATAAAGTAGATTGTGGTATAAATACAGGAGAAATTATACTTCAAAAAGAAATTCAAATTACCGAAGAAACCACAGCATTAAAACTTTTAAAAAAACAACACAGCATTGCAATTGAATCTTTAAAAGAATGTTTTAATATTCTTAAAATTAATAATTTTTCATGCGAAAAATCAATAAGTTATGGGGGGGGGTATCACAAAAAATGCGATTTACCAAATAATGGAATTTTAGATTTATCTTGGGAAAAAGAAAAAATAAATCGTTTTTTAAGAGCTATGGATAATGGAAATTTAACTCCAAAAGCTAAAGTAATTATTAAAAACAAAGAAATAGAAATTGTATGTTATAAATTCAACAAAACTTACATTGAAATAATTTTAAATGATGATATAATTTTAAAAATTTAAAGGAATGACAATGGATTTAACAAATGCAACAATTCAAAAATTCTTTATCAACATCGAAAGAACAGATATTGATGAAACTATGCAAAATTTGGTTAGTGAAGATATTATAGATAGTATAGATATAATGGCTTTAGTTGCTGAAATAGAAAAATACTATGGTAAACCACTAAACGCAGAATTTATAAGTCCTGAAAATTTTGAAGATTTTCAAAGTATTAAAAATATGATTGAAAATATTAAATGAAGATAACAAATCCTATCATTTCACTAACTGGTCTTGCAGGTAGTGGAAAAAGCACCATTGGAAAAGTTTTATATGCAAAATTACAACAAAAATATCCAAACATTATCTATTTAGATGGAGACGAATTTAGAGATCTTTTAGGTGCTTATGATTATGATAAAAAAAGTCGTATTGATTTAGCCATCAAAAGATCAAATTTTGCTAAATTTTTAAATAATCAAAATATGATAGTCATCATTACTACCATATCAATGTTTAATGAAATTTATAAATACAATAGAGAAAATTTTAAAAATTATGTTGAAATTTACATTAAATGTGACCTACAAGAGCTTATAAGAAGAGATCAAAAAGGGCTTTATACCCAAGCTTTAGAAGGAAAAATTAAAAATGTAGTGGGTATAGACATAAACTTTGATGAGCCAAATCCTCATTTAATTATCAAAAATTCACATCAAGATAAAATAGAAGAAAAAACACAAATGATTATTGATTTTATTCTTCAAAAAACAAATAAATGATCCACATAAACCATGAAAATCTTTTAGATTTAAAATATCTAGCATCTGGCGTATTTGATCCTTTACATGGCTTTATGAATTATGAAGAATTTAAAAGCGTCGTATATGATATGAAACTTTTAAATGATAATATTTGGACATTACCTATAACTTTAGAAGTTAATGATGATTATAATGTAGGCTCTATACAGGATTTATATTACAATCAAACCCTAATTGGAAAAATACATATAGAGGATAAATTTCAAATACAAGATAAAGATTTATTTGAAATTTTTCAAACCAAAGATCTTAATCACCCAGGTATTAAAAAAGAAAAATCAAAATCATCTCTTAAAATAGCAGGAAAAATACAAATTAAAGAAGAGCTTTTAAAAAATACCTTATACAAAGGTATGTTGCAAGATGTTTTTAGTAAGAAAAATAAAGAAGTTAAAACTATTGCTGGATTTCAAACAAGAAATGCCATTCATAGAGCTCATGAACATCTTCAAAAAATAGCTTTAGAGCTTTGTGATGCTTTATTTATAAACCCTTTGGTTGGCTGGAAAAAACAAGGTGATTTTACTCAAGAAGCAGTGATGAGTGCATATAAAGTAATGTTTGATGAATTTTATCCACAACATAGAGTATTTATACAAGGTTTAGAAACTAATATGCGTTATGCAGGACCTAAAGAAGCTATATTTCATGCAATAGTTCGTAAAAATATAGGTTGTACTCATTTTATCATAGGTAGAGATCATGCTGGAGTTGGAGATTATTATGGAGTATATGATGCACATAAACTTGCAAAAGAATTAAATTCTACCAATAAGCTTGGTATAGAATTGTTGCTTTTAAAAGAACCTTATTTTTGCACCAAATGTGATCAAATTGTAAGTGAAAAAGTATGTTCTCATGAAAATACTCATAAAATTTCTATTAGTGGTACTAAGATTAGACAGGCTTTAGTTTCTGGAAAAATACCCGATGAAAGATTTATGAGAAAAGAAGTAGCTAAAGCTTTAATAGATCTTGGCATGGATAATATATTTATAAAGGAATAAAATGCAAAAATATATTTTAACCATAGGACCTAGTTTAGGAAATGATATAAAATTAAATGAAATTCATCAAGAAAATTTTATTTACAGGATAAATGGGGCTCATGGAAGCATAGAAGATATAAAAAATACAATCATCCATTTAAAAAATCAAATCAATAATATAAAACTTTTAATTGACTTACCTGGAAATAAAATAAGAACAGCAAATATCGATAAAAATGGCATTAAAGTAGAGTGCGGTAAAGATTTTATTTTAAAAAATGATCAATTTAATTTTAAAGAATTTCATAAATTAGTCAAACCTCAAATGGTAGTATATGCAAATGATAGTGTTTTTACTTTTATAGTTAAAGAGATCAATGAAGAAGGTATAGTATTTACTTCAAAAAGTAATGGCGTACTTTTAAATAATAAAGGTATGCATATTAGAAATTTACACAAGGATATTCCATTTTTATTTCAAAAAGATCAAGAGCTAATAAAGCTTTGCAATGAATTTGATATAGATTATGTTGGAGCATCTTTTGTTAGAAAAGTAGATAATATAAAAGAGTTAAAAAAACTTCTTAATAAAAATACAAAAATTATTTCTAAAATAGAAACTATAGATGCTGTTAATAATCTATATGAAATTTTACAAGAAGTAGAATTTATACTAATAGATAGAGGTGATTTATCTACAGAAATTGGCATAGAAAAAATACCGCGTTTTCAAGAATATATTATAAATCTTGCTAATCATAATGGAATTAAAGTATTTTTAGCAACACAAATTCTTAAAAATATGGAAGAAAAACCTATCCCTACTATAGCTGAAATTGATGATTTGTATAATATTTCAAAAAGTGGAGTGTATGGAATTCAATTATCTGAAGAAACAGCCGTAGGAAAGTTTGTAAAGGAATGTGTGCAAATTTTAAATTTGATGAAAAATGAAATAAACTCTGAAAAAATTATATTAAAGTGATATAGCATGAAATTAGAATCTTTAAGTCCTGATAATCTTACAGCTGTTTTTTTATCTTTAGGAATTTTATTATTAAGTGCTTTTTTGTTTGGAAAAATATTTACTTTATTAAAAGCTCCTAAAGTTATAGGAGAAATTCTTGGTGGATTTATTTTAGGTGCTAGTGGGCTTTATTTGATAATGCCTGATGTTGTAAGTGGAATTTTTTTAAATTTTCAAGAGCAAGGTAAAATCTTAAATACCTTTTATCAATTAGGTCTTATATTTTTAATGTTTATAGCTGGTTTTAATACACAAATTAATTTTGAAAAACAAAATATTAAAATTATCTCTACCTTGTTTTTAGGGGCAACCTTCATACCAATATTTTTTGGATATTTTTTTATTGATTATTTTAAAGAAAGCTTTATAGGTGAAAAAGGCAATGATTTATCATTTAGTTTAGTATTTTTAATAGCCATTGCTGTTACATCTATTCCTGTAATTTCTAAGATTTTTTTTGATATAGGTATTATTAAAACAAGATTTGCTAGTGTTGTGCTAACTACTTCTACTATACAAGATTTGTTTTTATGGATTTTATTAAATGTTGCGATTAATACTTCACACACTAGCTCTTTTTCTATAGAAAATAATTTATTGACAGCATTTGTTACGGTGTTGTTATTTATATTTGTAAAATTACTTGCCAATATTGTCAGTAAATTTTATTTTTCATTAACTTCTATAGATTTTTTTACCTTATCTTTTATTTTATTGTTTTTAAGCATAGGCTTGTTAAATACTTTACACATCAATCCTATGTATACATCCTTTTTGGTTGGATTTTTAATTAAAAATATTTTACAAAACAATCAAGAATTAAAAGAAAAAATCATTAGTATTTCTGATTTTTCTTTTTCATGTTTTATACCTATATATTTTGCATTAATTGGCATACAATTAAATGTAATCCATGAGTTTTCATTTATAATGTTTATTGCTTTTTGTGTGTTAGCGTGTGTGTTTGAATTTTTAGGTTGCTATATAGCTTTGTTAAGTTTAAAAATTTCTAATATCTCAAGAATTAATTTTGCCATCAGCATGAATGCAAGAGGAGGTCCAGGTATAGTCTTAGCTAGTGTTGCATTTTATTATCAAATAATAAATACTAGCTTTTTTACCACTTTAATATTAACTACTTTACTTTCTTCGATGATAGCAGGTTATTGGCTAAGATACCAAAAAAACAAAAACGAAGAAGTATTTCATAAATTTTGATATAATCTCTCTTTAAATTTTTAGAGAGATTAATGGAATTTTTTAAATTGTTAATCACATCATCTTTATTTTTAACAATTTCTAAGATATAAGCTACAATATCGTCTAAATCTTTTTCATTAATATTTTTTAATTCAAAATTAGGTTTAAAATCATCTGGTGTGCTTGAAAATATTATTTACTATTTTAAATTATTTCCAAAACAAATTTATCATCTTTATCCTTAAAAGTAAAAACTTTGTTTTTACAAGGATAACTTATACTATCTTCTTTCATGCTAAAGGTTTTATCTTTTAATTTTTCAAGCATTTTTGGTAGTTCTTTATTAAATAAAGCTTTAACAGAAATTCCGCAACCATGATTTAAATTTTTAATATATCTTCCATCTATATCTTTTTCTTCTATTAAATGAAATGTTACATCATATCCTAGTGTTTGAATAAAATTCATCAATTGCGTTTTATACTCATAAGATGTCAATACATCAGCAGAGCTATGATAACTCACATAAATAATATTTTTATTTTTTTGAGCTTGTAAGATTAAATGATCTTTGTTTAACAAAGTTCTTATTAAAAAATTCTCATCTTTAAAGCAATATAAAGAACTTTTATCAGCAGTCCAATGGGTTTTTAAAAAAATTCCCACTTGATAATTCTTTAAATTATAATACATATCAGGGGCATTAAAATCTTTTCCTATAATATAGCGTAAAAGCAACATTGCTTCACCTGAGTTATCAATAACACCATCTATATACCAAGGAGCTATCTTAGCTATTAATAATGCAAGATATCCACCATAAGAACGACCTCCATAAATTTTAGGTAAATTTGAAATTTTACCCCCCCCCTTCATATCTTCAAAATTATGCATTAAATGTTTTAAAGCATTTATAACATCAATTGCTGCCATAATGCCATAGTTTTGATATTCATTATTTGCTGGCAACATAGTTGAAGTAAAATAAAACTTATAATTTTCATTCAAAATATTCTTTGCTTTATATGTATCGATCATAGAATCTACATTAGCTATGTAATTATTAATATTTTCAAGATTAAGTGCATTTGTATCAATGTTGATTTTCTTTAAAGAATCTCTTAAATGATTCAAATTTTGCTCATCATACGAAAAAGTTGCACTATATTTTTTATCTTTTTCATTAATTCTACAACTAAAACAATGATACAAAACACTTACAGCAACAACATCAAATTTTTGTGCAATAAATTGTCTAGTAAAGTCAATTACCGATAAATCAACATTTGCCCCATAACCATCTAAAATGAAAACTATAGCTTTCATTTCTTTACTATCATCATAAGTGATTCTATACTCTAATTTAGATTCTCTTTTTATATTTAATTCTACATCATTGCAAGAGTCTATAAAATATGTTTTATTAATGAGCATTTTACTTCTTTTGTTTTAATTTATACTGCATTATACTTTTTTATTTGTAAATTTAAAACAATAAAAAGCTAAATTAAAAAAATATTCCTTAATTTAATAAAAATATACTTTAATTCTTTTACATGCCATTATCTATTTTCTCACTTTTTTAAATCTTTCACTAACTTCTAAACTTTCTACTATATCAACTTTTGTTGGAATTTTATATGAAGCTAATTTATCTTTGCAAAAGAGTCTAATTTCTTTTTTAAGCTCTAAAGAATTTATATTTTTTTCTTTAGTTAAAACAACCTTTAAGCATACACTTTGTCCAGTTAGTGGATTACTTTGTCCATATACTAAACAATCTTGTATGAAAGGAATTTGAAAAATAATACCTTCAACTTCTTGAGGTAAAACTTTTTCTCCACCAACATTTATAATTTCTTTGTTTCTTCCTACAATTTTAATATATTCTTCACCATTTTCATTTATTACTTCAACTAAATCTCCGCTAGCAAAATATCCATCATCTGTAAAAACAGAATTATCAGCATTTAAATAACCCAAACTTTGAGTATTGCTTTTAAGATATAATTCACCTTCTATGATTTTATATTCAACATTTTCTAATTTAATAAAATCTTTATAGCTTTTAGTTTGAGTTATACCAACTTCACTAGTGCCAAATGTTTGATGAAATTTTACTTTTGGAAATTCTTGTTTTAATTTATCAAGTAATGTCTCTGGCATTTTTTCTGTTCCATAAGTAATCAATCTTAAAGAACTAAAATCATAATTATTCATAACATTAAAAGCTAGCATTAAACTTAATAAAGAAGGAGAAGCTGGTAATAACGATATCTTATATTTTTCTATATTTTCAGCTAAATATTCTACATTCTTTCTATCTTTAATAGCTACTCCGCAAGCATTCATACTAAGACAATTAAAAAGAGTATTTAATCCACCTATATGATCAAACATTAAAAAAAGCAAAATATTAATATTTTTTGTTTTTTTATTTAAATACGAAGATGTAATTTTATCTAAATCATGAATTATTGCTTTAGGTTTTCCAGTGCTTCCACTAGAAAATAAAATTAAACCTGGTTTATTTTCTTTAATTAATCTATCTACTAAAGGATGGTTTATGCTATCATCATTTTTTAAAATAATTTCTCCATTATTAAATACAAGATCGCATCTAACTTCTTTAAGTTTATTTTCTATTTCTTTTTTATCTACAAACGGTATTATTATTTTATTTAATTCTATACAAGCTAACAATAAACTTATACTTTCAAAATCGTAATCACCTATAATGCCGATTATATTAGCAGTAGTAGAATTTAATAAATTTATATTTTTAAGAACATTTTCACTTAATTGCGAATAAGTATATATAATATTTTCATAAATCAAAGCATTATTATCTTTATTTGAAAATATTTTTCTTAAAAAAATATTTTTAAAATTATGCATTTACTCCGCCTAAATATATTATTTGTCCTGTTATAAAATCACTTTTTTCATCTATAAAAAAATTAATTGTATTAACTACATCATTAAAATTTCCAAATCTTTTTATAGCTTGTTGATTTAACAAATCTTGTATTTTATTTTCTGGAACATTTTTTATCAAGTCAGTTGGAACTGGAGTTGGTCCTATAGCATTACAAGTTATTCCAAAAGAACTTAATTCTTTTGCACAAACTTGAGTTAAATTACAAATTGCTGCTTTAGATGCTGCATATATAGCTTCTCCTTCTAATCTTAAAGGTGCTGCTACTGTGCTAAAATTTACTATTCTATACGGCATAGAAATAGTTTCTTTTTTATAAGTTTGACTCATAATTTTAGCTACTTCTCTAATAAATAAAAAACTACCAAAAACATTTGTATTAAAAATATTTTGCAGAGTTTTTAGCGGCGTTGTTAATATATGATTCATAGAAGCAATACCAGCATTATTGATTAAAATATCTATTTTTCCAAATTCTTTTTTAATATTTCTAATCATATTTACTACAAGTTTTTCATCACAAACATCTAATTCAAAATGTCTATAATCTTTATGTTCTATACTAGATTTTCCTCTTGAACATCCACAAACTATATGATTATTATTTAAATAGTACTCACTAAGTTCTTTTCCTATGCCTTTTCTAGTTCCAGTAATTATAATTATTTTTTGCATTATTGTTCTTGTAATTTTTTTTCTATAAATTCAGCTAATGTTTTAACATCTTTAAATGGAGAATTTCTAGAACTCATCATTTTTTCATCCGCTAAAATAATCTCTTTATTAAACTCTTCGCTCAAAATACTTTCTAAATCAGATATTAAGCTAACTAAAGCTAGGGAATCTAAATACAATCTCGTTTCCAAATTTGCTGTTTTTAGTTGAGGAATTTCATCAGATAAATTATGTAAAGCCTTTAATATAATTCCTTCGATATTTTTCATTAGTAGTTACCCCTTAATATTTTTAATCAAATATAACATAAATTAGATTTTTATCTATTTAAGTCGCGCCAATTTTATTAAATTATTTATCACTACAAATATGATACAATAAAATACTGACTTAATTTATGGATATTAAAATATGAAAAATCTCTGCATTATTCCCGCTCGTGGTGGATCAAAAAGAATTCCAAAAAAAAATATCATTGATTTTTTAGGAAAACCTTTAATTTCTTATAGCATAGAAAGTGCTTTAAAAAGTGAAATTTTTGATGAAGTAATTGTTTCAAGCGATAATGATGAAATCATTAATATAGCTTTAAATTTTGGAGCAAAGGTTCCTTTTATACGCAAAAAAGACTTAAGCGATGATTATGCAAGTTCTACGGATGTTATCAAAGATGCCATTAAAACTTTAGAAAAACAAGATCAATTTTATGAAAATATTTGCTGTCTTTATGCTACTGCTCCTTTGATAAATGAAGATGTTTTAAAAAAAGCTTATTATGAATTTATAGAAGAAGATTGCAAGTTTTTATTTTCAGCATGCGAATTTGAATATCCTATCCAAAGAGGATTTTATCTTGATGAACAAAATCAAACTCATATGTTTAATGAAAAATATTATCACACTAGAAGCCAAGATTTAACAAAAGCTTACCATGATGGCGGGGCGTTTTATTTTGGAAAAAAAGAAGCTTGGCTTGGTGAAGATTTTATGTTTAAACCTTATTCTAAAGCATTTTTACTTCCAAGAAATCAAATTTGTGATATAGATACTCCTCAAGACTTAGAATTTGCCAAAATGCTTTATCAATTTAACAAAAAATAAAAAATTTGCATTTATTGAATTTCATTGTGTTTTAAATTATATTTTAATTCAAAAAATCTATAAACTAAATCAAATAAATATAAAAAACTAAGCAAATAACATATAAAAGAAAGTATATTAAAAATCAAACCAATACTAATTAATATTACCAACAAAGTAGCATCAACACCTAATAAAAAACCTCTATCTAAACAATATTTTTTAATACCAAAACGCTTTATATTTTTCACTTTTTTTAGATTTTTTAATATATAGTGTGGACAAATTGTTCGATGTAAATTCATACAAATAATAACAAGAATACACTCAAAAAAACTAATATAAGATGCTATATAAGAAATTATAAAAACACCATTAAAACCTATATGATCGACAACTTTATCCAAATAACTTCCAAATTGAGAACGCAAATCTTTAAATCTTGCTATCATTCCATCTAAACAATCTAAAATACAATAAATTAAATACAAAATTCCAGCCAAAACCGCAAAATGATTATAAATAGCAATAAAAGATATAATTATTAAAAATAAAGACATCAAAGTTACTTGATTTGGAGTTAATCCTGTTTTAGCAACTGGTATCAAAATATATTTTTGTAAAAATAAAACCCTTATGATATATTCTGTTGGATAATATGACATTTCAAGTCTTTGTCTTTTTTTTAATTTTTCATCTAAATTCATAAAAAACCTTCGATATAAATTTTAAAAATATAAGTATTGATTATACAATAAAATATTTTATATTAACTTAGCACTTAATTTATTGTATAATTTTGGAATAAAAAATAGAAATTCCGTTTTACTAAACTAAAACTATATTTAAACTTATTTAAAACATAGCAAAAACAAGGAGAAGATATGTTGCAAAAAAACATTGCAAGTATTAAAACAGGTTTAAATCAAACTCTTTCATCAATCTCTCATTCAAAATATAAAATTATCCAAGGCAATGATAATTTAGATATAAATCTACTAAATACCCAAGATAACACTTTAATATATAAAAATCCTTTGGAAGAATTAAATGCTATGTTAAAAATTTACAATGAAAAATATTGTTTATATCCTGTTTTATATTTTTATGGATTTGGAAACGGAATTTTATATAAAGCTCTTTTGCAAAATAAACGGCATAAAGTTATTATAGTATTTGAAAAAGATTTAGAAATAATCCATACTATGTTTAGTATAATTGATTTTAGCAAAGAATTGCAAGAATTTAGATTAGTAATTGCTGATACAAATTGTCTAAATATTCTTGATTATGAAATAATGTGTAGACAACAACCTATGCTAAATTTTGCAAGAACATATTTTTTAGAACTACATTCTAATTATTATGAAAGATATCATGATGATATTCTACAAGTTAATACAAATATGGCAGAATATTTAAAAAAAGCTGTTCTTAAATATGGAAATCTTCCACTTGATGCTCTTCAAGGCATAGAACAATTTACGCATAATCTTCCCAAAATGATATCCTGCCCAACTTATAAAGAGCTTTTGCGTAAAAGAAAAAATTCAAACGACACAGCTATAATAGTTTCTACAGGTCCAAGCTTAAGCAAACAACTTTCTTTATTAAAACGATATGCTAATAAAGCTACAATTTTTTGTGCAGATAGTGCTTATCCTATATTAGCTAAATACAATATAAAACCTGATTATGTATTATCCTTAGAAAGAGTAGCTTTAACTAGCGAATTTTTCAATAATGATTTTGGTGATTTTGATAAAGATATAATATTTATCCTTAAATCATATATATATAAAAATACAATTAAATATTTAGAAAAAAATAATAGAAAATATATGTTAATCTCTTCCACTGATGCAAAATTTATTTTTTTTACACAGCTACATAATTATGGCTATCTTGCAACAGGATGCAGTGTAGCTAATATGGGGACTAATTTAGCATTTGAACTTGGACATAAAAATATAATTTTAATTGGACAGGACTTAGCATATAGCAATGATGGCATTTCGCATTCAAATGAATACACTTATTTAACCGATGCTTATAAAGATAATAAAATTTATAAAAGAGACTATGGAAAATATGAATGTATTGCTTATGGAGGAGAAGGAAAGGTGCAAAGTTCTTTTGTATGGACCTTATTTCGGCAAACTTTTGAAAGTGATATTGCATTATTTAAACATTACGATACCACTGTCTATAATTGCACCGAAGGTGGAGCTAGAATTACAGGAGCTATAGAAAAACCTTTTAAAGAAATTTGTGAAAAATTACTAGCAAAAAAATCTGAAAAAAAATTCGCCAATTTAGAAAATTTATCTTTAAACAAACAAAATGAATTAATGCTCAAAGCTTATACAAAAATTAAAAAAAGTATTGTACATTGCCAAGAATTAACTAAAACTTTTCAAGAATATTTATCAAATTTAAATGAAAATTGTCAAAATATTTGCTCTCAAAAAGATTTAAATTATATTATAAATTTTATAGATGAGATTAAAAAAGAAATTGAAGATACAAAAAATATTAACGAGTTATATGAAGTATTAAACCCTCTGCTAATACAATTTGAGCTCAATCTTGCCAGAATTTATGTACTCAATCCTATAAATGAAGATGATATTTATAATAAATCTTTATTATGGATTAAAGAGCACATAAGTTGGCTTGAATTGATTATTGCACATATAAAAGCACAAGAAAAAGCTTTAAATGATAATATAATTCCATTAAAAGAAGCCATTATACAAAGAGGATATAAACACAAGATAAAATGAAAGTTCTTTTTAGAAGTGATAGTTCAAACGATATAGGGCATGGGCATATCAAAAGAGATTTAGTCTTAGCAAAGCAATATGAAGATGTTAGCTTTGCATGTTTAGCACTAGAAGGCTCACTTATAGATGAAATTACCTATCCTGTATATGAGCTTACAAGTGCAAGTATTTATGAGCTTATCAATTTAATCAAAAAAGAAAAATTTGATCTTTTAATCATCGATCATTATGATATAAACTATGAAGATGAAAAACTAATCAAACTTGAAACAGGAGTGAAAATCCTAAGCTTTGATGATGATATTAAAGAACATTTTTGTGATATTTTACTAAATGTCAATGCATATGCAAAAGCAAGTGATTATGCGGGGTTAGTTCCTCAATACTGCGAGCTTAGATGTGGGTTTTCTTATGCTTTAATCAGAGATGAATTCTATGAAGAAAGCAAAATAAAAAGAGAAAAAATTTATGATTTTTTAATCTGCATAGGCGGAGTTGATAGTAAGAATTTATCTACTAATATAGCTTTGTCTTTACCTAAAAATAAACAAATTCTTATCATTACCACCAAAGCAAATAAACATTTAAAAAAATTAAAAAAAATAAGTGATGAAAACTCACATATAATACTCATAATTGATGCTTTAAATTTGGCACAATTAATGAATGAGAGCAAAAAGCTTATAATTAGTGCTAGTTCTTTAGTCAATGAAGCTTTGGTTTTAAAAGCAAATTTTAAAGCCATTGCTTATGCTAAAAACCAAGAAAGATTAGCTATTTGGTTAGCTCAAAAAGGATATGAAGTTGAATTTAACGCTTAAAAATTTCACTAATTTAAATGATTTTGAAAAAGAATTTATCTTACGACATAGAAACGATCCAAGCATAGCTAAATTCATGAAAACTAATTATATTAGCCATGAAGAGCATTTAAATTTTATACAAAATTTAAAAAATGATTGTACTAAAAGATATTTTTTAGTTTATGAAAACGATCAAGCAATAGGTGTGATTGATTTTATAAATATCACTATAACTTCTTGCGAATTTGGGTTATATGGCATTAAAAAAGGTGTTGGGAATTTATTAATGGAAGAAATTAAAAATTATGCTTTTAATGTTTTAAAAGTAAAAATCTTAAAAGCTTGTGTTTTTAAAGAAAACACTAAAGCTTTAAATTTGTATTTAAAACACTCTCCTGTTATAATTAAAAAGTCTAAAAAAATGTATTATTTAGAATACATACAAAAATTAATTGTTGCAAAATTATCTTCTATTAATTTTTCTTGGAAAGATGAATTAATTAGCTATACGATAAAGAATAGAGATATTATTTTAAATTTTAACTATAATGAAAAAATTATTCTTAAAAATTTTGCCAATCTCAATCACAAAGAAAAAGAAAAAATTAGACTATATAGAAATCATTTTGAAATAAAAAAGTATCTCTATCATAGACATTATATCAGCAAATACGAACATAAAAATTTTATAAATAATTTAAGAAAAATTACACAAAAAAGCTATTATTGTGTGATTTATAATAATAAAATTCTTGGAAGTATTAATTTTGAAAAAAAATCTAAAGACATTATTGAATTTGGTTTTTATGCGAACCCTTTTTCTAAAATTTTAGGATTAGGTAGAATATTAGAGCATATCAGCATATTTTATGCTTTTAAAATACAAAATTGTGATATTTTGCAACTTGAAGTATTTGAAGACAATATGCAAATCATTGGTCTTCACAAAATATTTAATTTTGAAACAACTTCATCATTTACATTTCAAAATAAATCTGTCTTAAAAATGCAACTAAACAATCCTAACAGGGATATTATTAGCTAAAAGTTCATTTTTAATGTCATTTGGAGTGTATTGACTAAAATGAAATATATAAGCTCCAGCTAAAGCATTTGCTCCTTTTTTTATAGCTTCTACCCCATCACTTGGTTTGCTAAGTCCTCCATTGATAATAAGAGGAATTTTTAATTTATCACAAAACATATCTAAAAGTTCTAAATCGTACCCGCTATTGCTTCCTTCTTTATCAATGCTAGTTAAAAGTATCTCTCCTGCTCCTAAGTCTTGGTATTTTAAAGCAAGATCTAAAGGATTAATATCAAATACTTTTTCATTAAAAACCTTAAATTCACCATTGACTTTTTTTACATCAATAGAACAAACCACACACGAACTTCCAAAAGCATTTGCAGCATCTTTGATAAAATTTACATTTACAAGAGCTGTCGAATTGATGCTAATTTTATCAGCACCTATATTTAAAACCTTTCTAATATCATCTAATGTTTTTATACCACCTCCTATAGTAAGAGGCATAAAACACTCATTGGCTATGTCTTCTAAGCTCTCAAGATCCATTTTTTTATCTATATCCAAAACTATAAGCTCATCTACATTTCTAGCATTATAAATTTTAGCACTTGTTTTGATATGTCCTATAGTTCTAAATGAAGCAAAACTTATACTTTTAACCAGCTGAGCATCTTTTAATAACACACAAGGAATAATTCTAGTTTTTAACATACAATAAACCTACAAATTTGCAAAATTTTCTAAAAGCTTTAAGCCTACATTTTGACTTTTTTCAGGGTGAAATTGCACAGCATATATATTTTCTTTTTCAAAAGAAGCACAAAAAGATATTTCATAATCACACATAGAAGTTTGTATATTTTCAAAACATTCAACAAAATAAGAATGCACAAAGTAAAAATCACTATTTTCTTTTATATCTTTAAAAATTTTACTTTCATTTTTATAATAAATATTATCCCATCCACTATGAAGTATTTTTTCTTTTTTTAAATCAAACTGCAAAACTTCACCATCAATAAAGCTTAATCCTTGGCTACCACCACCTTCGCGACCATATTTACAAAAAAGTTGCATACCAAGACAAATTCCTAAAATAGGCTTTTTATTGACTAAAATTTCTTCTTTTAAAACTTCATCTAAATGCAAAATTTTTAAATTTTGCATTCCTTGGTAAAAAGATCCAACCCCAGGCAATACAAGCTTAGAAGATTTTTTAACATCATTTTCGTTTTTTACTATAAAAACATTTTGATTAAGCGCTTCAAAAGCTTTAATAATAGATCTTAAATTTCCTAAATTATAATCAATTACACCAATCATCTTAAAATGTATTCTTCATTTTTTATTAAAGATCCATCGCAATCTCTTAAAAATTTACCATTTTCATCGCGTTTAAAAATTTTTTTATTTGTGAAACTATCTACTATTTTTTCAAATTCTTCTTTACTAAAACCACTAAATTTTAAGTATTTTTTTATAGCTTTTTTTGGAGGTTTTCCATCATATTTTTGCACCAAACGCACACCTTCTTCGCGGTTTATATAACCAAGTCTTATATCTAAGCATGCATTATCAGTAGCTCTTCCAAAGCCGTATTTGCAGTATTTTAAATAATCATGTAAATGATTAGAATAACAATCTAAATTTTCAAAATTTTCATAAGTAGTTTCAACTGGTTTTGTGCTTGTTTTAAAACCATTTTCTTTTGAAATTTTAAGATTATTTTTATAATCCCATTTAAAATAATATCCCAAAAATAAACCAGTTACTCCTACTTTTTGCAATTCTTCATCACTTGGATAAGTATAAAAATACACATCTTTTTGGCTTATGCCATTAACTCCTATCATATCAGAGATTCTATTACCTAATAATCCTCCAAATTCTTCAAGCCATTTTCTACCAAGTGTATTTTCTGTTTTTGAGCTAGCAGGGCCGCCGTATTCTATTTGAGGACTTTCTCCCCATATGATTAATGGTATATTAAAATTTACAGCTATTTTTGGAACACTTGTAAAAATACCCAAATGGTTTTGCCATTCGTTATCGCCAGTTCTTTCAAAAGCTTCTCTTGCAAGAGTTTTGTAAATTTTTGGATTTGGTTTAATATGTATAAGATCTACTCCTAGTTTATTTAAATTTTTTAGATTTTTGCGACCTATTTTTGTAGGAATACTTGGTTCAAAACAAACACAAAGCGGATTAAGTCCAAGTTCTAAACATTTTATAACTTGAAAAGTAGAATCTTTCCCGCCACTAACTCCTATAACACAATCATAAACAGGATGAGTTTTGTATTTTTTAACAAGTTCTAAAAATTCTTTTTCTCGCTCTTGCCAATTTATATTTTTATCTTTATCAACTTGTGAATTGCAAGCATCACAAATTCCATTTTCATCAAAATGTAAATCAGGTTTGGTATCTGGCATAACGCATTTTTTACAAAATTTCATTTATTCTCCAAAAAAATATAATATAAAATCAAATCGACTATGATTATATTTTCTAAAGCTAAATAAATTTTATTTTGTTACAATATTTTTATATAAAGGCTTGAAATGGATTTATTTTTTTTACCTTATTTAATCATAGGAATTTTTTCTGGAATGGCTTCTGGAATTTTTGGTATAGGTGGTGGAATGATCATAGTACCATTTATGCTCTCACTTGGACTTAGCTCCCATCATGCAATAGCAATTTCAGTAGTTCAAATGATTTTTGCGTCTGTATTTGGATCTTATTTAAATTATAAAAAGAAAAATTTAATCTTAAAAGATGGCTTGTTGATAGGACTTGGTGGTTTTATAGGAGCTATATTTAGTGGGATTTTGCTAACTTATTTTTCAGATATTACTCTAACAAGCGTTTTTTTATGCGTAAGCATTATCTTTTTTTTAAAATTTGCATTCAATCAAAAAAGCAATATTAAAGATGTAAATCATTCTAAAATTTTAAAAAATTTGATCTTAGTTATATGTGGCATTTTTACAGGAATTTTTGCTATATCATTAGGTATTGGTGGTGGATTGCTAATTACTCCAATATTGGCTTATTTTTTAGGTTATGACACTAAAAAAGTAGTTCCATTAAGCTTGTTTTTTGTGATTTTTGCTTCTATTTCTGGAGTTAGCTCTTTTGTTTATAATGATATTATTGATAAAGAAATATTACAAATTGGAATTTTGGTAGGCACTAGCTCTATGTTTGGAGTATTTTTAGGTATTAAAATCATAGAAAAAATTAATCTTAAATACCATCGCATTGCGCTTTTAAGCGTTTATATGCTTTCTATAAGCATGACTATAATTAGTTTATTAAAAAAGCTAAATTTATTTTAATCTATCTGCAAATTTTTGTCTATTAGAAGTATAAACAAAACTCAATACTTCAGCCACAGCTTTAAAAAGTTCAGGCGGTATAAGATCATTTACTTCACAAGATTTATAAAGCTCTCTTGCCAAAGGTGGATTTTCATAAATCATAACATTATACTCATAAGCCATATCTTTAATACGCAACGCTAAAAAATCCACTCCTTTAGCTAAAACTTTTGGTGCTGATTCTTTAGAACTATCATAACGCAAAGCCACAGCATAATGAGTAGGATTGGTAATGACCACATCAGCACTTGCGACATCTTGTATCATTCTTCTTCTAGCTGCTTCCATTTGCAAACGACGAATTCGTCCTTTAATCAAAGGATCTCCTTCGGTTTGTTTGTATTCATCTTTGATTTCTTGCTTACTCATACGCAAATTTTTAAAATACTGATATCTAACCAATAAAATATCCAAAAATCCTATAATCAAAAATGCAATTATCACAACAACAGCTAAAATAATAGCCTTGTCTCTAAGCCATAAAAGTTGCGGATAAATTGTATAAAGTTCCACTCTAGGTAATTCTTGCATAAATTGAAGCAAAAAAACAAAAGCTATACCAAATACAACACCCACTTTTAATATAATTTTTACAGCTTCTATGATTTTTTTTAAAGAAAATAAATTTTTAAGTCCATTAATAGGATTAATTTTATTAAAATTTGGAGTTATAGGTTTAGTGGTAAATATAAAACCAAATTGCATTAAATTTCCAAGCACACCAGCTACCATAATAGTTAAAGTTATAGGCATAATCATAATAAACATTTCTATCATAGTTTTAATGATAATTTTTTGCAAAATTTTTAAATCTAACTCAATGCCTATAAAACTTTGATAAAATAAATACAAGCCACTTATGCGCTCACCCATAAACGGCATGGTAAATAAAACAACAACTACTGCTATAATTAGCACAGCTACAGCTGAAGCATCTTGACTTTTTGGGACATTTCCTTCTTGACGAGCATCTTCAATTTTCTTGGATGTGGGTTCTTCTGTTTTTTCTTGATCATCAGCTGCCATAAACTACCTTTATGATATTAATACTATATTCACAAACCATCAAACCAACACCCTACCAAATTCAATCCCATCTACTAAAAACTTAACAATTAATACAATTAAACCCATAATAGAATATATATATAAGTTTTAATTATAAATTTTATAAGTTTTACAAGTTTTAGTTTTAAAAAACTCTTAAGCTTATATTTTTAAGTCTATATATTATCTATATAGACTTAAATTATTATTTTATTATTTTGTAGTATTTAAAACTCTAGCTTACACTAAAACTTCTTTTTCTTAGCATCTTCTAAGATATCATTAGCAATTTGATTAACATTTTCAGATATTGCAGCACTATCTTTAGCTATTTTAAGATTTTCTTGAGTTACATGATCAATTTGAGCTACAGCATCATTAATTTGAGTAATACCTGTAGTTTGTTCTTTAATACTTTCACCCATTTCATTAATAGATTGAACTAAGATATTAGTATTAGCTTCTATTTCACCTAAAGACTTTTGAGTTCTTTCAGCTAGGTTTCTAACTTCATCAGCAACAACAGCAAATCCACGACCATGTTCTCCAGCACGTGCTGCTTCAATTGCAGCATTTAATGCTAATAGATTGATTTGATCAGCAATATCTCCAATAATAGAAGTAACATTTTTAATCTCTTCACTTTGAGCAATTACTTCACTAGTTTTAGAAGAAACATTTTGCATAGAAGAAGTAATCTCTTCTAAAGCAGCAGCTGTTTCTTCTAAAGAAGAAGCTTGAGAAGATGAAGAATCAGTTAAGTCTTTTACTGCACTTTGTAATTTACCACTTTCAGTAGCAAGTAAATTAGCAAATTCAGAAGATTGTCTTAACATTTGTATGATTTCTTGTCCTAATACATTAGTAGTAATTTCTACTTCACCTTTAGCATCTTTTACTTCTGTAGTAAAGTCTAATGCTTTATAGCTATCAAATACACGATTAATTTCATTCATATTAGAACCAACTTTAGCTTGTAATACATTAAGCATATTGTTTAATACATTTTTTAATTCTACTAATTGAGGACTAGCAGGAATTGCTGTAATTCTTGCTGTTAGATTACCATGTTCTATTTCTTTAGCTGTTTCAACAGATTGTTCTACTGCTTTAGCATCTTGTTCTAAAGCATTTTTAGTTTTAGTGATGTTTTCATTAATAGCTTTAGCTATAGCTCCAAATTCGTCATTGGTTTTTATGATTAAATTGCTAGGTGCTTTAGAAATTTCATAATTTAAATATTTAAAGAAAGAAATCAAATGCATTAAAATTTGACTAATTTTACTAGTAATTGAAATTTTAATAAAATATAAAACTATAATTCCAATAAAAATTAAACTGATAATAGAAAAAACCACTATACTAAAAAGTAAAGTATAAAAAGGTTGATAGATACTCTCTTTTGGTGCTAAAGTTGCCATAGTAAAGTAAGTTTTAGTATTCCAAATTTTAAAAGGTTGCACTCCTGCTAAATACTCATATTCATTTTCTTGATAATCAAACACACCTCTTTTTGTATTTATAGAAGCATTTAAAATAGGTGTAATATCGAAATTTCCTATTTCTTTAATATTTTTTCCAACAAATTTTCTATCAGAATGAAATAAAATTAAACCATCTTGAGTCATGAGAAATTTTTTATCATTTTCAAAAATACTTCTTCTTGGATGCAACAAATCTTCTGCCAAAGCATTAATATTATATAAAATACCAATAGCACCTTGATATTTTTTATTTTTATCATATATAGGAAATGAAAAATTTATAGTAAAAATATTTTGATTGTTTATACTCAAAACAATTGGATTTGAAATATTCATTTTTTCGGCATCTTTAGATAAAATGCTGTTTAAAATATTTTGTTTTAACGCCACAGGCATAGTAAAACTTTTATTATCTTGTGCAATTATAGAATAATCTTCCAATATAATATAAGCATAAGATACAAAAGAAGATGTGCTTGATAAATTCTGCACAATATCTAAAGCTTGATTTTTTAAATTTATAGAGTCTTCTTTAATGATAGAATTTACATTTTTACTAGTAAAATCCAAAGCAGATGAAACTTGATTAAAAAAATTTTCTAATTTATTAACATTTCTAGCACCTGCATTTGAAACAAGTTTATAAGCTTCATTGTTTAAAGTTGTATAAGATTGGTAGCTAATTAAAGCAGTTAGGGTTGAGATCGCAAAAAGCACCACAAAGAAAACGATTAAAACAATTTTTGTTCCTATTTTTAAATTATTCAACATATTTTACCTCCCATTTTTTAAATAATTTAAATTTTTCTTAAATCATTACTATAATTTTAAAATATTTATCTATGATAAAAATGATCATCTATAAGATATTCATTACTAACATTGATTTATCCAAAAAATTTTTATTTAATATTATGTAGTAAAAATTTAAAAAATACTAAGTATATTTTCTTTTAATAAATAAAAATAAAATAATTTATCAATATATAACAATATACAAATATATTATTATTTTAATGCAAGAAAAAATAAGATTGAAGTTGGTATATATAATTATTTAAAAAAGGTAAACAAAGAAAAACATAAAAAATTAGTTTTTCTTTGTTAATTTTTAATTTATAGTTTTCCTTCATTTTTGCTTAGATAGTCAGCAACACCTTTAGGATCAGCTTTCATACCTTCATCGCCTTTATTCCATCCTGCAGGGCATACCTCTCCATGTTCATTTGTAAACAACATTGTATCTACCATTCTAATCATTTCATCAATATTTCTTCCAAGAGGTAAATCATTTATAACCGCATGACGAATAGTTCCATCAGCATCTAATAAGAATGAGCCTCTTAGAGCTACTGCTTCACCAAATAATACATCAAAATTTCTAGCAATTTGTTTTGTTAAATCTGCAACTAAAGGAAATTTCACTTGACCTATACCACCTTGATTTACTGGCATATTTTTCCATGCAAAATGTGAAAATTCATTATCGCAAGAAACACCAATTACTTCTATACCTCTATCTTTAAAATCTTGGTATCTTTTATCAAAAGCAATAATTTCAGATGGACAAACAAAAGTAAAATCTTTTGGATAGAAAAATACTACCGCACCTTTTGGACCAATGTTTTTATAAAGATTAAAATCTTCAACTATTTGATTATTACCTAATACAGCTGGTGCTGTAAAATCTATAGCTTTTTTAGTAACTATCATTGTTTATCTCCTAATTAATAAATTTTATTTGTAACAAAATAATATCATTTATAATTTTAAAAAAAAATAAATTGTGTAAAAATACATCAATAATTGTGTAATTATCAAAATTAAAAGATTTTAAGAATAAAATTAAAACAATTTTGATAATCTTACAACGACTATTATTTTTTAAAGGAGATAAAATGGCGGTTAAAATTACTGATATTTGCATATCATGCGGATCCTGTATAGATGAGTGTCCAGTTAGCGCTATAGTTGATGATGCAAACAATCCAGAAGGTGAAGATAGATACTATGTATATGCTGATAAATGTGTTGAATGCGTAAGCTATAATGATCAACCAGCCTGTGCAAGTGCATGTCCAACTGATGGATGTATCGTTTGGAGTGATATTGCAAATGGACAACCAAGTCGCGATAATATCGGAAGCGATTTAAGAGATGGATCAACTCCTGTATTTGCTTAATCAAAATATATAAACGCTTTTTGCGTTTATATATTTAAAAATTAATTAAACTATTCTAACATTATTCTCAAATAACTAAAATTTATCTAATTTTAAAAGATATTTTGATAATATTAGCTCTTTTATTTTAAAATATAACAAGGGGTAAATTTTGGAAAAAACACTTTCTATTATCAAACCTGATGCAGTAAAAAAAGGTGTTATTGGTCAAATTCTAACTCGTTTTGAAAATAATGGTTTAAGAATAGCTGCAACTAAAAAAATTCAACTTTCTCAAAAAGAAGCTGAAGAATTTTATGCTATTCATAAAGAAAGGTCTTTTTTTAAAGATTTAGTAGAATTTATGATTAGTGGGCCAGTTGTTGTTTCTGTTTTAGAAGGCGAAAATGCTGTTTTAAAAAATAGAGAACTAATGGGTGCTACAAATCCAAAAGAAGCAGCTCCTGGTACTATTAGAGCTGATTTTGCAGAAAATATTGACGCAAATGCAGTTCATGGAAGTGATAGTTTAGAAAATGCTAAAATTGAAATAGAATTTTTCTTTTCAAAAACTGAAATTTTATAATGAAAATTCCTTTCGCAAAGCTCAGTTTTGTCGCTTATCCTTTTAAATTGGATCTTGATGGAATAGTTTTTGAAGGATCTATTAAAAAAGAAAATTTAAAATTAGCTAAAATTGATGGTAATTTAAAAGGTTTTACTTATAGACATTGTGATCGTTGCGGAGAAGAATTAGAATTAAAAATAGATGAAAATATTGAACTTTACGCAAGTGATGGTATTTTTAAAGATGAAAATAATATCTTAAGCGATACTATGGAATTTTTTGATTCTCATATTGATTTAATCGAGCTTGCAAATAGTGAGTTACAATCTTACTTGAGTGATTATTTTTATTGCAATAAATGTTTATAATTTTAATAAAGGAGTAAAAAATGGCAGTACCTAAGAGAAGAGTGAGTAAAACTCGTGCAGCAAAACGCAGAACTCACTATAAAGTTACACTACCTATGCCTATCAAAGATAAAGATGGTAGTTATAAAATGCCTCATCGTGTAAATCCAGTTACTAAGGAATACTAAGAACGATGACAAGCATTGCTATTGATGCAATGGGCGGAGATTTTGGAGAAAAACCTATCATAGAAGGCGTTATACAAGCTTTAAGAGAAAAAGAATTTAATGCTATCTTGGTAGGTGATCCCAAAAAACTTAAGGCCTTAATCCCTCAAGATTTAAATCAATTTATAGATTATGAAGAAGCTTACGATGTTTTTGCTATGGATGAAAATTCCACCGAGGCACTAAAAAGAAAAGATAGCACTATATACAAAGCTATAGAACTTGTAAAAAATCAAAAAGCTCAAGCTGTAGTTTCTGCTGGACATAGTGGTGCTACTATGAGTTTAGCCACTTTAAGACTTGGAAGATTAGCCAATATTGCTAGACCTGCAATTGCTACACTAATGCCAAATATTCATTCAAGAACTCTTGTTTTGGATGTAGGGGCTAATGTAGATTGTAAAAGTGAACATTTATTTCAGTTTGCAATCATGGGTGAAGCTTATGCAAAAGAAATTTTAAATATTAAAAAACCAAGAATTGCACTTCTTTCAAACGGAGAAGAAGAATGCAAAGGAAATGAGCTTACAAAAGAAACCCATCAGCTTTTAAAGCAACTTCCAAATTTTATAGGCAATGCTGAAGGAAAAGATATTTTTAATGGTAGCATAGATGTGCTAGTATGTGATGGTTTTAATGGTAATATATTATTAAAAACCGGAGAAGGCGTTGCAAGTGTTATTACAAAATTATTAAAACAAGAAATTCAAAAATCTTTCTTTGCAAAATTAGGTTATCTTTTAGCAAAACCTGCATTTAAAGAATTAAAAACTCATATAGATTATGAAGAATACGGCGGTGCTCCTTTACTTGGTGTAAAAGAATGTGTCATCATAAGTCATGGAAAAAGTGGACCAAAAGCTATTAAAAATGCTATTTTTCAAGCTTTAAATTTTAGTCAGTCTAATATAAACTCTACAATAGAAAAAGAACTTTGCAATTATGAAACAAAATAAAGCCTCATTAATCAGTATAGCTTCATATGTACCAGAAAAAATTTTAAGTAATTTTGACTTAGAAAAAATGGTGCAAACAACTGATGAGTGGATTCTTAGAAGAACTGGTATAAAAGAAAGACGCATAGCAAGTGATGATGAAAATACTAGCGATTTAGGAACAAAGGCTGCTATAAAAGCTATACAAAGAGCAAATTTAACTCCTAAAGATATAGATGCTATTATTGTTGCGACCTTAAGTCCTGATTATTTTACTATGCCTTCTACTGCATGTAAAATCGCTTCTAATTTGGGTTTAAAAAATATTACAGCATTTGATATTTCTGCAGCATGCTCTGGTTTTATTTATTTGCTTGAACTTGCTAAATCTTTAGTAGAAAGTGGCGCTAAAAAAAATGTTTTGATAATAGGTGCTGAAAAAATTAGCTCAATTATTGATTATACCGATAGAAGTATTTGTGTTTTATTTGGTGATGGAGCTGGTGCTGGAGTGGTTTCTTTGGATGAAAATTTTCCTATTATCGATGTGCATACTGCAAGCGATGGAGAATTTGGGGATTTGCTAATGACTCAAAGATCTCAAAAAAGCAGTATATGCTCTGCTTTATCCATGCAAATGAAAGGTAATGAAGTTTTTAAAGTAGCTGTAAATACTTTAAGCAATGATGTGATTGAAATTTTATCTAAAAACCATATTTCACATAGTGAAATAGATTTATTTATACCACATCAAGCAAATTTAAGAATTATTAAAGCAGTACAAGAAAAGTTAAATTTTAGTGATGAGCAATGCATGCTTACAGTTCATAAATATGGCAATACTTCAGCCGCATCCATACCTATGGCTATGAATGATGCTTATGAAGAAGGTAGATTAAAAAAAGGTTCATTGATTTTGCTTGATGCCTTTGGCGGTGGATTTACTTGGGGTTCTGCTTTACTTAAATTTGGTGGTTAAAATAATTTTTTATTATTTTAACCTCTCTATTTGATCTAATATAGATTTTCTTGCTTTGACATCTGAAGAATCTACTCTAATATAAAATTCTACTCTATTGTTTTTCTCATCTTCTTTATCTTGCATTATTGGATGATTATCGCCAAAACTCACTACTATAAGTTGATTTGCATTAACACCCCTGCTAATTAAATAATCAGCAACAACTTGAGATCTTTTACTTGCAAGATCAAAATTTCGTTTAGGATCTTTGTCACTATTATCAGTATATCCTCTTAATTCTACTTGAGCTTGAGAAGGCATTTTTTTGATAACTTCTGCTATACGCTTTAAAAAATCTTGCACATCAGCAGAGTCTATCTCAACACTAGCTCTAGAAAATTCAACTCTTGCAGGCAAATTTAAAATAATGTTATTTTCTCTTTGATCTAGTGCTGCTTTTAACTTTTCTATACTTTCTTGTTGAGTGATACTTAATTTTTTAAGTTTTTCTAACTCATCAACATTTGCATTAGCTGGAGAGCTATATTTGTGATGCGTATCACTTTCTTTTTGCACTGGATTTGAAGCGGTAAATTCAAAAATTTTAACAAACTCTGTTTTTAATGCTTCTGTTTTTGATGGATTGCTTTCAGAAATCGCCCACAAAGCAATAAAAAGAGCCAAAAGCAAACTTAAAAAGTCTGCATAAGGAACAGCCCATTTTTCTCCAGCTGGACACTCTGGACACTTCTTTTTCTTACCCATTTTAACTCTTATTTATCAAATTGTGAAATTCTTGGCTCATCATGACCTAAATAGTTAAACAACTTAGCTTCTAAATCTCTAGGATTAGCACCCTCAGCTATACTTGTGATAGCTTGCATGATAACTATTCTTTCTTTGATTAAATCATGAGAATTTGCTTTCATTTTATTACCCCAAGGACCAAATAAAGCATAAGCTCCAAAAATACCCGTAACGGTTGCTGTAAATGCACCTGAAATACCCATAGCCATTGCTTGAGGATCATCAAGCAAAGTAAGTGCTAGCATAAGACCAAACACCGCTCCAACAAGACCCATAGTAGGACAAGTTTCACCAAAACGGATCCAATACTCTGCGCATTCTTTATAGTATTCTTCCATTTCTTCTATTTGAATTTCCATATTTTCTTTGATTTCATCAATACTTTTTCCATCAACCATCATCATCATAGCATCTTTTAAAAATTCATTATCGACTTCATTGGTTTTTGATTCCAATGCTAAAAGCCCATCTCTTCTTGCTATGGTAGAATATTCCACAAGCTCAGCTATCCTCTGACTTAAATTAACCCCTGAACCTTTAAAAACAACTTTTAATTCCTTATAAGCACCTTTTACAATATGTTTATGCGTAGAAGTCATCGCACAAAAAGCTGCCGTTGGCATCACAATCAAAAACGAACTAAGATGTATAACATGTAAAGGGTTTCCCCCTTCTAAAATATCCCCAACAGAAATACTAACAACAGCTAAAACCATTCCCAGTATGGTTGATAAATCCATAAAACAAATCTCCTTATTTTAATTCACCCCAATTTTTAGCAATACTTGATGAAGTTTTTAATTTTACTTTTAATTTTACAATATTTTCCATAACATCACTAGCATTTTTTGCAAATTCTTCGCATAATTGATCTTTAACTTCAAAAATAAGTTCATCATGAATTTGTAAAATCAAACGCTGATCTTCATTTAAACTTTTTGCAATTTCAATCATTGCTAATTTTATTATATCGGCAGCTGAGCCTTGAAGTATAGAATTAATGCTTTCTCTTTCATACATAGCAATTTGCATAGGTTTTGCATTATCAAAATCAAAATATCTCTTGCGGCCTAAAAGCGTTGTAATAAAACCATCATTTTTAGCTTCATTTTTTACTTTTTCAAAGTATTTTTTAATACTTGTAAAATTTTCAAAATATTTTTCAATATATTCTTTTGCTAATTTAGCTTCAATTTTTAAATTTTGACTTAAAGTTTTATAACCCATTCCGTAAATAAGTCCAAAATTAATGCTTTTAGCAATGCTTCTTGTGTGATAATTATTTTCACCAAAAATCATTATTGCAGTTTTTGCATGGATATCTTCATCATTATCAAATGCTTCTAAAAGTTTTTTATCTTCACTAAAATGAGCAAGCATTCTAAGTTCAATTTGCGAATAATCAAGAGAAATAAAACTATAACCATCTTTTGGTATAAAACAAGATTTATAGTTTTTTGCATATTGGCCATGTGCAGGTATATTTTGCAAGTTTGGATCTTTTGATGAAAGACGACCTGTTGCAGTTCCTGTTTGTAAAAAACTTGAATAAATTCTTGAATCTTTGTCATTTTTAGCAAGTTTTAACAAAGGCTCACAATAAGTAGAAACTAATTTAGCAAGTTCTCTATAATCTAAAATTTCTTTTACGATAGGATATTCATCTATGAGATTATTTAAAACTTTTTCATCAGTAGAATAACCTGTTTTTGTTTTTTTGCCACTTGGTAATTTTAATTTTTCAAATAAAATATCACCCACTTGTTTTGGAGAATTAATATTAAATTTTTCTTCTGCTAAAGCATAAATTTTCTCACTTAAAATTTTAATGTCTTGATTAAAACTTTGCATTAATTGCTCAAGTTGCATAGTATCAAGCTTAATGCCATTATTTTCCATCATCATTAGCACTTTAATAAATTCAAATTCACTATTTTTAGCAAGCTCTAATAATGATTGATCTAAATTTTGTAAAAAATACAAATAAAATCTTAAAGTAATATAAGCATCTTCAGCTGCATATTTACAAGCTTTTTCTAAATCAACACTAGCAAAATTCTCACCTTTTTTTACCAAAGCTTCAAAATGCAATGTCTCATAATCAAACAACCTTTTAGCTAAATCATCCATATTTACTCTTAAACTTGGTTCTTTTAACCATGCTAAAATCATAGTATCTGCATAATTTTTTGGAGGATTTAGACCAAAATTGTTTTTAATAATTTCAAAATCATACTTAAGATTATGTCCTACGACAAAGCTTTGATAAATTTTTTCTATGGCAAATTTAGCTCTTTGTATAGAAATTTGCTCGCTAACTCCTAAATAATCATGATTAAGCGGCACATAAAAAGCTTCGCTTTCATGAAAACAAAAACTAAAACCTACAATCTTTGCTTCTTTAGTATTTAAGCTAGTAGTTTCAGTATCAAAAGCCACAACACTTTCTTTATCTAATTTTTCTAAAATGTCAAATAATTCTTTTTCATCTAAAATCAATCTTGCATTAAAACCTAAATTTTTATCTTTATTTTGAGGATTAACACGCAATTTTTTAAGCAAAGCATTAAGCTCATAATGTTCTAATATATCTATAATTTTTAACAATGGTTCATCTTTAGGATAAGCACATTTTTCAAGCATATAAATTACATCTAAATCTTCATATAAAGTAGCTAATTTTTTACTCAAAATCGCATTTTCTTTACCTTCTAAGAGTAAATTTTTATTTCTTTCATTTCGCACTAAGGTTAAATTTTCATAAATACCCTCTATGCTTTCAAACTCATCAAGTAAATTTTTAGCTCCCTTAGCACCTATACCTTTAACCCCTGGGATATTGTCAGAACTATCACCACAAAGTGCTAAAAAATCTCTCATTTGAAAAGGTTTAACACCATATTTTTCCAAACATCCTGCTTCATCATAATCATTTTTTGAAATAGGACTATAAATGCTAACTTTTCCATCTTTGATGAGCTGATACAAATCTTTATCTTGAGTGATAATTCTTATAAAAATATCCTTATCCTTGCATGCTTTGACTAAAGATGCTATGATGTCATCTGCTTCATAACCTTCACAAGAAAAGCTCGCAAAATCCATTTTTTCTATCATTTGTATGCAAATTGGAATTTGAGCTAATAATTCTGGTGGTGGTGCTTGACGATTGATTTTATAATTTGGATCAATTTCACTTCTAAAAGTTTTACCTTTGCTATCTAGTGCAAAAATAATCATATCACTTGGATGTTCTTGTTTTAAACTATAAATAAAATTAGCAAAACCACTTATCATATTACTAGGTTCACCTTTTGAATTTTTAAGTCCTTTGATTGCATAAAATAATCTAAAGAAAAATCCAAAAGTATCAATTATTGTTAAAGTTTTCATCATTTTCCTAATAAATTTTATTAAAAACTAAGAAATTATCACTAAATTTTATTTAAAAGAGAGTAAAAGCTCTAAATTTAATTTTATGCTTTTTGGATAAAATTACGCTTTTGAAATTTTAAAACAAAGGTTTAATTTTGCAAACACAATCAATCGCAGATGAGAATTTTAAAACGCCTCAAGGCAAAAAAGCTTTTAAAAAAGCTATATTTTCTTGCTGATTGGGCACAGCTATGGAATATGCAGATTTTGCACTCTATGGCTTAGCAGCAGCCACAATCTTTTCTGAAATTTTCTTTCCTGAACAAACTCCTACTATAGCACTTTTACTTAGCTTCGTAACTTATGGAGTAGGTTTTGTAGCAAGACCTATTGGAGCTTTATTTTTTGGCTATTTAGGTGATAAATATGGTAGAAAAAATGTATTGATGATTACCATTGCATTAATGGGAATTTCAACTACTCTTATAGGTTTTATACCAAGTTATGCAGTAATTGGAATTTGGGCTCCAATTTGTTTGGTTATTTTACGCTTTATGCAGGGTTTTGGTGCTGGCGCTGAACTTTCTGGTGGAACTGTTATGCTTGGAGAGTATGCTCCAAGTAAGCATAGGGGTTTAATTTCTTCTGTTATAGCTCTTGGATCAAATAGCGGAACCTTACTTGCGTCTATGGTTTGGCTTTTAACTTTACAAATGGATAGTGAAAGTTTTAAAGAATGGGGATGGAGAATTCCATTTATATGTAGTATTTTTATTGCTATTTTTGCTGTTTATATACGCTTACATGTAAAAGAAACTCCTGTTTTTGAAAAACAAAAAGAAATGATGCTAAAAATTCGTCATGAAAACGCAATGCATGCTAAAAAAGATGAAAGAAATTTATGGCAAAAAACAAAAGCTTTTTGGATCATGGTAGGTATTAGGATAGGAGAAAATGGCCCTTCTTATTTAGCACAAGGCTTTATAGTAGGTTATGTAACCAAAATTTTACTTCTTGATAAATCAGTCGCTACTACTGCTGTGATGATTGCTTCTTTGGTTGGATTTTTAGTCATACCTTTGGCAGGATATTTAAGTGATAAATTTGGAAGACGCATTACTTATAGAACATTTTGCTTGCTTTTAATGCTTTATGCTTTTCCTGCTTTTATGTTGCTTGATAGTAAAAATGAAATTATAGTAATTTTAACAATTATCGTAGGTATGTCATTAGCATCTTTAGGAATTTTTGGGGTTCAAGCTGCTTGGGGAGTAGAATTATTTGGAGCTAAAAATCGCTATACTAAAATGGCACTAGCTAAAGAATGTGGCTCTATATTATCAGGTGGGACTGCACCTATGATAGCTTCTGCATTGCTAGCTTATTATGGAGCTTGGTGGCCTATTGCTTTATATTTTGTGATTACTGCAGGTATTGGCTTTATAACGACATTTTTTGCACCAGAAACTAGAGGTAGAGATTTAAATTTAATTGAAGATGCAGCATGATACGCCTTATTTTAGACACAGATATAGGTAATGGTATTATAGGAGCTAACACCGATGATGGTTTAGCTCTTGGGCTAATTTTAGCTTCTAAAGAAATCAAACTTGAAATGATTAGCACTGTTAGTGGTAATGTTCAGGCAAAAATTGCTTATAGCGTGGCTAAAAATTTATTAGAAAAATTAAATTTAAACATACCTTTATATTTAGGGGCTAATGAAACTTTATGCGAAGATAGTAATTTTTGGAGACAAAGATTAGATAATAGTGCTAAAAATTTTAATCTTACTCATCTTTGGGATGAGATTAGGCCTATTAAAATTTTAGATAATATCACTCCAAATGCTTGTTTAAAAATGGGAGAATTAATCACAAAATATCCTAATGAAATTTCAATTTGTGCTATAGGACCTTTAACAAATATTGCTATGGCAATGAGATTATTTGAAAATTTTGATACCAATGTAAAAGAAATTTTCATCATGGGCGGAAGTTTTGATATGCCCTATTATACTAAAGATACAAATTTTGGCTTTGATCCTGAAGCTGCAAACATAGTTTTAAATTCTAAAGCAAAGATCACTTTAGTGCCATATAATGCTACCATGCAAACTCTACTTACACATAAAGATTTAAATTCTTTAAAAGACCAAAATCCTCTTTGTAATTTTTTAGTGCAGACTTTAAAAGTTTGGATCGATTATGCAAGCAAAACAAGAGGCACTAATGGCACTTGGATACACGATGCTTTAACGATTGCTTATATGATTGACCCTAGCTTGGCTAGTTTTGAAGAATATTTTGTCGATGTCATTTGTGATAGCTCTTTAGCAAGAGGAAATTCTATCAGATGCTTAAAAGATGCTAAAATGAATTTAGTAAATTCTTATAAAAAAACCACTATAAAAGTTTTAAACGATGTTGATAATGACAAACTTTTAAAACTTATAAAAACAAGACTTTCAAATGGAATTTGCTATGAAAATTACAAAAATATAACGGGTTAATTTTCCTAAAGCTATAAAAACACAAGATTTTAAAAAAGAATATTTAGCAAAACCAAGTCCTAATGAAAAAATATCACCTACCACAGGCAAAAAAGTAAAAAAAGCATACAAAAAACCAAATTTTTTAAAATTTGCATTGAATTTGTCTAATTTCTCGATGGAATTTTTAAAATATTTTTCTAAAATTTGACTCTTACCAAAATACGCTAGGGCATAAGTGCTTAAACTTCCTAAAGTATTTGCCAAAGTTGCCACAAAAAGAACACAATAAATATTAAAATCTAATTTTACAAAAGCTATTACAAAAGCTTCACTAGCCATAGGCAAAAGAGTGCTTGATAAAAAACTTACTATAAAAAGCCCTATATAACTAATATCACTATATAAAAATTCAAACACTTTTGCTAACTTTCATCTATAAAATAATTTTATTTTTATTTTATGATTTAAATTTAAATCTTTTTTAATCATATTTACTTTACAATGAAAATGCTTTAAGCAAATTTTATTAAGGAAACTTACATGGAAAGGGAAATATTTTTTAAAACAATTTTAGATTTCAAATCTTTTCAAGCTCTTCTTTCTTGGCGTTAAGCCTACTACTGCATTTTAATTTCAATTTATTTTTTATTGTCTGATTTTAGTTGATCTTTTGATCTTAGTTTATTTTTAAATTTAAGGAATAACTATGAAAAAATATTATGGAAAATTTGGCGGACAATTTGTCCCAAATGAAGTAAAAATAGCATTAGATGAAGTAGAAAAAGCTTTTTTAAAACTAAAAAATGATAAAGAATTTAAACAAGAATTGCAATATCTTCTAAAAACCTATGTTGGAAGACCAACACCTTTATATCATGCAAAAAATTTAAGCAAACATTATAAACACGAAATATACCTAAAAAGAGAAGACTTAACACATACTGGAGCTCATAAAATCAACAATGCTTTAGCCCAAGCTTTAATAGCTAAAAAAATGAACAAGAAAAAAATCATCGCAGAAACTGGAGCAGGACAACACGGACTTGCAACAGCGACTGCAGCTGCACTTTTGGGATTAGAATGTGAAATTTTTATGGGGGCTACTGATGTCCAAAGACAAGCTTTAAATGTCTATAAAATGGAACTTTTAGGAGCCAAAGTTAATGCTATAACAAAAGGCAGAAAAACACTAAGTGATGCAGTTGATGAGGCTTTAAATTTTTGGGTTAAAAATACAAAAGATGTATTTTATGTAGTAGGAAGTGCAGTTGGGCCTTATCCTTATCCGCAAATTGTAACGCATTTTCAAAGTATCATTGGTAAAGAATGCAAAGTGCAACTTAAAAAAATCAATCAAAAAGTTGACTACATCGTAGCAGCTACTGGAGGAGGTAGTAATGCAGCTGGAATTTTTCATGCTTTTTTAAAAGATAAAAAAGTAAAACTTATAGGGGTTGAAGCAGCAGGATTAGGCAAAGATACTCCTTATCACGCAGCAACTCTTACAAAAGGAAAAATAGGAATCATTCATGGAATGCAAACTAAAGTTTTACAAAATGATCAAGGAGAAATTTCACATACCTTTAGCATCTCTGCTGGACTTGATTACCCTGGAATTGGACCATTGCATGCATATTTACAAGAAAGCAAAAGGGCAAATTATTATGCTATTAATGATGATGAGTGTATAAATGCTTTAAAATTATTATGCAAAAAAGAAGGTATCATACCTGCTATTGAAAGTTCTCATGCTTTAGCTTACTTAGATAAATTATGCCCTAGTTTAAAGAAAAAAAGCACTATAGTGGTAAATTTATCAGGAAGAGGAGATAAAGATATGCAAAGTGTTTATGAGTACAAAAAGGGTCAAATTTATGGTTAATAAATAAATAATATTTTCTCCTTTTAATTAAGAAAAATTTAATATATTTTAAATTAAATTTCGATTTAAATTTTAATTCAAAGGAGAATTTTTGGAATTTACAATACTTATCTTACTTGCAACTTCTATATTACTCATACTTATAAAACCTGAAAAAGAAAAGTTAATATTTGGAATTTTTCTATGCGGAGCTTGTTTAAACTGCTTGATGTATCTAATAGCAAGTTTTAATTCTATACTTCCTAGTGGAAATTGGTAAGGAGTAAAAATGAATACATATTTAAATAAAAATGATCAATACTTTTACCTATTTATGACCACTGCTATTTTACTTATATTAGCCATACCAGTTGGATTTGCTAATATGTATTTGGGATATTTTCATAACGAATCACCTTGCACTCTTTGTTGGTTTGAGCGTATTGGTATGATTGTAATTGGTATTTTAGGAATGTTTATTTTACGATATGGCCCTCAGATTAAATACATAGTTTGTGTATTTTTATTTGCGGGATATGGAATTTATATGGGCGTGCGACACACAGCAAGCTGGTGGCAAAGAGATATTGGTATAGGTCTTGGAGATAAATTAGTTGGAGCTCATACTTATACTTGGGCTGTTGTGGTTTATTGGTGTGTTGTAGTTGTAATGGGACTTGCTTTACTTTTTATAAGAAAAAATAGCTCAATGATGCAAGATCTTTCAAGCGAAGAAATCAAAATAAAAAAATTAAACAAGTATTCTAAATTTGTTATTGTTATATCTTTTGTAGTAGTTTGTTCTAATGCATTTCAAGCTTTAATTATAAATGGTTTGCCTCCATATACAGGAAAATCAAACCCTGATCGTTTGACATTTGATATGAGTATCATGAGTAAAACTTGGACTACAGAAGTTTGGAGTAGGCTTGCTCATTTTGATTTATTTGGTAAAAATGTTCCTGAAGAAGTTTTCATTAAAGACTTAGTTGAGCCAAAAGATTTAACATTTGACAAAAATATCTCTAATGGAGCTTTTGAAATCACAAAAAACATACAAGCTTTAAATGAAAATTTCGAAATAAAAATACCAGAACTTCAAAAATATAAGCATATCAATGCTATTGTTTATGATAAGATCAACGATGAATTTGTTTTAATTTCAAATGAAATGGCGCTTGCTTATACAAAAGATTTTAATACAGCTACAAATTTTGCATTATTTGATAAAACAAATGGATATGATATGAGATATATTGTAGATGGAACTTTTGTTGGAGATAAAGTCATCATAGGAGCTTATAATAAAACATTTAGTGGCACTCAAAAAACTGACAAGCAAATTGATCCTATGCTTGAATGGCAAACTTTTAAAGAAACTAGTGGAAATATATCTCCTGCGTTTTTTACGAAAAAAAATGATTGGTATGAACCATCAAGAAAATATATCTTAACCATTAGAGCAAAACAAAATTATGTTCATGCTTATGCAAATGATGGAGAGTATTTATATCTAATTTCAACACCAAATAAATTTAGTAAAAAACTCATTTTATCTTATGCTAGCACTAAAGATTATTTACTAAGTGGAGAAAAAGTTTTAAGTGTTGGAGATGATTTAAAGCTTAAAGAAAATAAAAATATCAATGATTATTATATAGTTGGAGCTGAGATAGTCAAAGATAAAATGCTTGCATTGAGTTTGCGTTATAATACTTTTCTTGTAATTGATTATAAAAACGCAAAAATCATTGATGCTTATGGCGTAGAAGGATTAGAAAATCCAAAATCCTTTACTATTAAAAATGACACACTTTATATACTCGATCGCACTAGTGATAAAAAAGATATCATAAAAACTTACAAAAATCCTTTATAACCCTGCTAAACATAGCAGGGCTTAAAAAATTAATTATTTTAATAATATAAATTGTAATTTAAATTATAAATTTATATAATTGAAAAAAATTAAAAAAAAGGATTAATTATGCTTAAAATCATTTTATTTTTGTTTTTAGTGTTTGGAGTGTCTTATGCAGATAAGATAGATGATCTAGAAAACTCATGCGATAAAGGGGAAGCAAAAGCTTGTAGAGATTTAGCCTATATGTATGAAGAAGGGCGAGGTAAAGTTTATAAAAATAAATACAAAGCCATTAAATTTTATAAAGAAGCTTGCGATAAAAACGATGCAACTGCTTGTAATAGATTAGGAGTTATTTATCGAGATGGTATTAATGTGAAAAAAAGCTATTTTAAAGCTAAAAAATACTTTGATAAAGCTTGTGATTTAGGTAATGATATGGGTTGTATTTGGGAAAGAAAACTTCAAAAAGATAAAATAGAAGACATACTAGATGGCAAATAAATACAAACTATGCTTAAAAAAATTAAGCATAGTTATTTTTATCCTTAAACTCTAAATTTAAATAATATCCTGTATAAGAACCACTTTTTTTATGATTTTTAGCTAATTCTTCTGCGCTTCCTTGTGCAATGACTTTACCGCCTTTAACACCACCTTCTGGCCCCATATCTATAATATAATCAGCATTTTTAATCACATCTAAATTATGTTCTATTACAAAAACACTATTTCCAAGATCTACCAAATGTTGCAAAACCAAAACAAGTTTATTTACATCTTCAAAATGAAGTCCTGTAGTAGGCTCATCTAAAATATATAAAGTTTTTCCCGTATCGCTTCTACTTAACTCTTTAGCAAGTTTTACACGCTGAGCTTCCCCACCACTTAAAGTGGTAGCATTTTGTCCTAAAGTAAGATAATCAAGTCCTACTTTTACTAAAGTATCTAGCTTTTGCTTGATTTTTGGCACAGCTTGAAAAAATTCACTTGCTTCTATGATGCTCATATTTAAAACATCTGCTATACTTTTGCCTTTATATTTTATTTCTAAAGTTGCATCATTATATCTTTTACCATTACACACATCGCAAGTAACCATAACATCAGGTAAAAAATGCATTTCTATTTTAATCTCACCATCGCCACTGCACTTTTCGCATCTACCACCTTTGACATTAAATGAAAATCTACCTATTTTATACCCTCTCATTTTAGCTTCTTTAGTAGCTGCAAAAAGATTTCTAATTTCATCCATAACACCTGTATAAGTTGCAGGATTTGACCTTGGAGTTCTTCCTATAGGACTTTGATCAAGATAAATTACCTTATCTAATTTTTCTAATCCTTCTATCTTAGCTCCATTTAGCTTTCTTACTTTTTTTGCACGATTTAATTCTTCTTGAGCAAAAGGTAATAAAGTTTGTAAGATCAAAGAGCTTTTGCCACTACCTGAAACACCCGTAATAGCGACTAAATTTCGTAAAGGAAAATCCACACTTAAATTTTTAATATTATTAATGCTAACATCTTTTAAGCTTATAAAATCTTCTTGTTTTCTATGCTTTTGATGTGAAATTTGCTTTTTACCGCTCATATAAAGTGCCGTTTGACTTTTGCTTTTTAACAATTGTTTATAAGTGCCACTAAAAACTACTTCACCACCAAATTTACCCGCATTTGGACCAATATCTACTATAAAGTCTGCTTCTTCTATAGTCATTTTATCATGCTCAACTACGATTAAGGTATTACCTTTTTGTTGTAAATTTCTTAAAGTTTTTATGAGTTTTTGAGTATCTCTTTCATGAAGACCGATACTTGGTTCATCTAAAACATACATCACCCCACTTAAACCACTACCAATTTGCGATGCAATACGAATTCTTTGAGCTTCTCCGCCACTAATAGTTCTAGCATCTCTTCCTAAAGACAAATACCCAAGTCCTACATCATAAAGAAAAAATAATCTTTCATTAATTTCTTTGAAAATAGGCTTAGCGATCATTTGTTCTTGCTCACTTAAATAATTAAAATTTTCTTTCTTAGAAAAAAAAGCTGTAGTATTTTCTATACTCATATCTAAAATATCGCCTAAATTTTTATCTGCTACTTTTACAGCTAAACTCTCAGCTCTTAAACGATGGCCATTACAATCTTTGCAAATTTTTTCACTCATATACTCGCTTAAATCTTTATCATCTTTTAGCATTTCATAAGCATATTTTACTACACCTTCAAATTTACGATTTAACCTATGTCTTTTCCATAAAAAACTAATCTCTTTAGCATTTCCATAAAGCACTAAACGCTTTTCATCTTCATTTAACTCACTATAAGGAATTTTGACTCTAATATCATTTTGCTCACAAAATGCCATTAAAAATTTATAATAATAACTTTTATTAAATCCATAAAGTAATTTTATAGCACCATTTTCTAAGCTTAAATCTTCATTGATTAATTTTTTCATATCCAAAGAATAGCGAATCCCAAGTCCATCACAAGAGCTACAAGCCCCTTTTGGAGAATTAAAAGAAAAACTCAAAGGCTCAAGCAACGGAAAAGAAATTTTACAATCAAAACAAGCATTATGCTCACTATAATGAAAATGTTTTGGAAGATCAAATTCTTCATTATTAATCACTTCTATTTCAATCTCCCCAAAACTCTCACTTAAACCCTTTTCAACATCACTAGCAAGTCTTGCTAGCATATCATCTTGTATTTGAAGTCTATCAATGGCTAATTTTATAGTGTGTTTTTTGGTTTTAGCTAATTGAATTTCTTCATCTAATCTAGTCAAAACCCCATCAATTTGAGCTCTGATATAACCTTTACTAACTAAATTTTCTAATAAATCTGCAAAACTTCCTTTTTTTTCTTTTACCAAAGGAGCATAAATAATAATCTTAGCTCCTTGTGGAAGTTTTAAAATCTCACCTACAATATCTGCACCGCTCATAGATGAAATTTTTTGCCCACATTGATGACAATGTTGAGTGCCAATTCTTGCATATAAAAGTCTTAAATAATCATAAATTTCAGTAATGGTTCCAACCGTTGATCTAGGATTTTTTGAAGTAGTTTTTTGATCTATAGCAATAGCTGGTGTTAAACCTTCAATCTTATCAACATTAGGCTTGCCAACTTTGTCTAAAAATTGTCTAGCATATGCGCTTAAACTTTCTATATAACGGCGTTGGCCTTCTGCATAAAGTGTGCCAAAGGCTAAAGTCGATTTACCACTGCCGCTAAGTCCTGTAAAAACTATAAGATTATTTTTTGGAATTTCTAAATTGATATTTTTTAAATTATTTTCCTTAGCACCAATGATACTTATCTTGTCATTATTCATCAAATCCCTTTAATTTTATACATATTTTTTGGCAAAATATTCCATAAATTCACTTAATTTTTTAACCTTTTCAAAGCTAATGGAATTATAAATACTAGCACGAATTCCACCTAAAATTTTATGTCCTTTAAGTCCTATCATACCATTTTCTTCTGCTTCTTTTACAAAAATTGATTCTAAATTTTTATCATGAGCTATATTAAAACTTACATTCATTAAAGATCTATCTTCTTTTTTAGCATGTCCTTTATAAAAACCATTGCTCTCATCTATAATCTTATATAAAAGCTGTGCTTTTTTGATATTTTGCTCATTGATTTTATCTAAACCGCCTTGGTTTAAAAGCCATTTCATCTCAAGATTAAACATATATATAGCAAAAGTTGCTGGGGTATTAAATAAAGAATCATTTTCAGAATATACACTATATTTTAACATACTAGGTATATTTTTATTTTTACTACGCTCTATCATATCTTTGCGGATAAATGCACATGCAAGTCCTGAAATTCCAGCATTTTTTTGCACTCCACCAAAAAGCATAGCTATATTTGAAAAATCAATTTTTTTAGAGAAAAAATCACTTGAAGCATCGATGATTAAAGGACTTTTAGTTTTAGGATATTTTTTATATTGGGTGCCATATATAGTATTGTTAGAGCATATATAAGCATAATCAGCATCATCGCTGAATGTAAAATCAGGTATATGATCAAACAAACTCTCTTCGCTACTTGCTACTATTTTTGTATTTACTCCTAAAATTTGAGCTTCTTTGATGGCTTTTTTTGTCCAAATGCCAGTGTTTGCAAATTCACACACCCCACCTAAATTTAAATTCATAGGAATCATAGCAAATTGCAAACTTGCCCCGCCTTGAAAAAATAAAATTTCATAATCATCATTTACCTCATATAGTTTCTTTGCCATTTGCATAGCTTCAAAATGAACTTCTTCAAAAATTTTTCCCCTATGAGATATCTCCATGATGGAAAAACCTTTACCATGATAATTAAACAAATTTTCCTGAGCTTCTTTTAAAACCTCATCGGGTAAATTAGAAGGTCCTGCGCTAAAATTCATCACTCTCATTTTTTCTCCTTATAGTATTTTTGCTTCTTTAGTTTCATCTATAGAGCAAAGTTTTACGATATCTCCTTGTTTTAAATCTTTTAAAGAAATGTTTTTTTCATCTTTTTGGAGATTAATTAAATTTTTGCTTTTTTGAAAGAAATTTTCATGTTGTTTTAAAAGCTCTTCAAAATTTTTAAGCTGATTTTGACAAGATAAAATTTTCATTTTCATAAAATTATGCAACTGATCTTTAAACATTTTAAGATGTTGTTTTTTTAATTCAAAAATACTTTCTAAAGACTTTGCTTTGACTAGATCTTGTAAATGAGCTAAATTATTTTCTTGTAATTTTATAAAATTTGAAATTTGAAATTTGAATTTCATTTCAATTTCATCAAGTTTTTGCTCTAAAGCCATCTTAGAAGGAAAAATCATATCAATAGCCGCACTTGGAGTAGGTGCTCTTAAATCTGCAACAAAATCACTAATAACATAATCAATCTCATGGCCAATAGCAGATACAACCGGAGTTTTTAAAGTATAAATTTTTCTTGCTAATTCTTCATCATTAAAACAAAATAAATCTTCCCTACTTCCACCACCCCTTGCTAAAACAATCACATCAAAACCACAACTATCTGCTTTTTGCAATGCATTTATCAAAGAAATAGGAGCATTTAAACCTTGAGTTAAACTATCAAAAATACTTATTTTGCAAAAATTGTATTCTTTTTGTTTGATAAGCTTTAGCATGTCTTGCAATGCTGCTGAAGTTAAAGAAGTAACAATTGCAACTTTTTTAGGATATAAATTGATAGTTTTTTTAGTGCTTTTATCAAACAAACCTTCTTTTTCAAGCTTTTCTTTTAAAGCTAAAAATTTAGCTTCTAAATCACCAAGGCTTGTTTTTTGCATACTTTTGGCTATAAATTGATACTTCCCGCTAGCTTCATATAAACTCACATAGCCCCTTAAATCAAGCATATCTCCAACTTGAGGCTTTGGTGATACAAATTGATTAAAACCTTTAAACATCACACAAGCTATACTTGATTTTTCATCTTTTAAATCAAAATACCAATGCCCTGAACCATGTATAGTTATTTTAGAAATTTCACCACTTAATTCTATGTCTTCAAAATGGCATTCTAATAAGCTTTTAGCTTTTAAATTTAACTCTGAAACTTTCATTTTTTTCTTGCAATAAACATAGAGCAAACACCAAAACTAAAGCTTTTATACTCTAACATTTGAAAATCTTCACTTAATTCATCAATAAAATCTTCTTTGCTTAAAAAATCATCAATAGAATTAGGTAAATACTCATAAGCACTATAATTTTTACTAATAAAACCACCAATTTTTGGCAAAATATTTTTTAGATAAAAATCCCTACAAGTTGCGATAAAACCACCTTGTTCTCTTTTAGTAAATTCAAGCACAAGCAAAATTCCATCTTTTTTTAACACCCTTGAAAATTCTTTAATCGCTTCTTTTCTATCTACAACATTACGAATTCCATAACTAATACTTATAATATCTGCACTTTGACTTTCTAAAGGTAATTCTTGGGCTTTAGCTTGAATGAAACTTGCATTTAAAATCTTTTTTTTAGCCACTTCAAGCATACCCGCACTTGGATCAACCCCTTTAATACTAGAAATTTCTTTTTGAGCTTTTTTTGCTTGATTTTGCCATTCTATTATCATATCGCCTGTTCCACAAGCTATATCAACAATATCTAATTTATCTTTAGAATACTTAAAAACACTCAAGCAAGCTTTTTTTCGCCAACTCACATCAGTGCCAAAACTCAAAATTCTATTAGCTTTATCATAAGTTGGAGCTATATCATCAAACATTTGGACAATTTTTTCTTGCTTTTGCATATTTTTCCTATCTTGATTTTAGTATTTTTTGTTTTTTAATGTTTAGCTTTCAAAACAATTTGTATTTTTTTAAAATCTGCTTTTTTTAAAACATATGAAAAATGTTTAAATAAAAATTTTATTTTATCAAATTCTATAAAATTCTCTAAAGATTTTTTAGGTATTTTTTCTAACCCTAACATTTGTTTTTCTAAAAGCAAAGTAATAGCTTGTTTTAAATTTAATTCATTATTTTGCTTAAAAAAATCACTATTATCTTTTAAAATAATTTCTATATTTAAAAATAAATTTTTGCTATTTTTACAATGAAGCAAATCAACACATTGTTTAAAATTTACTTCATCTTTATAAAGATCAATTTTAGCTTTTAAATCACACAAATCTTCTTGCAATTTTTTTTGTATATCTTGTTCAAACATATCTTCAAAAACCATAAAAAATATATTAATTTGATACAAAGCCTTATAAAGCTTTTTAAATTTTTTAAAAGTAGTTTTTTCTAAAAAAATATTTTTTCGAATTTGGAATTTTTTAAACAATTTAAAAAGCAAAATTTTAAAAGCGATAAAACTTTGAATGCAAGAAGGAAAAAATAATTTTATTTTATAATTTTTATCTAGTTTTTCTATATAATCATCATAAGTAAGAATTTTAAAAGTTTTTTTATTAAAAATTATTTTTTGTGGATTATCTAAAATTTCTATCATTTTTAAACTATAAAAATAAAGACGCTTAATGCGTCTTAAAATATATTATTTGTTTTTACAAAATTTACATCCGTTAACATGAGCAAAAACTCCAAGATAATCAATGATGTTTCCAATTTTTTTCTCAAGATTTTCTTGATAAGCTTGCAATCCACTCTCTTCATATCGCATATCTTCTATGTGATTGCATTTACTGCATATTACATGTATATGAGGATATTCATAAATATCGTAGCAAGTTTTTTGATTTGGAGTGTTAATTTCTACAACTAAACCTTGTTCTTTTAAAGTATTAAGATTTTTATAAACTGTAGCTAAAGAAATAGATGGATATTCTTCTTTAATACTTTCATACAAAGCATCAATATTTGGATGTTCATGGCGTTTTAAAATCTTAAGAATACAAAGTCTTTGCGGAGTAGCTTTTAAATCACAGTCTTTAAGCATTTGCATAAGTTCCATTTATAACTCCTAGTAATTTTATTTATAGTATAACGACTTTTTTATAAAAAAATCATTATATTAAAAGATATTTTTTATCCTTTAATAAGTTTTAATTTTACTACATAAAGATTTAACATCAAGTCCTAGATGTTTTTGCACCATATCTGTCTTACCATGGGTGATAAAATAATCTTCATATTCAAAACTAACAACTTTGATATGATTTAATCCTTCTTTTTGTAAAAAATTCATAATCAAACTTCCAACCCCGCCAATCTTAGCACTATCTGAAAAAATAAACCAAATTTTACTCTTCATAGCAAATTCTTTTAAACAAGCTTCATCCAGCGGCTTTACAAATACAAGATCAATTAAATTTGCATATTCTTGACCAAGTTCATCCAAAACTAATTTTGCTCTTGCTACACCTTGTCCAAATCCTAAAAAAACTTTATCGCTTTGATTTTCTATTAGAATTTGAGCTTTGGCAAGTTGAATTTTTTTTGCTTGAAATTCATTATCTAAAATAAAATTACCCCTAGGATAACGAAAAGCAAAAACGCCTTGATGAAAATAAGCATATTCCATAATTTCTTCCATCATTGCTTCATCTCTTGGGGCAGCTATGGTTACATTGGGTATAGCGCTTAAAAAACTTATATCAAAAACACCTTGATGGGTTTCTCCATCTTCACCTACAATTCCAGCTCTATCCATAGCAATAACTACATTTAAATTCATAATCGCACAATCATGGATTACTTGATCATAAGCTCTTTGCATAAAAGTGCTATAAATTGCTATAAAAGGCTTAAAACCTTCTTTTGCCATAGCAGCCATAGAAGTAACTGCATGTTGTTCTGCAATTGCAACATCCCAAAAACGCTCAGGATATTTTTCTATAAGCTTATCAAGCCCTGTTCCACTAGGCATAGCAGCAGTTACCCCTACTATATTTTCATATTTTTGAGCCAAATTTAACAAAGTATTGGCAAAAATTTCAGTAGCACTTTTTTTATTTACTCCTTGCTTTAAACTTTCTCCACTATTAACATCAAAAGCACCCACGCCATGCCATTTTGCATTTTTTCCTTCAGCGAGCATATAGCCTTTACCTTTGATAGTTTGAGCATGAACTACACAAGGTTTTTGCATCGCTTTGGCCTGATTTAAAGCATTAATAATCTCATTAATATTATGCCCATCAATTGGTCCGATATATTCAAGCCCTAATTCTTCAAATAAAAGACCAGGAGTAATCAATCTTAAACTTTCTTCAAAACGCTTAGCCATATAAGAAGCACCTTGAGGAAAATACTCTAAAATATTTTCAATGCGTTTTTTAAATTTTTGGTAAAACTGTGTAGCCATAGCTTGAGAAAGATATTTTGATATAGCACCAATTGGTTTTGAAATACTCATTTCATTATCATTTAAAATGATAACACAAGGATATTCTCTATCTCCTAACTCATTTAAAGCTTCATAAGCCATACCAGCACTTAAAGCTCCATCTCCAATCAAAACCACAGGCAAGCGATCTTCATTTTTTAATCTTATAGCCTTGCACGCTCCAACTGCTAAAGAAACAGAAGTACTAGAATGTCCTGCAACAAAATAATCGCCCTCATCAGGCTTTGTATAGCCACTTAGGCCATTAAATTGTCTTAAAGTATGGAAAATATCATATTTTTTATTTAAAAGTTTGTGAGGGTAAGATTGGTGTGAAACATCAAAAATAAATGGATCTTTATCAACATCAAAAACATAATGCATCCCGATACTAAGCTCTACTACTCCCAAATTTGAGCTTAAATGTCCGCCATTTTTACTTACTGTATCAATAATGATTTTACGCAAAGAAGAAGCTAGATTTTCTAGCTCTTTAATGCTCATTTGTTTGATATTTAAATGTTCAAAATCTATCATTCATTTGCCATATTTTTGATTTTTTGCAAACGAGAATTGAGGTTTGATTCTATATTACCTGCATCACTAAGTACTAAAATACTACCTTTATTTATGGCATCATCTACACTAAATTTAATATTATCACTTTGCAAATGCTCTTTTACATAGTCAAAATCATAAGGATTTAATTTTAATTCTATTTTAGTGGCATTTTTAAGTTCATTCATTAATTCTTTTGCTAAATTCAAAGCAATAGCAGAAGAATTTTCTTCTAATTCTTTAGCGATGACTTCTTTAGCAATAACCACAGCTGTATCTGCGAGTTCATTTTCATTTTTAAGCAAAAAATTATTTAAAGTTTCAATGGTATTTTCTAATTTTTCCACACTTTTTAGATATTTTTCTTTTAAATTTGCAAGTTCATCTTCAAAAGCTTTTTGAGCTTCATCATAACCTTCTTTAGTGTATTTTTCTTTAGCATGCTCAAGCTCACTAGCTAAGCGATTATTAAATTCTGCTTCTTGACTTTCTATTTGCATTTGAAGTTTAATGATGTTTCCAGACATTTCATCGGTTTTTTTGAGCAAATCTTCTACAAAATCAGGTTGGATTTGTGGAGCTGGAGCTTGATTAATGTTTTCATTCTCTTGGATTGGATCAACTTGCAAAGTGTTGGGCTCTATGGTAGTTTTTTGAGGAGTTTGAATTTCTTCGCTTGGTTTAGCTTCTTCATTAGAAGCTATCTCACTCATTACTTTAAAATGATAATTTTCAACCACATGATTAGTTATATTAGCACTTGAAATCACATTAGTTAATTTTGCCATATTCTTACTCTATCATCTCATCTGCCTCACCCACTTGGATAAGACCTTGTTCAGCTAATTTTTGCACCACTTCAACAACTTTTCTTTGTGCTTCTTCCACATCTTTTACACGCACAGCACCCAAAAAGCCCATCTCTTCAACAAAAGCTTCAGCAGCACGCGTAGACATATTTGCCATAAATTTTTGTTTTAAATCTTCGCTTGCCCCTTTTAAACCTATCATCAAATCACGCTTATCAGCAGCTTTTAGAACTTCTCTTATTGCATTAGTGCTAAGTTGAGAAATATCATCAAATGTAAACATTAAATCTTTAATGGTAGTTGCAAGTTTTTCATCACTTTGCTCGATATAAGTAAGAGTTGTCTTAGAAGCTTTTTGTCCTAGGCGGTTGAGCACTTCAGCAACTGCTCTTGGACCACCAACTTCAACTTTATAAGAGGTAAGACTTTCAAGTTTGCTTTCAAGCACAGCAGATACTCTTTTGATAATTGATGGTGAAATATCTCCAAGATTTGCCATTCTAATTACAACTTCAGCTCTTAATTCATCGCTAAAATATTCTAAAGTTTCAGCAGCTTGAGTAGTATCCATATGTGCTAAAATCAAAGCAATAGTTTGAGGATGCTCTTTGATGATGAAATCTGCAAGTTGTTGAGGCTTGATTTGAGAAAGATAAGCAAAATTTTGATTATTTTCCATACTTTTGGTAAGTTTTTCCAAAATTTTACCTGCAATCTCAGGACCAAAAGTTCTAAATAGAATTTCTTTTGCATATTCCAAACCACCACTTTTAAGGTATTGGTTAGATTGAAGTAAGGTGTAAAATTCTTCAAGAACTGCAGTAGCAACAGGCTTATCTACATTTTTTGCTAAAGCAATATAACGAGAAATTTCAGTAATAACATTAATATCCATATGAGAAAATAAAACCGTAGTTACATCTTCTCCAAGCTGAATCAAAAATATAGCGACCTTTTCTGGCATAGAAAGGTCATCATAGACCATTTTTTGTTCTTCACTGAGCTTTATCATTAGATATCCTTCTCACCAAATTCTGCATCATTTTCAACGAGCTTTTGCAAAAGTAAAGCAACCTCTTCACTTTTTTCATTTGCAACCCCTCTTAGTTTTTCAAGCAATACATCATATTGCAATGCATCCTCATCAAAACTATCACCAAAACCAAGTTGCTCTTCGACCTTTTTACGCGCAGCATTGAATTTTTCAATAGCATCTTCAGCATCATCGATAACTTGGCCATCTTTGCCTTCCATTTCTTCTTCAAGTTTGATATCTGCAAGCATTTTTTGTGAAAATGGCACGATAACTTTTTTGTAAAAAATGAAAAGTAAAATCGCTGCAAAAACATACTTAACAGGTGGAATGAATGGTTCAACAAATCTATTATAAAATGTTTGGACTTTATCTTCAACCTTAGCAGTTTTGTGAAATTCTAAATTATCTACTTCGACTGCATCACCCCTTGCAAGATTAAATCCTATAGCACCTTTAGTTAAATTTTCAATTGATTGAATTTCTCTTTCGCTTAAAGGAACATACTCATTAGTAATATTACCTTGATCATCAGTAATAACCTTGTACTTACCATCTACCACAACCGCAGCTGAAATTCTTTTAATGGTTGCAAATTGTTTAGTCGTATTGGTAACTTTTTTTGAAATCTCATTATTAGTCGTAGTTTGTTTTTTACTATAAACTTCGCGTGCTCCATTATCATCTAAACCTTCTACTGGGCCTATATTTGAAACAGCTCCTGGCACACCTTGAATTTCTTTTTCTTTAAAACCTTCTCTGTGCTCTTCTAAAGTTTGTTCACCGCGTATAACTGTATTTGGATCAAAAACTTCACTTTGTGATTGTTCTTTAGAAAAATCATAATCAATACTAACCTTAGCAACAACTCTATCATAACCGCCTGCAAAAGGAGCAATAGCTGCTATAATTTTTTGCTCTAACTCATATTCTTGATCTCTTTTGTATTTAATCTGAGCTGCGATCAAATCATCTGCAAAACCTTCTTCATCATCAAGGGGAATACCTTTTTGATCGGTAATTTTTACATTTTCAGGAGTAAGTTTTGTAACTGAAGAAGAAATTAAATTTTTAATCCCCATAATTTGTTTTTTATTAAGCTTTAAACCATCTTTTACAGTCAAGGTAACTGAAGCCGTTGGTGGAACTTGTTGTTGGGTAAAAAGTGTATCTTTTGCAAAAGCAATATGCACGGTTGCACTATGAATAGGCTCTAAACTTTCTATAGTTCTAGCAAGTTCACCTTCTAAGGCTCGTTGGTATTTTACTTTTTGCTCTGCTTCTGTTGCACCAAATTCTTGCTTGTCAAAAAGCTCAAAACCTACTTTATTATCTTTTGGTAATAATCCAGCCGAAGCTACTGCTAAACGCTGTTTATAAACTTGATCATTTGGAACTAAGATAGTTCCTTCATTACGCAAAACATATGGAACGCCATTTTTTTCAAGCTGAGCTACAATCATCGCTGAATCACTAGTATTTGCATTTTCAAACAATACTGAATATCCAGCATCATTAGCTGCACTTGAACCACTTCTAAATAGAGTTAAAAAAACTAAAAATCCAACTACAACCACGATAGATGCGGCAATAATAATGCGTTGTCTTAAACTTAAATTTTGATAAAGCTGACCAACTTGGTGCAGCATAGTTTTATAATCCATCTAATCCCTATAAGTTAAAAAATTTTAGAAAATTCTTCAAAAAATCTTGAATTTTCGTATTCTGTGCCTATGCTTATACGCACAGCATTTAAACCATAACTTTGTAAATTTCTTATTATTATACCTTTTTTAAGCAATTTTTCAGATAAATCTGTGCTATTTTTTTCATCAAAAAAATATGTAATAAAATTTGTATAGCTTTCTATATATGAAATTTTATTTTTTTTAGCAAAATCTTCAAAGAATTTCATTTGTAAAAAATTATTTTTTAAAGTTTTAAAAATAAATTCTTCATCATTTAAAGCAGCGTATGCAGCTTTAAGGCTTAAATTAGTGACATTAAAAGGTGCTCTTAATTTATAAAAAGCATCAATGATTTCTTTACAAGCTACACCATAGCCAATTCTCATACCACCTAAGCCATAAAGCTTTGAAAAAGTTCCTAGATAAACAACATTAATAAATTTATTAATGAGCTCTTGTGGATTAATATGTTTGTTTTTATCCTTAAAACTTGCAAATTCATTATATGCCCCATCAATTACAATCAAACAATCCTCATCAATTTTTTCTATAAATTCAAACACTTGTGTTTTATCTAAACATTCTCCTAAAGGATTATTAGGCAAGCATAAAAAAATCACTTTGATATCATTTTTGTATTTTTTATAAAGCTCATATAGTTCATCTATATCATGAATAAGACTTTGAGTTTTATAAACTTTTACGCCTAGCTGCTTTGCATATATTTCATACATTGCAAAACTAACACCACATTGCAAATAAGCTTTACTATGATCAAGCTTAGCATGGATGGCATATTCTATGATTTGATCGCTACCACTACCTATAATGATATTTTCTTTTTGAACCTTAAATTTGTCTGCTAAAGCTTGTTTTAACTCACTCATAGTATCATCAGGATAAAGATATGCTAAATGAGCATTGTTTATGATTGCCTCTTTGGCTTTTGGACTTACTCCATAAGGATTTTCATTGCTTGCTAGTTTGATAACTTCTTTTAAACCAAATTCTTTCGCAATCAACTCTATATCTTTTCCACTCTCGTAGGTTTTAATATTTTTTAAAAAAGGATTAAATTCCATCATCTTCTCCTGATAAATATGAACCTAACCATTGGATATAATCAGCCTTTTTGATTACCCTTTGAACATTTTCATCATCAATGTGTCCTTCAAAGTCTATATAAAAACTATGGATAAATTCTCTTGTTTTGATAGGACGAGATTCTAATTTTGTAAGATTAATCCCTTCTTTTTTAAATTCATAAAGTAAATCACTAAGTCCTCCTGGCTTATGCGCAGTATGAGCTAAAATAGAAGTTTTACAATTAGTCATTTTAGGAAGTGTTATATCGCTAAGTATTAAAAATCTTGTGCGATTTGCTAAATTATCTTCAATCCTTTCAAATAAAACTGGAACATTATAAAGCTTAGCTGCTATTTTTGAACAAATTGCAGCTGATTGTGTATCTTGCGAAGCTAAATAGGCAGCATTGGCTGTTGATTTACTTGCGATAAATTCCACCTCATTTAAATCATGACTTTCCAAAAAATTTTTACATTGGTTGTAACCTTGCGGATGAGAGTAAATCCTTTTAATTTCTTTTAAATTTTCACTCATACTTATAAAAGAATGATGTATATCCATATAAAGTTCAGCAAAAATTTTCACCTCTTCATATTTACCTAAACAATCAAGCGTAACCCCAACTGCACCTGCTGTATTATTTTCTATAGGGACAACTCCATATTTTGCTTCTTTATGAGAAAGTTCTTTAAAAACATCTTCAATAGTTGCTAAAGCATTATAACGACTCATAGCTCCAAAACGACTTCTAGCAGCTTGATGAGTATAACTCCCTTCAGGCCCTAAATATGCAATACTTTGAGGCATTTCTAAATTTCTTGAAACAGCAAAAATTTCTTGATAAATTGCTTCGATTGCATTTTGATCTAATAAACCATGATTATTATTTTTCAATCGATTTATAATCGCTCTTTCTCGCTCAGGTCTATAAATATGTCCGCCTATATTTTGCTTAATTTCCCCTATATTTTTTACATAAAGCATTCTTTCATTAAGCAAATTTAAAATTTTATCATCTATACTATCAACTTTTAAGCGTAATGTTTCTATCTCTTTCATTTAAACCTCGATATATAATAATCTTTAATGCTATCATATACAAAATTTAATTTAGAAGTATCTATACCTTTTGTATTTGAAATTTTACCGCTTAAAACTAATGCTGTTTGCATACCTAGTTCATAAGCTCCAAGCAAATCTCCTTTATAATCATCACTGATTATCAACACATCTTTAAATTCCACATCAAGCTTTTGCATTTTTAATAATTTTAAAGCACTATAGTAAAAAGCCTTACTTGGTTTTCCTATGACAGTATAGTCAAACTCATAACTATTTTTTAACATAGCCATGATGCTACCAACACCTGGGTAAAGATGATTATTTTTTTTATAAATACTACCCTCATGCATAGCAATAGCTTTAATACCATTTTTTACATACTCAATCATTTTAGCAAAATCTTGAAATTTAAAATCATCATAACTTGCTACCAAAAAAGCTTGTGGATTATTAAAATCAAGCTCATAGCCTAATTCTTCCAAGCTTTGTAAAAATTCCTTTGCTCCAAAAGCTGCGATTTTACATGGTTTTAAATAATCTTTTAAAACACAAAAAGGATCAATATAGCAATCTTTTTTAATCTCAAAACCTAAATTTTGCAAATCATTTAAAAAATGAATTTTTTTAGTATTATTGGTAATGATAACATAGGCAATATTCTTATCATTTAAGGCTTTGATTAAATCCAAAGATCCTTGGATAGGACTTTTATTAGCATCTGATATTAAAGTTCCTTGAACATCTAAAAAAAGCATTTTAATCCTTTAAAAATTCAAGCTCCAAAGCGATTTGATCTTCATAACTTTCTCTTTTTCTAATCATCCTAACTTTACCATTTTCATAGGCTAATTCACAAACTTTATTTCTAGTATTATAATTACTACTCATGCTAAAACCATAAGCACCTGCACTTTTTACTATAATCAAATCTCCAGACTTGGTACTTGGCAATTTTCTATTTTTTGCTAAAAAATCTCCACTTTCACAAATTCCACCCACTATATCACAAAAACTTTCATTTTCATGACTTTGGGCTAAAAGTTTTATCTCATGATAAGCTTCATATAAGCTTGGACGCAACAAATCATTCATCGCCCCATCTACCACTACAAAACGCTTTGAGCTATTAAATTTTTCATATAAAACCTTTGTTACAAATTCTCCCGCATTTGCAACCAAAAATCTTCCAGGCTCCATACCAATACACACATCAAGACCTTGCAAACTAGCTAAAATTCCTTGTGCATAATCATATAAATTTGGCTCTTGTTCGTCTTTATAACAAACTCCAAGACCACCACCTATATCAAAAAATTTAAGATTTATTTTCAACGCCAAAAGCTCTTTGACTAATTTTGCTACAATATTGGAAGCCTCGTGGATACTACTAATATCAAGAATTTGTGAGCCTATATGAAAATGCACTCCAACTGGCTCTAAAAATTTGGAATTTTTAGCATAAATATACATTTTTTTAGCATTTTCTATATCAACGCCAAATTTATTTTCATGTAAACCTGTAGAAATATAAGGATGGGTTTTTGCATCTACATTCGGATTTACTCTTATACTAATTCTTGCAGTTTTTTGAATTTTACTTGCAATTTGTTCTAGTAAAAGCATTTCAGCTTCACTTTCAAGATTAACATAAAGTATATTTTCCTTTAATGCATACTCAAGCTCATCAGCACTTTTACCCACTCCACTAAAAATAATCTTATATTTTTTAGCTCCTGCTTTTAAAGCTCTATAAATTTCTCCAGCACTTACACAATCAAATCCACTATCTAAAGAAGCCAAAAATTTCAAAACACTTAAATTAGAATTTGCTTTTACTGCATAAAAAATTTGAGATTTTCTTGCCCTAAAAGCATCTTTTAGCATATAAAAACGACTTTTAATTTTGTCAAAATCATAAAGATAAAATGGAGTTTTATACTGCTTTGCTAATTCATAATAATCCATAAACAACCTTTTTTGTATTTATCTATTTTTAAAATAATAAAAACTACCTATCATCATTAAAATAAATATTGGTAACATTATACCAAGCTCTGGAGGTAAAATCTCATTTTCACTTAATCTAGTAAGCAAAAATAACATCCCCCAAATTCCAAGCACAAATATAAAAAATACAAAAGCTAAAAAAGCAAGATTAAAAAATCTTGCAGTAATTGGAAAATAATAATAAATAATTAACATCAAAAAAGGAGCAAAAAATGGAATCAAAACTAAAGAATACAAGCTAGTTCTAAGAGCATTAGTAGAAATATTTTGTTTAGAAAATATCAAAATACTCTCTAAAGCATCACTAATAGAATAAGAAGGATCACTTTCTACTAAAGAAATTCGCTCTAAAATTTTAGGAGAAAAATCTTGCAACCCTTGGATGCTTTGAAAATCTTCTATCTTTAAACCTTCTTTAGAAACTATTAATTGCTCTGGAATGGTTATAGACTTAACTTCATTTAAATTCCAAAATTTTCCTTCAAATTGTGCGTTTTTTGCTTGTAAAAGTTGTTTGATATTTAAATCATTTATATCAAAAATTTTTACATTATATAAAGAATTAGCACTTGTTTTTTCTATATAAATAAATTTTTCATTGTATTTGATTAAAACATCACCACCTTCTTTAGACACAACACCTCTTTTGACTATATTACTTTTATATTCATTTGCATAAGCAAAAGGAGTAAAATTTAACCCAACATAAACAAAACAAAAAAACAAAGCCCATATAAATGGATAAAAAATCACTTGATTTTTACTTAAACCTAAAGCATATAAACTAACAAATTCGTTAGATCTTATCATATTAAAAATACATAAAATCAATGCAAAAATTATAGCAAGAGGTAAAATATAAGAAATAGCTGAGCAAGTTAAAAAAAAGATATAAAGCAATTCCAAATTAGCACTTTTTGGAATTTTATTAAAATTCACTAAAAAATCAATTGCTACAAAAAAAAATGTCAAAGAAAAAAATAATATAAAAAAAGATTTTAAATACAAAGACGAAATATAACGAAAAAAAATCATCATTTAGCTTTTTAAAGAATATTTTGAAGCAATTTGCTCTATATTAGACTCTAAAAGCTCAAACAAAGCTTTTTTAGAATGCTTTAAAACTTTATCTAAACTTTCTTTTTCATCGGCTTTAAATTTGCCTAAAACATGAGAGATAACATCTATATTTTTTCCAACACCAATACGAATTCTTTCATAGTTATTAGAACATAATTGATCAATACTCTTAAGTCCATTATGACCTCCACTTGATCCACCTTTTTTAAATTTTAATGCTCCTAAATTTAAATCAATATCATCATGGATAACAATAATTCTTTGGCATTTATAAAAATCTTTAACAGCTCTTACGCTTTCTCCAGAAAGATTCATATAAGTAGAGGGTTTTAAAAAAAGAGTCGAAGAGCTTTTAAAAAGCTCTCCTTTAAATTTGACATTAGAAATTTTAGTAGTTTCTAAATCTTTTATGAGTAAATCAATAAGCATAAAACCGACATTGTGTCTAGTTTCTTCGTATTGTTCTCCTATATTACCAAGTCCTACGACTAAGGTCATTTTATCTTGCTTTTTCTACGCCAACTACAGCAACTCTATCAGCATCTACCATAGTTACGCCTTCAGGCACAACCACATCACGGATTAACAGCGCATCACCAACATCAAGTTTTGTTACATCAAGCTCAAAATAATTTGGTAAATTTTCCGCTGCACATTTTACTTTTAATCTTCTTTTAGATTGTATTAAAACACCTTTATTTTTAAGACCCATAGCGGTTCCAACTATCTTAACAGGAACCATGTATTTAGAAATTACACCTTTTTGGGCTACTTTTAAATCAACATGTTTTAATTCAGCAGTTACAGGATCTTTTTGATAATCAACCACAACAACATTTAATACTTTACCTGCTACTTTTACATCAAAAGCTAAAGTAGTTTTTTTACGAACTTCTTTGATAAATTCATTTACTTTAAAAGCTGCGTGTATGTTTTCTAATCCTTTTCCATAGATGTTTGCGATTAGATAACCATCTCTTTTTAAAGCTTTAGCAGCTTTTCTACCGATACTCTCTCTAACGATACCTTCTAACATCTTTTTCCTTTCTAAAAAAATAAGCTGATATTTTAGCTAAAAAACTTTATAAAGATTTTAAAATCTCTTCATAAGCTATGCAAAATTGCTCTAAACCATCATCTAATAAATTTTTACAACTCTTTTTTAATTCATCTTGTGAAATATTTGCTGATATTTTTTTCTCGATACATTCATCTTTTAAAGGCTCTTTAAAAATTAAATTTTTACCTTTAAAAGCATCTATAGCATCTAGTGGTGCTGTATTAATAGCTTTATCAAACAATAACTCTTTTATATAATAATCTTTCTCTAAATCATCACCTTTTACACCTGTGCTTGCAAATAAGGCTCTAATATTATCTTCATTTTGTTTGATGATGTATTTATAAGCTTTTGTTGCAGTTAAAATACCTATACGATTTTTATCTACAACTTGATTATTTAAAAGTCTGTCAAAACGACTTACAAAAATACTAATAACCGCTTGTGGTTCTTTTCTACCTGCAATATTATTTTTTCTAAATTCTTTTAGTCCCAAATTTAAAGCTTCAAAACATTTTTGAGTTTGTTCAAAATCAAAAATCAAAGTAGCATTAACACTAATGCCATTTTTCATTAATTCTTGCATAACCTCATAAGAAGCTTCTGTAGCAGGAATTTTTATCATGACATTATCTTTTGAAATTTGAGTATACAATCTTTTTGCTTCAGCTAAAGACAAACTAGTATTATCTTTTAATCTTGGATCAATTTCAATGCTAATAAAACCATCATTATTTTCATAAAAATTTAAAGAAAGTTTATCAGCAGCTTTTTTAATATCTTCAATAGCTAAGCGCTCATACAAAGATTTTTTATCTTTTATATTATAAGTTTTAATTTTTTCTTTATAAATACTTGAATTTAAAATAGCATTTTTAAAAATAGCTGGATTTGAAGTAGCACCATTGATTATATTTTGAGTGATTAAATCCATAAATTGATGATCTAAAAACTCATTTTCTATAAAATCACACCATAAAGAAAATTTTTTCATTTTACAACCTTTTTTATTTCTGTTAAATCTTTTTTATCAATACAAAAATCTGCATGTGATTTTAAAATTTTTTTAGCACAAAATGCTATTTTTAAACCACATTCATTAAACATAGCTATATCATTAGCTCCATCACCTACGCACATTAGTTCTTGCGTGTTTAAATTTAAAATTGTTTTTAAATTTTGTAATATTTTGCCTTTAGAGTCATTAAACATAACTTCACCGCCAACTTTCCCACTTAAAATACCATCTTTATGGTGTAAAAAATTAGCAAATGCTAAATCAAAATGAAGTCTTTTTCGCACCATTTTAATCCCCTCATGAAAACCGCCACTTAAAACAATGATTTTTATATTTTGTGATTTTAAATATTCAAAAAGTTCTATAGCGCCATTCATCAGTGGTAAATTTTCAAAACATTTTTGCACTTGATTTAAAGGCATTCCTTTGAGTAAAGCTACTCTTTCTAATAAGCTTTCAAAAAAATCAATTTCGCCATTCATAGCTTTATCGGTAATGCTTTTTATAGCATCACCGACATTATAAGCTTTTGCTAGTATATCAATACTTTCTGCGTCTATTAAAGTAGAGTCAAAATCAAAAGCACAAAGCTTTATCATTAAAACTCACGCTTTAATAAAGCTTCAGCTTTTAGTATAGTAAGGATATTTTCTTCTCTTTTACCTATACCAAAAATCATTCCTTTTTCTTTTAATAAAGTTTCAGGTGGCGGATCAATTCTGCTTCTATGAATTTTGATAGCTTCTGTTAATCTATCAATCACAAATCCAGCATTACCCGCAGGGATTTGATTATCATTTGCAATGCCCTTTAAAACTATATATCTAGTTTGAGGAGTCATTTTTAAACTTCCTTGGTTAAATCTTTTCGCAAGATCAATTAAAGGAATAACATTTCCCCTCATATTAAACACACCTAAAACATAATCAGGAACACTTGGAACCCTAGTATATTCTATAGGTTTAATAATTTCTTGGATATTAAGAATTGGAATAGCATATTCTTCATCTCCAACAACAAATCCAACAAGCTGAATAATATCCTCTTCTTTATCAATATCAGGTTCTGCAATTTGTGCTTGTTGTTTTTGCAAAACCTGGTTTAATTTATCATTCATCTTCTTATCCTAGTTTTAAATTTTTTCTAACAACATTTTCTAAGTACTCTGGAGAATAAGGCTTGGTGATATACTCAGTCATCCCTACTTCCACACCTCTTAAACGGTCTGATTTGCTAGTTCTTGAAGTAACTGCTACAAGTGGGAGATTTTTGTATTTAGAATATTTTCTAATCTCACCTGCTAAAGTATAACCATCCATTCTTGGCATTTCAATATCAATCAACACTGCATCAATATCATGCTCACCTGATTTAATAGTGCTTAATGCTTCAACACCATTTGTAGCTTCAATCACACTTACGCCTAGTGGTTCTAAAGATTTTTGCATGATATTTCTATCCATCTTAGAATCATCAACGATCAACACTGTGTAATCACTTGGTTTTTCTTTAGCTACTTTTTTAGCTTGAGATTCAATTTGAGCTTTGATATCTACTTTGATTTCTTTAGCTATATCCATCATTGCAGCTACATCAATAATCAATGTAACCCTACCATCTCCACGGATTGTAGCACCTGCTATACCTTGAATATTTTGTAAATACTCACCCATTGATTTAATAACAATTTCTTCTTGTCCTACTAAAGTATCTACTATGATACCAAGTTTGCTTTCTGCAACACCAATTACAACTACATAAGTTTGCTCAGTATTTTCAAGCACTTGTTTTACACCAAAAACATCTGAAAGTCTTACTAAAGATAACACTTCATCTCTTAAACGAAGTACATTTTTACCTTCAATGGTGTAAATATCATCAATTGGAACCCTAACTGTTTCAAGAACTGATGCAAGTGGAATAGCATAAAATTCTTCTTGAGTACCAACAAGTAAAGACTGAATAATAGCTAGTGTTAATGGGATTTTGAGCTTCATTACAGTACCTTTACCAAGCTCACTATCTATTTCTATAACACCATTTAATTTTTCAATATTAGTTTTAACAACATCCATTCCAACGCCACGACCTGAAACATTCGTAATCTTAGCAGCAGTTGAAAAACCTGGTTTAAAAATCAAAGCAAAAGCTTCTTTGTCTGTCATTTGATCAGCTTCGCGCTCTGTGATAAGATTTTTTTCTATTGCTTTTGATTTTAATGCATCTGCGTCAAGCCCTTTACCATCATCTGCAATCTCAACAACAATATGATTTCCCTCATTATATGCTTTAAGATTTACTGTTCCTTTTTCTGGTTTGCCATTTGCTAAACGAGTAGCAGGATCTTCTATACCATGATCACAAGAATTTCTAATCATATGCATAATAGGATCGCCTATTTCTTCAACAATAGACTTATCAAGTTCTGTTTCTTCACCTGAAATTTCAAGCTCCATTTGCTTACCAAGTTCACGACCTAAATCACGCACAACTCTTGGGAATTTGTTAAACACTTTTGCAATTGGCTGCATTCTTGTTTTCATAACTGCAAGCTGAATATCAGTAGTAACTATACTTAATTGAGATACAACTTGATTTAATTCTTCTAAGAATTTTTCACCATCATAGCGTTCTTCAACATCATCATAAATTTTTAACAAGCGGTTTTTTCCAAGAACAAGCTCTCCAATTAAATTCATCAAATGATCAAGTCTTTTTACTTCAACCCTAATCGTTTGATCCATAGTAGCACCACTACTTCCACCACCTGCTGCTGGAACTTTTTTCTCAGCTGGTGCATTTTGTGCTGGAGCTGCTTTTGGAGCGGCTGCTGGAGCGTCTTGAGTTTTTTTCTTCTCAGCGCGTCTTGCTTGATCTTCGGCTTTTCTTACTTTTAAAAGTCTTTCGATTTCTGCTTCAACCTCATCATCGCTAAGTTTATTAACATCAACTTCTGGTTGCTCTTCAACTTTAGGCTCTTCTTTAACTTCTTCTTTTTTCTCTTCAGCTTTAGCTTCTACCTTAACATCATCTAAACTTTCGCCCTCTGAAATTGCAGTTAATCTTGCACAAATTGGAGCTATATCAAGTCCTATTGCAGTATCATTTCCATTATCTCTAATAGAATTTAATAAAGTTTTCATCATATCAATAGACTCTAAAACCACATCCATAACTTCAGGGGTGATTTTTAACTCATTGTGTCTTGCTTTATTTAAAACATCTTCCATATGATGAGTAAGCTTAGTTAAAACATCAAAATTTAAAAAGCTTGAAGACCCTTTAACAGTATGTGCAACACGGAAAATTCTATTTAATAATTCTAGATCTTCAGGATTTGCTTCTAATTCAACCAAGTCATGGTCAATTTGCTCAACCAATTCAAAGGCTTCAACTAAAAAATCCTCAAGTATTTCTTGAATATCTTCCATTTTTACTCCTCACCTTTTTCATGTTTTGCTATAATGCGAGAAATTTCACCAAAGAAATCACTTGCATTAAATTTAACCAAATATCCCTCACCACCTGCTTCTTTAACACCTTTATCGCTCATAAATTCATTAGATAAAGAAGAGTTAAACACTATAGGAATATTTCTATATCTTTCATCGCTTCTAACTTTTGCTGCAAAGTGGAATCCATCCATTTGTGGCATTTCAACATCGCTCACAATGATCTTTAAATGTTTGCTTAAATCTTCGCCATAAGTGCCATAGAGTTCTTGTAATTTTTGCAAACCTTCAACACCATCTTTTGCTTCTACTACCTTTAATCCTATTTTACTTAATAGATCTTTTACAAGTTTTCTTGCAGTAGAACTATCATCAAGTGCTAAAGCAATACCATCAATTTTCTTGATTTTACTATCATCGATATCAGTTTGTGGAGCATAAATTCCTAATTCTTGAACAATGCTTTCTAAATCTAATATAAGTAAAACCTCATCACCTTCTATTTTTGTAACACCTGTAATTTTACCTTTATCTAAACTACCTGCACTTGTAGCAAAAGTAGCTGGTTCAATATTTTTCCAATTAATTCTACGAATTCTTTTAGCCTCATGAACTATAAAACCAATTAAAACATTGCTAAATTCAGTGATAATAACTCTTGGTTTTATATTAGTCATTTCTGGTTCTTGAATTTGCATCCATTTAGCAAGATTAATAACAGGAATAACCACACCACGAAGATCGAATATACCTTCAACATAATCAGGTACCCCTGGAATTTCAGTCAAAAAAGGAATTTTAATAATCTCTCTAACCTTAGAAACATTTACACCATAAATTCCCTCATAGACTTTATCGTGGCCTTGCTTAAAGATGCGAAAATCAACAAGTTCCATTTCATTTGAACCTGTTTTTACGACATTCTCATCAAACATTATGCCTCCTTAAGTTCTATTTTGTGAAATCTGATTTCTGGCTCGTATTTTACTATAAAAAAACTTTCCTTATATGCAAAAGTCGGTAAATTTAAATATTTTATCTCATTAAATTTATAAAACACATCTTGATGATAATGTCCTTCTATAATAAATTTAGTTTTATAATTTTTAATACGATTTTTAACAATTAAATCAAAATTATTAATTTTTCTAACAAGTTGTTTTTTATTTTGATTTGTTAAAATTTTTTGTGTTATCTTAAAACCACAAAGATTATTGATAAAATTTAAAAAGCAAAGTAAATGATGATTTCTCAAACTTTTTAAGCAAAACTGCAAAAATGGTTTTAGAAAAATATCCCCATGAGCTAACTCTACAAAAGTATGTGCATTATCTTCAAAGTTGCAAAGCAAGGGTTGTTTATCTATACTAAAAACTTTTACACGAGTAAAAAAATTAGCTAAATTAAAATCATGATTTCCTTCTAAATACACTATCTCAATTTTTATAGCTAATTCTTCCAAAAGCTCTACATAAGGCAATGCAAATTCATGAGTGGCCCTGACTTCATAAACTAATAAGTCAAAAATATCACCCATCAAAAAAAGCTGAGAAGTTTTAATCTTATCATTTTTTAAAGCTTGTAAAAATTCCCAAAAACCGCGTCTATTTTCATTTTCATGAGCATCAGCTATAAAAATAGCATTTTCTTTAATGATTATTTCTTGCAAAAACTAAAATTCCAAAGCTTTATACTCTATAGAAATGATTTCAAATTCACTCTCGCCTTTTGGCAAACGAACTTTAAAGTCATCTCCTTCTTTTTTACCAAGCATAGCTTTAGCAATAGGCGAACTAATAGAAATATAACCTTTTTCTAAATTTCCCTCATTGACTCCTACTAAAGTATAAGTGCTTTGCTTTTCACTTTCTAAGTCTTCTACAACAACAGTAGAGCCAAATTTTACACTATCGTGCTCATAAGAAGATGGATCGATAATTTGTGCTCTTGAGATCAAATCACCAAGTTCAGCAATCTTACCTTCTATAAAAGCTTGTTTTTCTCTAGCTGCATGATATTCAGCATTTTCTTTTAAATCACCATGGCTTCTTGCTATATCAATTTCTTCTACAACCTTTGGGCGCTCAACTTTTTTTAAATGCTCTAATTCTTTTTCTAATTTTTCATAACCATATTTGCTCATAGGTTCTTTTTGCATTTTTATTCCTTTAAATTTCATATAGTATTTTTGCAATATTTTTGGCACTTGCAAATTTTAAATAAGATTTCAAAAAAGAAATTTTATCAAAAAATCCTTGATAATCATAATCTAAATAAGCATTATATAAATTTTTTACATTGACTTGTTCTTGTAAAAATTCGGGATTAAGCTCATCTTTTTCTGCAAAATCTAAAAATATATTTGCAAGTCCTATGTGTTTCAATTTTACAAATATTTTTGCTATAAATATATCTATAGCCTTAGCCTTATAAGCAAGCACAAAAGGAGTGCCAACTAAAGCTGCTTCAAGTGTAGCCGTGCCACTACAAATAAAAGCAAAATCAGCTTTTTTAAGTACTTTTGGAGTATTGCTTTCTATCTTAAATCCATCTATATCACCATAAAGATCTAATTTTTCTAAGTTAAATTTAGGAACACAAAGTATTTTTTCACCATTAAATTTAGCGCTTAATTGCTTAAAAATAGGCATTAAACGCTTTATTTCGCTTTTTCTTGAACCTGGTAAAAAAGCTATAATTTTTTCATCATCTTTTTTTGAAAGTGTATTTTTTACATCATCTTCACTCTTAAATTCTTTTATTTCATCTAAAAGCGGATGTCCTACATAAGTGCTTTTGCTAAAAAATTTATCATCAAAAGGTAAAATAGAAGCTAATACATCAAAATGACTTTCTATAATGGGAATGCGTCCTTTTTTCCAAGCCCAAACTTGTGGCAAAATATAATAAATTCTTTTTATTTTAGAATTTGCTTTTTTCAAAGCCTTAGCAAATGGTATATTAAAAGCTGGAGAGTCTATACATAAAATAGCATTTACATTTTTTTCAAAACTTAAATTTACAAGCTCTTTTATAGCTTTTTTTGCTTTAAAAATAAGCGGTAAAATCTCTATAAAACCCATAGCGCTAAATTCATGTGAACTATATAAAGGCTTAGATTTTAAATCAAATTCTTTACATAAATTCTCATCATAAATTCCGACTAAATCAAATTCTTTATACTCATCTTTATAAGCTTTTAAAACTTCTTTTAAATGCAAATTTGCTGATGGCTCTAAGGCGCAAACTAAAAAGGTTTTCATTTAATTTCCTAAAATAACTTTATATGCTTAATTATAAATTCTAAATCAACTTCGCTAGAAATGTCTTTATTATACAAAGGTATTTCTAATATATTAAAATCCTTAAAAAGCTTTCTTGCAAGTTTTAAATTTTGCAAACTTATCTCAAATCTAGTTTTAAAAAATTCATCATTGCTATTAGGTGGAATTTTATTTATGATTATCGCAAAAGGAGTGATATTTTCTATGTGCAATTCCTCAATAGCTCTTAAAGTCTCATTAATAGGCAGTTTTTCTAAATTTAAAACTAGTAAAATAGCACATTGATTGTTATCTTTTAATATATTTAAAAATTTAGAATACCTTAAATGCCTATTTTCAAGATTATCCTTTAAAATGTCTTTGCCTTCTATATTGCCGATGATATTTTGTAAATTTGAGTTTTTTTCTCTTTGTTTTAATAAAAGCTCACTCCAAATTTTTAAATTTTTTGGCATTTTAAATAATCTTAAAGTATGGCCAGTTGGAGCTGTATCTATGATGATATGATCAAAATTTGTATCCTCGCTTATAATTTTTATAAGTTTATCAAACATAGCACTTTCTTGAGCAATAGCACTTTCTTTGACTATTTTATAGTAATTATCAAGCATTTCATAAGAATTGGGACTTATAAGCTCTTTGGTTGCTTTGCTTACATTTTCTACATACTCTTTTGCTTCTTTTTGTGGATTTAACTCTAGTATTTGTAAATTTGTATTGAATTGATTATTTTTTTCTATATCAAAAATATCTTTTAAATTATGTGCAGGATCAGTTGAGATTAATAACACTTTTTTGCCACTTAAAGATAACATCTTTGCTATAGAACTAGACATAGTGCTTTTACCCACGCCACCTTTGCCACCTACAAAAACCACTCTTGGAAAAATCATAAAATCAATACCTTAAAATTATACTTAGTCTAAAAATCTATAAATATATTTTATCTAAAAAAATTATTAGATAAAATATTTACTTTCACACAAATTTCACTTTATTTTGCGACAATTTACAAATATTTATACCAAAACATTTAAAATTATGGAGAATTTTATGGTTAAAAGTTATATTTGGACCTTTGTAAATAGATTTGTACATGTTTTACTTATAGTACTTCTTGCTTTGGCATATTTATCTTCTGACTTTGATAGTTTGTTGTATTATCATGCGCTTTTTGGAGTTTTATTTGGTGTAGTGGTATTTTTTCGTATTATTTGGGGTTTTGTTGGGACTAGGTATTCTTTATTTAAAGATTTTAATTTTAAGGGTGTAAAAGAATATTTAATTTCTATTTTAAAAGACAAGAAAAAATTCACAGGCCATAATCCAGCCTCTAGTATAGCTATAATTTCCATGCTTGTTTTAGGAATTTTAATCTTCATTACAGGTATGATGGCTTTAGGAGTTGAAGAAAAAGCAGGATTTTTTGCGAATTTACATTTTGGATATGGCTATAAATTTTTCAAGCATTTACATGAAATTTTTGTCAATATCTTTGTTTTTATAGCTATAGTTCATATAATAGGCGTTTTAATAGATAAATTTTATAATAAATGTGATGCTTTAGATTCTATGATTTATGGTTATAAAACAACGCAAAAAGATGAAAGCGTGTCTTTAAATATTTTTCAAAAATTATTATTTGCTATGTTTTTAATATCGCTAGTTGTATTATTTTTTTACTTACTTGATCCAAATAATAAAATTATAGGCATAGATCAAAATTCTACTTTTGTAAGTAATTTTTTATATCAATAATAAGTTGTTGTTAAAAATTTAACAACAACATGAGCAAGGAAAATTATCAAAAACACTATGCTTTAAGCCCATCTTTGTATGCCATTTATGGAATTTTGGCGACAAAATAGGCATAAGCTCTAAAGTTTGTAGCATAAAAGGATTTTCTATACCCATAAGCTCTGAAAAAGTGATGATCATAAAAAAATCATCGATTTCTTCTTGCTCTTTTTTTATAGCTTTTCCATATTTAGAAAAATAAAATTCTTCTAATTTTTTAGAAAAGCTATAAAATGCTTTCATTTATTATCACTTAAAGTTTTACTTATGGTTGATAATGCTGATAAAACCACCATTATAGTAACAATTAAAACTAAAATATCAATTACCAATAACAACCAATTACCTTGATTATAAAATTCAAAAACTTTTATCGAAGCACCCCAAAATGCCATGATCAATATAAACACTAAAGGGACTAAAACGACCAAAGATCCACCTATTTTTTTATTTTTAATCAAAATAACCGCTATAGTTAGCAAAGTTAGCGAAGCTAGTATTTGATTTGTCGCACCAAATAAAGGCCAAATCGCAACTTCATTTTTACCGCCTTCTCCTATACCATTCATCGCCATTATAAAAGATATACCCACAGCTAAAATAGTCGCAATAACATTTTTTCTTAAAAAAGGAATTTTGTAAATTTCACCCCATTCTTGGATGATATATCTTTGAAGTCTTATACCAGCATCCATAGTTGTAGCTGCAAACAAAATAAGCATTAGCGAAAATAAAGTAGAAGCTGCTTCAAAAGAAAGTCCAGTAGCATTTGATACTATAGCTCCACCACCAGAAGCAAAATTACCCGCACCAGGTTTGAAAAGGCTTGTCCATGTATCAGGATTTAACCCAGCATTAGCACTTAAAAGTCCAACCCCAGCTACACAAGCTATAATTGTCCCTAAAGCCAAACTTCCTTCTCCAACAGATCCTAAATACCCAACAAATCTTACATCACTCTCTTTGTTGATTTGTTTAGAAGTAGTTCCACTTGCTACTATACCATGAAAACCGCTTATAGCACCACAAGCTATAGTTATAAACAAAACAGGTATGATCAAACTATAATCTCCAGCTTTTATAGCAGGAATGATATCAGGAGCTAAAACAGTAGGATTTACTATAATAATAGAGCCATATAAAAGCATCAATCCTATGACAAGTTGAACCCCATTTACATAATCTCTAGGTTGCAATAGCATCCAAACAGGCAAAATAGAAGCAATTCCAGCATATATAAATAAAATCACAACCCATTGTCTTAAAGAATCAAGCCCTGCTACATTTTCAGGTAAATTCACAGGATAAGCAACGCCAATTGGCACTAAAGCATATAGTAAAACAACAGCTACTATGGTAACTAAAGCTAGATTCATTTTAAATCTATATATAGCCTGACCCATTAACAAAGCTATTAAAATCGCACCCCAAGCAGGTATGATAGTGGTTGGATACTCCACTGATTCTTTTGCTATGATAACACCAAATGCAGCATTTACCATTAAAAGAACTAAAAATATCACCACCATAAACAATTGCCCAATTTTTGTTCCTATGACTTTTTGGCAAACATTGCCTATGGATTTTCCTTGATTTTTGACACTAGCCCATAAAGCTGACATATCATGAATTCCAGCAAAAAACACCGTTCCTAACACAACCCACAAAAATGCTGGCAACCATCCCCATTGAACAGCTATAGCAGGCCCTACTATAGGTGCAGCACCAGCAACAGCGGTAAAATGATGTCCCCATAATACAAATTTATTTGCAGGGACATAATCAATCTCATCTCTAAATTCATGAGCAGGAGTGATGTTTTTATCATCAAGTTTTAGGATATATTTGGCTACAAATTTAGAATAAACAAAATAACCAAATACAAACATAACAACACCAATAATCAACAAAATACTAGCACTCATATAACTCCTTTTGTGAAATTATATTGATTATACCATTTTTGTTATACAAATTCTTTCTATCAGTAAAAATACATAAATTTTTACTGATATTTTAGAAAAACTTACTCTAAAGGTTGAGCATTCATTAATGCTGGTGTTAAAATCATAAGTTCATTTAATTCAGCAAAAAATACTGGATCAATAGTGCAAAAATCTAAACCGAAACGCTGCTCGATAGGAACATTTGGATTATAAAAAGTAACTATACACTCATCACTATTTAAAACCAAAGATCTTATTTGAACAGCTGAAGTTGTAGTAGGCATAATAGAAAAAACCGTTTCCATTTCTCCTTTTTGTAAATCTATACTGCAAGATTTCCCTACAAAAAAGCCACTTGGTGCAATGGCTAAACATATATCTTTATCACTTGGATGAGTAAATTGAACATAACCAAAAGGCAATCTATCTGCCATTTTGTCTTTTTCCTTTAATTTTTCATTTAATTGAATTTCTTTTACTATCCAGTTTTGATCTCTAAGATCTTGAGAGGTTTCCCTAAAAGGACTCAAAGTTATACCTGTTTCTAAAGATCTAATACTAAGCATTAAAGTAGAATCAGTTGATTCCATCTCAGCAAACGCAAAATTAAACATTAATAAAAATATAGCAATAACTTTTTTCATATTAAACTTTCAAAATTTTCTAAAATTTACAGGATAATGATCTGATGCTAAAAAGGTTCTAAGTCCAGCAAACATCAACACAGCTGACAATAAAGGTGGAGTTTGTCTCATAGCATTTCCCACTATAGCATAATCAATCGTTCTTCTAGATGTAGTTTGTGTAAAACTAGGCGGGTAAAACACACTCACTCTTCTTAACAAATCTCTATCTAACAATCTTAAAGTATCCAAAGGTTCTCTATTAAAATCACCTGCAACCATCCAGTTTATATTTGGCCTAGTTCTAAAATAATCATCAACTGCTGTTACTAAAGCACCCGCATCAGTCCCTCCAGAAGCAATAGCATGTATATTTAAAAAAGCTTCATTACCTATGCGAATACCTACTATAGGACGCGATGCTACTGTTGGAGGTTGTATTACAATTACCTCATCAGCCATTTGCCTGCTAACGATTGCAAAATTGACACGATTTGCCCCCACATCTATACGAGAATAATAAATAAACACATTATTTGGACGCGATAAGGTTCCTAAATTCCAAGTATATTCATCTATAGGAATTCCCCCAGGTTGCACATGTCTTTGAGTCATAACCGCAGTAGAAGGTAGCGTCCCAGCTTCTTGAACCATTAAAATATCTAAAGGATTTTCTCCTGTTATTAATTGTCTTATACTTATAGTCCATTTGCTTTCTGTGGTTGCAGCTGATGAACCTTGCAAATTCCAAGTACCTATATTATAATTTTCAAATCCTGCAAAAGCATATACAAAACTAAATAATATTAATAATATTTTTTTCATTTTTCACCCTTTCTATAAAGTGGTTTTGCAGTAAATGGAGGTGCAGTTATATACCATTGCTGATCTAAATTTGACTCTCCTTTTTTAACACATTTTGTAAGAAAAATCTGACTAACCTTGTCAAAATCTCTAAGCGGATCTTTTATAAAAGATTGTAAGCACAATTTGGTGGCTAAATTTTGAATTTTAACAGCTTTATTATCAAATGGAATTAAAGTCCAAAATTGAGCTTGATTGCTAGGATCACAAGTATAATGCACCACTCCGCCTTTATAAGCATTTAAACAAGTTCCTGTTCTAGCATTTTTAATCATAACCATATTTTTTGGAAATTCTATTAACTGCCAAGCTCTAGCATTGCCAAAATTTTTACTATTTAACAAAGTATAACCCCAAATCCAATTACCTGGATTTAAATTTGACATTACCAAAATAGTTCCAGCTGGATTCATAATAGTTACAAAATCACTCGTCACACCACTACTTTCAAATACCCCAACTTCATTGAATTTCCCTTCGCTAGTTAGCCTTGGTTGAGGATTTTCATTTGTGTTAGATGGATTTGATTTTAAAATTGGTGGATGGGGTGGAATTTTAACCTTAGAATTAGAAGTTGAAGTCGTAGGTCTAATTTCCTTTGCAGGTTTGCCTGGAGCATTACCTAATTTTAAAGGATCATCATCATACATATCGCCCAAAGATCTACCTAAAGGATTTAAATCTTCTTTGGAAGAACAACCCAAAACTAGCATTACAAAACAAAAAATCATGAAAATCTTTTTATTCACAAAAAAACCTCCTAAACATTTTTAAAATTCATTATAAAATATTAATAAAACATAAATCGACAAATTTTTAATAATAATTAAAAATTTAAATATTTGCTACAATAACATATTTAATATTAAAAAAGGAAAAAATATGGGTATAGTTGAAAGATTTATAAACTACACAAAAATAAACACTACAACAAGCAGAGAAAATGGAGCTAAAGGCATAATGCCATCAAGCCCAAACCAAACAGATCTTGCAAAATTACTTGAAAAAGAACTACAAGAATTAGGCTTAAAAGACATAAAAAGAAGAGAAAGCACTATCACAACAGCTCTTTTACCAGCAAACACCCAAAATGCTCCTAAAATAGCTTTTTTTGCACATTTAGATACAAGTATGGAGCAAATAAATGATACCAAAGCTCAAATTACACATTATAAAGGCGGAGATATTTGTCTAAACAAAGATTTAAATTTATATCTAAAAGAAGATGAATTTAAAGAACTTAAAAATTATATAAATGATGATATCATCCATACAGATGGCACGAGTTTATTAGGAGCTGATGATAAAGCTGCTATTGCTGCTATAATGGATATGTTAGAGTTTTTTGTAAAAAATCCTGATATTAAACATGGAGATATTTATGCTTGTTTTTTACCAGATGAAGAACAAGGCTTAAGAGGTGCCAAAGCTTTTGATATAAAAGAAATAAATTCAGATTTTGGATATTGTTTAGATTGTTGTGAAATAGGCGAGTTTATATATGAAAATTGGAACGCAGGTGATTGCGAAGTCGAATTTATAGGCAAATCAGCTCATCCTATGAGTGCTAAAGGAAAACTGATAAATTCTTTAATACTAGCTCATAAATTTATATCTATGCTACCAAATGGAGAAGCTCCAGAATATACAGAAAATAAAGAAGGATATTTTTGGGTAAAAGATTTAAAAGGTAATAGTGCTAAAACTATATTAAAAATAGATGTTAGAGAATTTGATGATGAAAAATACACTCAAAGAATGCAATTTTTACAAAATTTATGTGATAGTTTTAAAACTCTTTATGGAGAAGAAAGAATCAATATAAAATTAAGCAATAGATATAAAAATGTATTTAATTCTTTAAAAAGCACGGATTCTTTACCTATAAAACTTGCATTACAAGCTTATGAAAATTTAAATATAAAAACTAAAATCATCCCTATGCGTGGTGGATATGATGGAGCAGTATTATCTGAAAAAGGATTACCTTGTCCAAATATTTTTACAGGAGCACATAATTTTCACTCTATTTATGAATATTTACCAGTAAATTCCTTAAAAGCTGCTAGTAAAGTTATACAAGAAATTATCATACTAGCTGCTAAAGAAGTTTAAGCTTTTAAGCTTAAACTTATAATAACACAAAAGCAATCACTACCACTGAAATCACGCATCCTAAAGCTGTTCTTTTGACAATCTCTAAAGGACTAACCCCAGCAATAGCTGAAACGATAATACAAGCTCCCAAAATAGGAGAAAGATATCTTCCAAGCACAGCAGACATTGCTACAGCTGTACCAAGTTTAACTTGATCAAACCCAAGATCTTGAGCATGGATTGTTACTGCTTTATTAAACGCCATAGCAGCAGCATCTCCGCTTCCTGTGATCATAGCCATTAAAAATGGTATAAAAGTCCCACCAAAACGCACATAATGTTGCTCATTTTTAAGCCATTCTATGATTATATCTATTACCCCACATGCTTTAAGACCAGCCACAAAAACACTCGCTGCTATAATAATACCAATGATTTCAGCATAAGATTTTCCCATACCATTGAAAAATTCTTTTGAAATTGTATCAGGCTTACTCCAAGTTACAACTATAGCTATAATAGCTCCTAAAAGCATAGCTTCAGCCACGCCTATTTTAGAAGTCCAAGACAAAAATTCATACGCATGCAAAGGACTTGCACCTATTATCAAAATCGCCAAAGGCACCAAAGGCATTAAAGCGTATAAAATATTGACTTTTTCTATACTTTCTTCTTTTACATTTTGATTTGCTACTTCAAATGCTTTACCTTTTTGATAATCTTTAAAAATCAAAGCCATAATCATCAAAGAAATCATAACTATCACTCCTGCTGTTAGAGCATTTGGAGTTTGTACCAAGATTATTTCTTGTATATTTTTACCAGAAATTTCAGAGATTAAAGCTGTATGTGAAACCCCAGGACTTAAAATACCGCCTATAGTTCCACAAAGAACAGTAGCTGCTGCCATAGCAGGTTTTATACCCGAAGCCATTAAAAGTGGTATTAAAGTAGCTCCTACTGCAGCCGAACACCCAGCAGCTGAAGGTATAGCAATAGCTATGAAAAAAGTTACCATAAAAGCAAGTGGAATTAAGAAAAATCCTACATTTTTCAAAGGTGCTGTTAAAAGTTTTACCAAATGCTTATCACATTTTGTAACTTTCATCACAAAAGCAAAACCCATACTCGCACAAATTGCTTTAATCAAAGCAGGTTGAACCATAGCGTGAGTAAAAGCACTCAAAGCCTCTGTAGGTTTTAAAGAGAGCAAACACAAGATAAACCCTACCCCGATTAATGCTGTTTTGGTTTCTATTTTTTTTATTAGTAAATACACCACAGCAATAACACCTAAAATAGCAATTAAAAGATATAAAGCTTGCATTTATTTCCTTTAAATTTTATATTCACAATTAGTTTTTAAATATTCGATCTCAAAAGGATATTGTATTTTTAAAATATCATGATGACCTACGATTTTTAAAACATCTCCTTGCACTTTTAAGGCAGAACCTTCAGGGATGGCATATACTATATCTTTAGGATTAGTGATTAAAAATTCCTCCAAACGCTCTTCTCTGCTTTCTCCATTATGCCCAGCGATTTTACCACTTATAAAATGTGGATTGATTTGATGTTTAAACACGCCTAAACTATCAAAACTTTTTGGCATAATTATAGGCATATCATTGGTAGTCATTATGCTTTTTCCTGCTATATTAGATCCTGCACTCCAACCTATATAACAAGCTCCATTTATAATACGCTCTTTTAACACTTCTAATAAATCATACTCATAAAGCTTAGATAACAACATAAAGCTATTTCCACCACCCACTAAAAAAACCTTAGCATTTAAAATAGCTTCTTTTTTATCACTAAAATGGTGTAAAGATTTAATATTATCTTTTTTTAAACCATCTTTTACCTTAGCTTCATAAGCGTCATAGCTTCTTCTAACACCTGCATAAGGTATAAAAAGTATGTCCTCATCAATCGCTGCATTTTCTTTTAAAAATGTATCTATAAATTCGATAGTATGGCTTAAATACGGGCTATCTTTATAGCCAGAAGCACTAAAAAGTAGAAGTTTTGACATAGAATACCTTTTATAAAAATTTATAAAAGGTATTATACAAAAATTGTTTTTTAATATAAAAATTATTTTATATTATTTATTGTAGCCATATTTTTTAAAAATTTTATAAGCATCGTCAGTTTGTAAGAATTTTATAAAATCTTGTGTTTGTTTATCTGAATCATTTTTAGCAACCACATTGATAGTTCTATATACTACTAAATCTTTTTCTATACTTACTACATCACCAAAATCAGGATTTGCTTTAACCCAATCACTCCAAGTAATCCAAGCATCAGCTTTTTGATCTAAAAATAATTTTCTAGCACCACCGCTATTTGGAGTAAAAGCTACTATATTGTTTCTAAATTTTTTTATTGTATCGATATTTTTAGTTCTACCTATCATATCTTCCCAAACACCAGTACCAGAAGTATTACTTTTTCCAGCACCTTCAGGCACAACCACTTTTACATTTTTATTAGCAAGATCTTTTAAACCTTTGATTTTTAAAGGATTGCCTTTTTGAGTTAGTATAACAGCTTCTCTAAAATATAATGGTTGAATTTTTTTAGGATCAAAACTATCAAAATCAGTAGCTATTGCTAAAGCTGATTGATCAGAAGCGCCAAATAAAATATCAGCATCTTTTTTAGCTTTTTCAAACCAAGTAGCTTGAGGACCAAAATTTACATTTACTTTAACACCGGTTTTATCTTCATATACTTTAGCAACTTCTTTTAATGCAAAATGTGGACCACCAGGACCATACATATTAATATCAGCAAAAGACATGCTAGCAAAAACAGCACAAACACCAAATAAACTTAAAATTTTTTTCATTTTTCTTCCTTAAAATAAATTAAAAAAGTAATGATAAAAAATATTTGCAAATAAATAATTAAAAATATAGATATAATTTTACAAAAAATTAGGAAAAATATGAAAAGAATTCTACTAACTAATGATGATGGATACGAAAGCAAGGGTTTGATAAAACTAGCCAAAATGCTCAAAAAACACTTTAAAGCTGAAATTACTATAGTTGCTCCAGCAAATGAAAAATCAGCTTGCTCACATTCTATAACCTTAACCAAACCCTTAAGATTTCAAAAAGTAAAAAAAAGATTTTACAAACTCGAAGATGGCACACCTGCAGATTGTGTGTATTTAGCCTTACATGCTTTGTATAAAAATCACCTGCCAGATCTTATCATCAGTGGTATAAACAAAGGTGCAAATGTAGGAGAAGACATCACTTATTCAGGAACTTGCGCAGGTGCTATGGAAGCAGTATTGCATGGAATTCCTGCTATTGCTTTATCGCAATTTTATCAAGATGATCAAAAAGAATTAAATTTCAAACTCGCTCTTAATATAACCAAAAAAATAGTAAAAAAAGTTTTCAAAAAAGGTTTTCCTTTAGACAAAAAAGAATTTTTAAATATCAATTTTCCATCTTCAAAAACTAATTTCAAAGGTATAAAAATTTGCAAAGCGGGTAAAAGAATTTATAGCTATGAAGCTCACTCCAATATCAACCCAAGAGGTATTGAGTATTATTGGTTAGCTGCTGCTAATCTTGATCATGAAGATGAAAAAAAATCAGACATTACACTTTTAAAACAAGGCTATGCCACAATAACCCCTATAATGCTTAATCTAACAGCTTATAAACAAATGAAAAATCTCAAAAAATGGATGAAAAATGGATAGATACACGCGTATAAAATGGCTTGTTAATGAAGAAAATTTTATTAAATTTCAAAATACCAAAGTTTTAGTTTGCGGACTTGGTGGAGTTGGTGGAATTTGTGTTGATGCGCTTTTTAGAAGTGGATTTAGCAATTTAACTTTAATCGATGCAGATAAATTTGAAACAACCAATCAAAACCGCCAACTACATAGTGAAAATATAGGCAAAGAAAAGGCTAAGGTTTTTGAACGCATTTATAATGCTAAAGGTATAGTGAGTAAAATTGATGATGAGTTTTTAAAAAATTTTGATTTGAACGAATTTGATTTAATCATTGATGCAATTGATGATATACCTGCCAAAGTTGCTTTAGCCAACTTAGTTGATTTAAAAAAGCAAATTTTTATCTCATCAACTGGTGGAGCTAGGAAACTTGATCCAACACGCATTAAAACCACAAGCATCTTTAAAACTCATGGTGATGCCCTAGCTAAAAAATTCCGCTATGAACTTAGAAAGTCAGGCTTTAAAGGGGATTTTGATGTAGTATTTTCAGATGAAGAAGCTCATTGTAAAGATCTTGGTTCTTTTATGGGTGTGACAGCCTCTTTTGGACTCGCTCTAGCATCTTTAGCCTTAAGAAAAGTACTCAATAAAAAAAAATAAGTTCTTATGCTATATAATTAGTATTAATATAAATATAAGGAAACAAAATGAAAAAAATATTTTTGCTTTTTGGTCTTTTTTGCTCTTTTGCTTTGGCAAATGAAAATTTAAAAGATCTTTTTAAAGATTATAATGAAAGTGGAGTTTTTATAGCTTATGATGGTAAAAATTATTATAGCAATGACTTTAAAAAAGCAAACAAACGCATTTTACCTGCCTCTACTTTTAAAATTTTCAATGCCTTAATCGCACTTAATGAAGGTGTTGTGAAAGATACTAATGAAATTTTTTATCATTACAAAGGTGAAAAAGTATTTTTACCATCTTGGAAAAATAATGCAAACTTAGCTTTAGCTATGCAAAGATCACAACTACCTGCTTATAAAGAACTAGCTAGAAAAATAGGCTTAGAAAAAATGCAAAAAAACTTAAATAAACTTAATTATGGCAACCAAAAAATAAGTAAAATAGATGAGTTTTGGATAGATGATTCTTTACAAATTAGTCTTAAAGAACAAGCTACTTTACTTTTTAAGCTTGCCAATTTAACACTAGACTACCCTAAACATATACAAGAAGAAGTGATTAATATCATCAAGTTAAAAGAAAATGATCATTATGAACTTTTTGCAAAAACAGGTTGGGGTCTTAGACAATATGGACAAATCGTAGGTTTTATAAAAAGTAAAAAAAGTGACAAAATTTACGCTTTTGCTTTAAATATGAATATAAGTGATTTTAACAAGCTTTATCTAAGAGAAGAAATAGTACAACTGTATCTAGATCAATTATAAAAAGGATTTTATATGGTGGCTTTAAGCACTCATCTTTTTTTGGCTATTTCTTTGGTGTTACTTTCACTTGATAAAGCTAAAATATCGTATTTATTTTTACTCTTTTCACTTTTACTAGGATATATGTTTAACATTATAAACGCAACCTTTATAATGATTAATGTATTAGTTTTTATCATAGCTATATTGTATCAGTATAAAAAATTTTTCATACTTGAAGTAGCTTTGTTTATCTATGCTTTGGCTTTATTTCTTCATTTTATCCCGGGCGTAAACAACATCAAAGTCTTAGATCAAGTCTATGCAAGCACAAATAGTGCACCTTTTAATCTTTACTTTAGCATCGACAAACCACTAGGTATTTTTATACTTTTTTTACTTTTTCCAATTTTATTTAAAAACACAAACTACACCAGAGCTTCAGTATTAAAATGGGGTTTGTTATTTTTATCTCCCATTCTTTTGCTATGTGTGCCTTGGTATTTAGACGTAATCAAGCTAGAAATCAGCTTACCATCATGGATTTTGTATTTTTTATTTTCAAACCTTTTATTGGTGGCTTTAGTGGAAGAAGCTTTTTTTAGAGGTTATCTCCAACAAAGACTTACGCAGTTTATCCACCCCAACCTTGCCTTACTAATCGCAAGCATAGCTTTTGGACTAGTGCATTACAAAAGCGGTGTTTTGATGATTGTATTTGCTAGTATAGCGGGTTTGATTTATGGCTTAGCTTATAAGTATTCAAAAAGCTTATGGAGTAGTGTATTGTTTCACTATGGTTTAAATTTAATCCATTTGGTGTTTTTTACCTATCCCTTTTACCTAAAACACTAATGGTTGTGTTTTTCAAGCAAAAAAAACATAGGGTGATAAGTCAAGGTGTTTTGAAATTCTTTTTCGTAGTTTTTCAAAAATGCCTTGCTTATGAAAAAATTTTTATCTAAAGAATTAACCCCGCTTAATTTTAAATGCCTAAAAAGCTCTAAAGTATGATCAAATTTTAATTCTTTTAATTCTTCTTTTGCTTTGATGATTTTAAATTTTTTAGAAAGTTTTTGTTTAATTTGCTCCAAGCTTAAATATTTAAGTGATAAATTTGTGCTTTGTTTTATTTGAGTGAAATTTTTTTCTCCAAAAGTAGAAAAAAGAAAATAAGCATTTTTTTCTAAAATAAAAGAAATATTTTCTATCAATAAATCTAAATCAAGCCATTGCACGCAAGCATTTGAAGTTATAAGATCAAATTTTTTATTAAAAAAATGATGATTTTTAAGCTCATTCATATCAAAAACGCCAAATTCATCATATTTGCAAGGGTTTTCAAAAGGATAAATATCGTTTAAAAAATAATGCTTAAATTTTATATTTTTTTGCAAAATTTGGCTAAAAATTCCAACTCCACAACCAAATTCAAAAACTCTATCAAAATATTTTAAATCACCATCGCTAAGCATTTTGCAAAGCTTTATAGCCATATCTTTTTGCACCAATGCATTAGCACTATAAGTATTTTTAGCCTTTAAAAAATTCAAAACTCATTCCAAGTGTTAAAATCAAAAAATATAAAATGTCCTTTATCTAAGATAAAAGCTTTATCTTTAAAAAATTTAAAACTTGCATTAAAAGGAAATATTTTATCGTTTTTACTAAGTAAAGCCTTATCCCAAATAAAATTTTCATTTAAATCTTTAGTACAAAATTCATACAAACTCAAAAGCTCATTTTTCAAATAAAACTCATCATTAAATTTAAAATTTTTACTCAAATTTAAATCATCTTCAAACATATTTTTTTTAAAATTTTCTAAATCAAATTTTTTCATCGTAAGTCTAAAAATAGCTTCTTTGATCCCAAATTCATCATTTATAGGTAAATCTGTGCCATTTATAGCGATTTTTTTATCAAATTTTATATCTTTTAAAATTTTACTTGCTACACAAACTCCCATAGACCAAGCTATTAAAGTGATATTTTTAAATTTGGTTAAATCTATATCAAAATTAAAATCACTATAATCATAAACCATTAAAACATTTTCATCACTTTTTAAATGCGAAAAATGGCTAAAATGCGAGCAAAATCCTGAAAAAAATAAGATCAAATTTGATGAGTTTTCATTTTTATGTAAAAAATATGTTTTCAAAATAACTCCAAAATTTTTTCTAAATCATCTTTTTTTAATCCACTATGCAAAGAAAATCTAATCCTAGCAGTATTTTTTGGTATAGTTGGTTCTTTTATAGCTGGTGCAAAAAAGCCATTTTTTAAAAGCTTATCAAAAGTTTTACTAGCCCAATCATTTTGTCCTAAAATCAAAGATATTATATAAGCTTCACCTAAAATCTCTCCTTTGCTTGCTAAAGCATTTTTAAACCAAGCGCTTAATTTTAAAAGCTCATTTCTTTGAGTGTTAAATTTGTGCAAATGCTTAAATACATGCAAAGTCCAAGCTACGTTTATCGGCGCAATAGCAGTTGAGTATATAAAAGCTCTAGCCTTATTTATAAAAAATTCTTTTTCATCACTTATCATACAAGCACCCATAGAAGAAATAGCCTTGCCAAAAGTAAATACTAAAAAATCAATCTCTTTTTCTAAACCCAAAAATTTCACATAACCCAAGCCATCATCACCAAAGCACCCTATACTATGGGCTTCATCAATGTAAATTTTGATATTTTTGTATTCTTTTTTTAAGTTTATAAATTCTTTTATAGGCGCAAAATCTCCATCCATGCTAAATAAAGCTTCACTTATAATGATGATATTTTCAAATTCTTTATGATATTTTTGCACTAAGCTTTGTAAATGCTTTATATCATTGTGTTTAAAACGAAAAAATTTAGCCCCACTAAGCCTTAAACCATCAATAATGCTTGCATGAACTTGTTTATCAGCTAAAAACAAAGTATTTTTTAAAAGTCCTAAAGCTTGCAAACAGCTTGTATTTAAAGCATAACCACTATTAAAATGAAGAATTTTTTTATGAAATTTATTTTCTAAAAAGCTTTCAAATTCTTCAAAAATTTCATAATTTCCACTCAAGCTTCTAGAACTTGAACTAGAAAATTCAAATTCTTTTAAATGCGTTAAAAAATCTTGCTTCAATGCTTTTTCATTGCTTAAATTTAAATAATCATTACTCGCTAAATTTAGCAATTTTTGCTCATTATAAATAACATATTTTCCCTCATGTTTCAATGAGCGTAGAATTCTAAAATTATCTTGTTGCTTTAACTCATCTAAAATTTGTGCAATTTGCATTATTGTTTAAGCCTTGCGTAGTTTTGACAACCCTCATCGCTTTTTAAATCACAAGCCTTACCAAAATATTCTAAAGCCTTAGAAGTGTCTTTTCTAACGCCTTTGCCATTTTCATACATCAAACCAAGACTATTACATCCTTCTTCATAGTTCATATCACAAGCTTTTCTATAAAGCTCTACGGCTTTAAAATTATTTTTACTGACAATTTGTCCTTTCTCATATAAAGCTCCAAGGTGAGCGCAAGCATAAAAATTATCCAAAGAACAAGCTTTACTATAAAATTTTTCAGCCATTAAGCCATTCATTTTAACACCTTCTCCAGTTTCATATAAAATTGCAAGCCCAAAACAACCATTATCGTCATTTAACTCACAAGATCTTTTATAAAATTCCGCTGCTTTAAGGTAATTTTCATACATTTTATATCGAAAACCAAGTCTAAAACAACTTTTTCCTTTTTTATTTTCTATACAATCTTTTTCGAGCATATCCTCTTGTGAGTATGCAAAATTTGAAAATAAAATCGCTAAGATAATCAAAACTTTTTTCATACTTTACCTTTAAATTTAAGATAAAAAGCTAATTATATAAATATTTTCTAAATAATCCTTTTTCGTTTTAAAGCATAAATTTGAGTAAAAATTGTAGTATCATTAGTAATAAAAATCAAAGAAGTAAAAATGAATTTAAAAGAACTAGACTTAAAACACATTTGGCACCCTTGCACGCAAATGAGCGATCATGAATTTTTACCTTTAATACCTATAAAAAAGGCTAAGGGGGTGTATTTGTATGATTTTGATGAAAAATCCTACATAGACTGCATTAGCTCTTGGTGGGTAAATATCTTTGGCCATTGTAATGAATACATCAACGAAAAAATCAAAGATCAACTTCAAAGTTTAGAGCATGTCTTGCTTGCAGGCTTTTCACATGAGCCTATCATAAAGCTTTCACAAAGACTTTGCAAGCTTTTACCTTTTGATAAATGCTTTTTTGCAGACAATGGTAGTTCAGCCATAGAAGTGGCTTTAAAAATGAGTTTTCAATACCACTTAAACAATGGCTCTAAAAAGGATAAATTCTTATCACTTAGCAATTCTTACCATGGAGAAACCTTAGGTGCATTAAGCGTTGGCGATGTAGCACTTTATAAAAAAACCTATGAGCCTTTACTTTTAAAAAGTATCACAACGCCTGTGCCAACAAGCAAGGATTATATAAAAGAACTTGAAATTTTAGAAAGCATTTTAAAAAATCATCATCATGAAATTTGTGCTTTTATACTTGAGCCTTTACTTCAATGTGCGGGCAATATGCATATGTATGAGCTTGGGTATTTAAATGAAGCCATTAAGCTTGCTAAAGATTATGGTGTGCAAGTGATATTTGATGAGATAGCCACAGGTTTTGGACGTACAGGAGAGATGTTTGCGCTAGATTATTGCTCACAAAGTATTGATTATATATGTCTTTCTAAAGCTATCACGGGTGGGTATTTACCCCTTTCAGTGGTGCTTACTAAAGATGAAATTTATGAGAAATTTTATGATAGTTATGAGAGTCAAAAGGCCTTTTTGCACTCTCACTCTTACACGGGTAATGCCCTAGCTTGCACAGCAGTTAATGCGACTTTGGATATTTTTGAAAATGAAAATATCATCGCAAAAAATAAAATCAAAAGTGCTTTTATAAAAACACAATGGGAGAGTTTAAAAGAATTTGAATTTTTAGGAAATTTTAGAAATTTAGGCATGGTAAGTGCATTTGATATACAAAAGAGCAAATACAAAAGAGCAGGACTTGAAGTCTTTCAAAGAGCCTTAGAAAAAGGCTTGCTTTTAAGACCACTTGGAAATACGATTTATTTTATGCCACCATATGTTATAAATGAAGATGAGATTACTTATGTAGTGCAGTCTTTAAGAGAGATTTTTAAGGAGTTTTGAAAGTTTTTCGCACACTTTATCATCAAATTCTATGATAGGAATTTTAGCGTATTTGCTTATAAAATCCTTGCTAAAATTATCTTGGCTTTTTAAGATTAAAGCAAGAATTTTAATATCTTTTTGTTTTAGCGCTTCTATGCTTAAAAGCGTGTGATTGATACTTCCTAGATAATCTTTTGCGACTAAAATCGCAGGATGCTTAAATGCACTCATATAATCAATCATAGTTTTTTCATCATCAATTGGAGAAAAAAGCCCACCAGCTAGCTCTATGATGAGCTTATCGCTTTGTGGAATTTGTATATCAAAAGCTTTATAGTTTAAATTTTCTAAAATTCTTGCTTTATGCGGTGAAGCAGGAGTTTGTAAAAAAATTCCTTCTTTAAAAATCTTAGTTTTTGGACTAAATTTAACTACTACATCACTATCTTTTGGCACACCTGCTTGTATAAGCTTAAAATAATCAAAACCTAATTCTTTGCAAATTCTAGCACTTAAATAAGTCTTGCCAACATCTGTATTTATACCACTTATATAAATTTTCATTTTAAACCTATGAAAGTATTTTTAAGCCCACGGTGCAAGCAATGATAAGGGTTATTAGAAAAAGTTTTAAAAAGCTTTTGCTTTCTTTATAAAAAAGCACTCCGATGATAACCCCGCCTGCAGTTCCAGCTCCTGTCCATATAGAATAAGCCACACTCATAGCAATACTTTGCATACTAAGACTTAAAAATCCAAAAGAAAAAGCAAAACACACTATCAAAGCCAAAAGATAAAGTTTATTTTTAGTGCTTACAAGTTGCTTCATGATAATCACACCAAAAATTTCAAAAGCAGTCGCTAAAAATAAAAAGAACCATTCCATTATTTAGCTTCCTTACTAATGATTTTAAGACCTATGATACTTAAAAGCAAAATAGCTATTAAAGTAAGCTTGGTAATAGAGCTTGGCTCATTGAAAACAAACATCTCATTAAGCACCACTCCAACCGTGCCAATACCGACAAAAACACTATAAGCGATACTCACTTCAAGTCTTTCACAAGCTTTTAAAAAACATGTAAAAGATATGCAAACTCCAATGGCTGTTAAAGCATAATGCCAAATTTCACTAGAATACTTTAAACCACTTACCCAAAAGCACTCAACCAAACCACCCAAAATCACCATAAACCAACCAAAATTAGAGCTTATTTTTGTTCGTTCTATCATAATCTACCTTTTTTCAAAATCGCAAATTATAACTAAAATTACAAAAACAAAACTTTAATCAAAAACTAAACATATAATAAAAAATATCATTATTATAAATATTTTTATAATATTAATTTATATTTAATTTTTATTATTATATAATTTTAGGTTTACTAAAAAGGAGAACATATGAATTTTTTAGCGGGTAGTAAAAAGGCTTTATTGGTATTGGCCAGCTTAGCGTTCTTAACAAGTAATAATACTTTTGCGAAAGATTTTGAACCTATTATCGTTATACACGGTGGCACAAGTGGCTTAGGGCTTACTAAAGAGGAATTTGCCAAAAGAGAAAAGGTGATGAAAGAATCTTTAAAAGCAGGTCAAAGCATACTTGAAAAAGGTGGAAGCTCTGTTGATGCAGTTATAGCTGCTATTAAAGTAATGGAAGATAGTCCTGAATTTAATGCTGGAAAAGGTGCTGTTTTTACTTCTGATGGATTTAATGAGCTTGATGCATCTATAATGGATGGAAAAAATTTAAAAGCAGGTGCAATTGCTATGGCTAGGACGATTAAAAATCCTATAGAGGCAGCAAGACTTGTTATGGAAAAAACGCCTCATACTTTAATAGCAGGAGAAGGTGCTGATAAATTAGCCAAAAAACATGGTTTAGAAATAGTAGGGCAAAAATACTTTTTTACAGAGCATAGATACAAACAACTTCAAGAAGCTAAAAAAAGCAAAGAAGTATTATTAGATAGTGATAAGGCAAAAGCACATCTTGGCGTAAGTACCGAGCCATATTTAGGCACAGTAGGTGCAATAGCTTTAGATAAAAATGGCAATCTAGCAGCAGGTACAAGCACAGGTGGTACTACAAATAAAATGACAGGGCGCATTGGAGATTCTCCTATTATAGGGGCAGGAAATTATGCAAATAATGATTCAGTGGCGATTTCTTGTACAGGAACAGGCGATATTTATATAAGAGTGGCTGCCGCTCATGAAGTTGCGTCTTTATACAAATATAAAAAACTTTCAGTACAAAAAGCAGCCGAAGAAACTATCAAACAAGTAGCTAAACTTGGTGGCACAGGCGGAATCATCTCAATAGATAAAAATGGAAAAGTTGGCTATGCTTGGACTAAAGATAAACTTGGGATGTATCATGGACAAGCAAAAATCGGCGAAGAGCCAAAAGTATTTTGGCCACTTGAAAAATAATTAGCGCAACTTAACTTTTTTAACGCCTCGAAGTCTAAAAATCTTTGAGGCTCCGCTTTCAAAAAACTTTTCATCTACTATTTTATCTGCATTTTGCATAGCCCAGTTTAGATCAAATTTTTTTCCATGAATATTTGCAGAAGTAGAATAAAGCCAATCAAACTCTTTCAAAAATTCCTCATGAGTACAATCTTTCACGACGCGTATTGCTTTAGAGTTAGGATATAAAAAAGTAGTTTTTTTGGATTTTCTAATGATATTTTTAAAATGACTTGGTACTCTTGTAAGTTTTTTAAGCTCACTAAATTTAGCTGTGGTAATTAAACAATCTTGTTTTAAAGGTCTTTTTTTTAAAGCATTAAGGGCTTTTAAATCTTTGCTTAAAAACCCTGCAGTTGTATCAGTTTGAGCTAGATAAATCATACCTTTAAGTATTCTTGTAAGCTCTTTACTTCAAGGCAAGTTTTATTTTGTATAGCTTTAATTGCTTTTGCGCCTGCATACGCTGCTCTTAAATTTGTAAAATATGGGGTTTTAAAGCGTAAAATATTTGCTCTGATTTTTTTAGTATCGCCTTTAAAACTATGCTCATCACTTGTATTAATAGCAAGTTGAATTTGAGAATTTTTTAACTTATCCTCTACATTTGGGCGTCCTTCAGAAATTTTATGTACAAACTCACATTCTAAACCTGCTTCTTGTAAAATTTTATAAGTGCCGCTTGTAGCTATGATTTTAAATCCTAGTTTAATATACTCGCTAGCTAAATCTACTGCATATTTTTTATCTTGCTCTCTTAATGATAAAAACACATTTCCACTTTCTGGTAAGAAATTTGATGATGCAAGCTGACTTTTTGCATATGAGTTTTCAAAATCTTTGCTAATACCCATAACTTCACCAGTTGAACGCATCTCAGGCCCAAGCTCAAGATCACTTCCGCTAAGTTTTGCAAAAGGAAATACCACTGATTTTACGCTAATGTGTTTTGGTTTTTTAGCTCTTAAAATTCCATTTTTTTCTTCTACTACTTTGAAAATATCATAAAATTTCAAACTTTCTCTTAAATTTCCTTGCCACATCACACGCGTTGCAACCTTTGCTAAAGGAATTCCTGTAGCTTTACTTACAAAAGGCACGGTTCTACTTGCTCTTGGATTTACCTCTATCATATAAAGCTTATTATCATGTATAGCAAATTGTATATTTAAAAGTCCTACTACGCCTAAATTTAAAGCAATATCTTTTGTTTTTTGCTCAATCATTTCAAGCATAGTTTCATCTATATTTATAGCAGGTAAAGAACAAGCACTATCACCTGAATGAATTCCTGCTTCTTCAATATGCTCCATAATACCTGCTACATATACATCTTTTCCATCACTTATTGCATCCACATCAAGCTCGGTTGCATTATCTAAAAATTGATCGATTAATACAGGAGATTTATCACTTACATCCACCGCTTCTTGCATATAAAGCCTAAGCTCGCTCTCATCATGCACTACACGCATTGCTCGACCACCCAAAACATAGCTTGGCCTAACAAGCACAGGATAACCTATCTCATTTGCTTTTATAATAGCCTCTTCTACACTTATGGCTGTGCCATTTTTTGGTTGATTTATACCTAGATCTTCAATAAATTTAGCAAATTTCTTTCTATCTTCAGCTAAATCAATAACTCTTGCACTTGTTCCTATGATTTTTGCCCCAAAAGCACTAAGGCGTTTTGCAAATTTAAGCGGAGTTTGACCACCAAAATGAACTATCACTCCATCGGGTCTTTCTCTATCAATAACCGCTCTTAAATGCTCAAAATCAATTGGCTCAAAATACAAAATATCACTTGTATCATAATCTGTTGAAACCGTTTCTGGGTTGCAATTATACATTATAGTTTTTACGCCCATATCTTTTAGAGCAAAAGAAGCATGCACGCAAGCATAATCAAACTCAATGCCTTGTCCTATACGGTTTGGTCCACCACCTATAATCATCACTTTTTTATCTTTTTTATCTTTACTCTCTTTTATTTGAGTAGCTTCATTTGTATTAATACTTGAGTATAAATACGGAGTTAGTGCCTCAAATTCGCCTGCACAAGTATCTACTTCACTATATTGAGCGATGATTTTGTGTTTAATTCTTGCATAATAAATATCATTTTGGCTTAACTCAAGATTATCTTTTTGGTTAATCAAGCTAGCGATTTTTTTATCCGAAAAACCTAAGGTTTTAGCTTTTCTTAATAGTTGCTTATTACTTAAAATATCCATATCTATTTGATTTTCAAATTCCACTATTTCTTTGATTTGGTTTAAAAACCAAGGATCTATTTTGCAAAGCTCAAAAAGCTCTTGTGTGCTAAAACCTTCTCTAAAAGCTTGTGCTATATAAAGCAAGCGTTTTTCATTAGCTTGGCGAATTTTTGCCAAAAGCTCATTTTTATCACACTCTATAATATCAAACCCACTTAAATTTCTCTCAAGTGAGCAAAGTGCTTTTTGAATACTTTCTTTAAAGGTTCTTCCTATAGCCATAACCTCGCCCACACTCTTCATAGATGTACCAAGCTCAGTACTTGCATTTGGGAATTTTTCAAAAGTAAAACGAGGAATTTTAGTAACTATATAATCAATTACTGGTTCAAATGAAGCTGGAGTTCCTGTGATATCATTTTTAATTTCGTCTAAACTAAAACCAACTGCTAAAAGTGTGGCTATTTTTGCTATAGGATAACCTGTTGCCTTGCTTGCAAGAGCTGAAGATCTTGAAACTCTAGGATTCATTTCAATAACTATCATTCTACCATTAGTTGGATTTATAGCAAATTGCACATTTGATCCACCTGTATCTACTCCAATTTCTCTTAAAATAGCAAAAGATGCATTACGCATAGCTTGATATTCTTTATCAGTCAAAGTTAAAGCTGGAGCTATAGTGATAGAATCGCCCGTATGAACCCCCATAGGATCAACATTTTCAATAGAACAAACTATAATGCAATTATCATTTTTATCTCTGATAACTTCCATTTCATATTCTTTCCAACCAAGCAAACTTTCTTCTATTAAAATTTCATGGATTGGACTTAGTGCTAATGCAGTATTTGCAAGCTCTGCAAATTCATCCATATTATAAACCACACCACTTCCTGCACCACCTAAAGTAAAAGAAGCTCTTATCATCAAAGGAAAACCAATTTCTTCAACTGCTTTTAAGGCTTCTTCATAATTATACGCATACATAGATTTTGGCAAGTCCATGCCAATTTTTTTCATGCTTTCTTTAAAAATTTGTCTATCTTCGCCTTTTTTGATAGCTTGCGGATTTGCTCCTAAAAATTTCACATCGCCAAGCTCACCGCTTTCATAAACTTCCATAGCAACATTAAGCGCTACTTGACCACCCATAGTAGGCAAAATCGCATCAATTTTTTCTTTTTTTATAATGCTTAAAATGCTTTCTTTAGTAATTGGTTCTATATAAGTTGCATCAGCAAATTCAGGATCTGTCATAATCGTAGCTGGATTGGAATTGATTAAAACTACTCTATACCCTAACTCTTTTAAGGTTTTTGCTGCTTGAGTCCCTGAGTAATCAAACTCACAAGCTTGACCTATAACGATAGGCCCACTGCCTATTAATAATATATTTTCTATATCTGTTCTTTTTGGCATTGAATTTTCCTAAGCTGATTTTTTAGCTTGATTATAACAAAGATTAGCTTTTATAAAAGTTGAATTTGAAAAAGATTTTAGCCCTTAAGGGGCTAAATTTATTTATTGGCGTTTTCCAAAAGTGATGGCATAAGCTTCATTTCTCACATCAAATAAAGGATCTTTTGGAGGATTAACTCCTTGTGGAACATCTGAAGGAAAATATACATCAAAATTACAATCTTCTTGGCTTAAAGCATTGACTTTAAAAGTCCCAACAAAGCTTTCTTTATGCTCACCTTTCCATAAAGCTGTGGTGTCATTAGTGATGTCATCTTTATTAGCATAAACAAGATACATTTTATATTCTACTGGTTGGGTTTTTATGCGATTTTCAAAGTCTTCTTTTAAAAAGTCTTTACTAGCAGTTTTCATTTCATTTTCATCTAAATATTTAATCCCATCAACTGGAACAAGTTTCCATCTTGCTGGTATGAAATTATCACCATTTGCTTGTTTAAAATAAAAAGTATGGATACTGAAAAATGGTGTATTTGCTACACTTTTGCTAATACCAATTTTATCAGTATATGCAGCAAAATTTCTATAAGAATCAACCTCTTGTGTCATTTTTTTGATTTTTTCTTGATCAACTTTTCCATTTACAGGTAGTCTCATTTCAAAAAATTGTCCAAATTCGGTAGGATTTTTTGCAAAATTGATTTCAGTATTAAGCATTACCATAGTCCAAGTTGAAGATGATTTTGGATCTTGAATTCTTATAGCCATTCCTCTAGTTTTACTTTTATCATCCTTAAAAGCTCCACCTAAAGAGTATCTTACTTGTATTGGTAAATTTTTTTGTGCTAATAAAGGAACATCGATTTCTTTGTTGATCGATTGAGCTGGCTCAAAACTTCCCATAGCACAAAAACCTTTAGCGTGATTAACTTTTGCTTTGGGATTATTAGGATCAGCATTTAATTGGTAAAAAATATCTGCTATTTTTTGTGCGTCATATTTTACTTCATCTGCATAAATAGCCCCACTTAAACAGCAAAAAGCCAAACAACTAGTAATGTATTTTTTCATATATTCTCCTAAAGATTAAATTTTAGAAAAATATTTTAATATTTAATAGTAAATGATAATTTATATTAATAAAAATAAATAATTTTTTATTATAAATTTTCCACCATATAAAAATAACTAGGAACTTTAGTTTGTGCATAAGGCTTCACATAAGCGTTTTGATAAGCACCTTCTTCTTCTACCTTAAATACCTCTCCAACTGGAACACCTGAAAAGAAAATTTCATCTAATCCACTAGTATAAACTTTATCGTTTATTTTGATCTCAAGCCATTTTGGTATAAATTTTACCAATACATAATCATTTCTTCCATGTGCTATACCTGGAGCTTGATCTTTTCCTATATATACTGAAAAAGTGCATTCTTCATCTCCTTGCAAAAGAGCTAACGCTTTTCCATTTTTTTCTATAACGATACCTGCAGTATAGCCATTATAAATTAGTCCTTTGATTTTTCCTCTATAATCTAAAATATCAAGCCATACTTTATTATAATCACTAATTTGCACATAAGATACTGCTTTTACCAAACTAACATTAGGGTAATAAAAACTAGAATTTTTATCGCTTAAGATATTGTTTAATTCATTAGCAAAATTTTTCATATAAATATTATTTTTTTCAAGCTCTAAATTTCTTTCTCTTAAATTTCTAATTTCTTGAGCTTGATTGAAATGTTCATCAAATTTATGCTTAACAAAAGCGATGCTTTGAGAAAATTTATCAACTGCTATTGTATTTAAATTTAAGACATTTCGTTTTATTACATCTCCATAATAAAACGAAATAAAAACTAAAAAAGATAAAACAAGAACACTAAGAATTTTACTCTTCATTGGTTAGCTGATGCAATAAAGAAATTTCTTCTAAAGCTTTACCTGTGCCTTTTGCAACAGCCAATAAAGGCTCATCTGCCACATAAACTGGAAGCTTAACTACTTCTGAAAGATATTTATCAAGACCGCGTATTAATACTCCACCACCTGTTAAAACAACACCATTTTCAACAATATCTGCTGCAAGATCTGGTGGCATCATTTCAAGAACTATTTTTAAAGCATCTGCAATTTCTTTTAAATGCTCACGCATAGCTTCTCTTACATCTTCACTAGTAAGCTCGATTCTATTTAATAAACCTGTTACTTGATCGCGTCCTTTTACCACCATAGAAAGCTCTTTTGGAAGCTGTACTGCTGAACCTATGGCTATTTTTATCTCTTCGCCAGTTCGCTCACCTATTACAAGATTGTATTTTTCTTTTACATAATTTACTATGCTAGTATCAAGTTTATCACCTGCTGTGCGGATTGATTTAGAAATTACAAGACCACCTAAAGAAATTACGCCAATTTCAGTAGTACCGCCACCAATATCAACAACCAAACTTCCTTGAGGTTCTCTAATAGGCAAATTCGCACCTATTGCAGCAGCCATTGGCTCTTCTATCAAGAACACTTCTCTAGCTCCAGCACTTAAAGCACTCTCTCTTACTGCTTTTCTTTCCACCTGAGTTAATCCATAAGGAACTGAGATAATAATCCTAGGTCTTAAAAAAGACTTTCTTCTGTGAGTTTTTTCTATAAAATAGCGAATCATTTTTTCAGTCATATCAAAATCAGCTATAACCCCATCTTTCATAGGACGAATCGCTTCTATATTACCTGGAGTTTTACCAACCATTTCTTTAGCTTCTTTACCTACTGCTAAAATTTTTACCCTTCCATATCTTTCACGCTCAACTGCAACCACAGAAGGCTCATCAATGACAATACCTTTATCTTTAACTAAAACTAAAGTATTAGCTGTGCCTAAATCTATACCCATATCACTAGAAAAAAATCCAATTATTTGATCTAAAATCATTATTTATCCTCAACTTTTCTTATTTTTTATAAATAAAGGCTTGGCACCTTCTTTAATCACTTCTTTTGTAATTACTATAGTATAACCATTATACTCTGGCAATTCAAACATTAAATCAACCATCAATTCTTCGATAATACTTCGCAATCCCCTAGCACCTGTTTTTCTCTCAAGTGATAATTTTGCGATTTCTCTTAAAGCATCATCTTCAAATTTTAATTCTACATTATCAATAGCAAAAAGTTTTTGATACTGCCTAACAATGGCATTTTTTGGCTCTGTTAAAATACGAACCATACTTTCTTCATCAAGCTCTTCTAAAGAAGCTAAAACATGCAATCTTCCTATAAGCTCTGGAATCAATCCAAAATGTACCAAATCATCAGGTTCTAATTTTTGAAGTAAGGCTTCTTTTTCATCTTTTTTTTCATCACTAAAAAAGCCCATGACATTATCGCCTAATTTTCTTTTGATAATATCACTTATCCCATCAAAAGCACCACCACAAACAAATAAAATATTGGTAGTATCTATTTGTATAAAATCTTGATTTGGATGTTTTCTACCACCCTTTGGAGGTATATTAACCAAAGATCCTTCTATGATTTTAAGCAAAGCTTGTTGGACACCTTCTCCGCTTACATCTCGAGTGATGGATCTATTTTCACCCATTCTAGCAATTTTATCTATCTCATCGATAAAAATGATACCCTTTTGTGCTCTTTGGACATCTCCATCAGCAGCTTGCAAAAGACGAGTTAATATATTTTCTACATCTTCACCTACATAGCCAGCTTCAGTTAAAGAAGTAGCATCGCATATTGCTATAGGTACATCTAAAAATCTTGCTAAAGTTTGAGCTAGTAAGGTCTTGCCACTTCCTGTAGGACCGACTAATAAAATATTTGATTTTGCTAATTCTGTGTCATCTTCTTCTAAATTAGATTTAAATAACCTTTTGTAATGATTATAAACCCCTACACTAAAAATTTTTTTAGCTCTATCTTGACCAATGACATATTTATCTAAATAAGCTTTTAGCTCTTTTGGAGTAATGTCTTTGAAATTTTCAGTATTGATTTCTTGATTTTTTAAATCTTTTTCTTCTCCAAAGAAAATATTACAAGCACTCTCTGCACAATATTCGCATATAAAGGCGTTGTTGTAATCATTAACCAAAATTCTTCTATCGCTTGTTTCAATTTCATTGCAAAAACTACATCTTTTAACCATGATTTTTTTCCTTATAAATAGGAATTCCTCTTTTTGTTTCTAAGATAAAATTACACATTTTTTTAACATTATCACTTTGAGTTTGTTCTAATAATTTCAAAGCATTTTCTTTTAAAGAACCTTGTCTAAACAAAAATTTAAAAGCTCTACTTAAAGTATCTACTTCATCTTTATCAAAGCGTCTTCTAATGCCTACTAAATTTAAACTTCTAATACTAGCACGATTGCCTTCAGCTAAGCAAAAAGGGACTACATCTTGAGAAAGCGCACTTGCTCCTGCTATCATACATCCTTCACCAACCTTTACAAACTGATGTATAGGAGTAAGTCCTCCAACGACTGTATAATCTCCAAGCTCAACATGACCTGCTAAGGTAGCATTGTTTGCTAAAATGATATTATTTCCAAGCAAACAATCATGTGCTATATGAGAATAAGCCATTATAAAAGCATTATCGCCTATTCTAGTGTATCCATCGCCTTTAGCTGTGCCTGAATTTATAGTAACAAATTCTCTAATCACAGCATTTTTACCTATAATGACACCTGAATTTATCTCATCTTTATATGAAATATCTTGAGGGATATCTCCAACTATAGCATAAGAAAATACTTTCGAATTCTCACCGATTCTTACATTTGGTAAAATTCTAGCACCTTGTTTTATAATACTATTAGAGCCTATAACCGCATTTGCTCCTACATAAGCATAAGCTTCTACAACAACACCATCTTGGATAATAGCTCCATCTTCAACTACAGCACTTGGATGAATATGACTCATTATTTATCTACTATCATAGCTTTAAGTTCGGCCTCTGCAACAAGTTGATCATCTACAAAAGCTTTTCCTTCAAAAATCCACATATTACCACGATTTTTAACCACTCTCATTTCATAATCAAGTCTATCGCCAGGTTTAACAGGATTTCTAAATTTAGCCTTATCAATTCCTGTAAAATAAACTACTTTTGAGCTAGGATCCACCTTATCTTCCATACTTTCAAAAGCCAAAACTCCACCAGTTTGAGCCATACCTTCTAAAATCAAAACACCAGGATATATAGGATGATCAGGAAAATGTCCTAAAAAAACATGATCGCTAATGCTAATATTTTTATACCCTTTTACTACTTCTTTTATTTTTAACTCAACAATCTTATCTACCAACAAAAAAGGATATCTATGTGGCAAAATTTTTTGAATTTGCATTACATCAATCATAAATTTAACCTTAAAACTTAATTCAAAATTTAGATTTTACAAAAAAAATATTAATATTTCACTAAATAATCACAACTTTACAATCTTTTCTTTACTATCAAAATAAATTTCACTTTTTGCTATAAATTCATAAGAAGTATTGATTAAATTTTCGACAATGATAACAGGGGAAAGATCATAAACTCCAAAAAATTTTTGTCGGATTTTAATTTCTTGTTCGACTTTTAAAGGATTAGAAAGTAAATCTTGAAAATTTTTAAATTTATTTTTGCAAATTTTATTAAAATACTCAAAACTCCATAAATTTATCTCATCTTTAAGACTTTTATAATTTTGTAAATTTTCTTCATTAATACTAAATTTAGTATAAGCATTTTTAAAATGAGAATAAAACAAAATATAAGTTTTTATAGGTTTTTTACCTTGTTTTATCAAAGCACTTAATAAACGATAATTTAAAAATTTTTCTCTTTGAATTTCAAATTTTACACCTTTTTTTTCAAGCAATTTTACTTTTTTATAAAATTGTATTTTTGCTTCTATACTAGCAGGTAAAATTTGCTTATTAACAGGAGACATTAACTCATCAATAAAGCTTTTGTCTTGTTTTTGCTTTTTAAGTCCATAAATACATCCGCAATAATTTTGATGATAAAGCATTTCTTTTTTTGCTAGTGCAAATTGTCTTTGTGTGCCACCATTTTTGCGAAAATCAGGAGCTAAAAATTCTATCCCATAAGGTTTGCATTCTTTTTCTAAGGCATTTTTTAATTGCTCTAAATCCTTTTTGGGAGAAGTTAAAAGCGTAGTCGTAAGCTTTTTTTCTCCAATTTTTGCAGCAAATTCAACACTTGATCCCATTCTTACATCAAAACAAATCTCACATCTTACACCTTTTTCAGGCTCATCTTCATAACCACGCACGGCATTGAGCCATTTTTCATACTCGTATTTGCCTTTATAAAGTTTGATATTTAATTTATCACAAGATCTTTTTACATCTAAAAATCTAAGTTCATACTCGCTTAAAGGATGGATATTTGGATCATAAAAATAGCCTATGATTTTTTCATCAGGATATATTTTTTTTAATTCTTCTATGAAATAATGACTATCCACGCTGCAACAAATATGAACTAACATTAAATACTTTCAAGTACTTTTAAAGCATGATCTTTTACACGAACATTGCTATAAATTTGCATTATTTTTCCAGCTTCATCGATAACAAAAGTCGATCGTATAATGCCTTCGTATTCTTTACCATAATTTTTTTTAAGCCCCCAAGCTCCATACATTTTTGATACTTCTTTTTCACTATCACTTAGTAAAATATGCTTTAAATCAAACTTAGTAATAAATTTTTCATGACTAGCAGCACTATCTGGACTTATACCAACAATCACAGCATTTTTATCGCTAAAATGTTCATAATTTGCACTAAAATCACAAGCCTCTGTCGTACAACCTGGAGTATTATCTTTAGGATAAAAATATAAAATTACTTTTTTACCGATAAAATCTTTAAGAGCAATTTTTACCCCATCTTGATTTAAAAGCTCAAAATCAGGAGCTTTATCGCCTATTTTTAAGCTACTCATTGTTTGCCTTTGCTTTGATAGCTTCAACACTTTGGCCGCCAAATCCTATATCATAATTTTCTATATCTTCTATCATCACTACAACTCTTTCTTTGCTTTTATTATACTTAGTGCTTAAAAGCTCTGTTATATCAGCCATAAGCTGGGCTTTTTGCTCTTTATCTAAAGCTGGTTTTGCTAATTTTATATTCACTATAGGCATTTTTTCTCCTTTAAATTTTTATAATTATTTCAAATCAAATTTAATAATAATTATTTTCTAAATTTATTCTTTTAAAAACGCAAACATTTGTTGGTAGCTAAAACAAAGTTTAAAAGCTAAAGCGTATTATTAATTTACTTTTGATAGAATTAAATTTTTTTAAATAAAAATGATAAATTGCAAGGGAAAAAATGATCTTAGCAGACAAAATTTGGATGGATGGAAAAATCATTGATTTTAATGATGCAAAAATTCATGTCTTAACACATTCTTTGCACTATGGAAATGCTGTTTTTGAAGGCACTAGAGCTTATAAAACTCAAAATGGTTTAGCTATTTTTAGACTTAAAGATCACACTAAAAGACTTTTAGAATCAGCCAAAATCACTCTTATTAATCCTCCTTTTTCTCAAGAAGAGCTTGAAAATGCACAAATTGAACTTCTAAGAGCAAATAATTTTCAAAAAAATACCTATATTCGTCCATTGATTTTTTTAGGTGATAAAACTATGGGGGTGTATCATGTCAAAGCACCTGTTAGAGTAGCTATTGCAGCATGGGAATGGGGAGCGTATTTGGGCGAAGAAGCTTTAGAAAAAGGCATAAAAGTCAAAATTTCATCTTTTATGAGAAATAGTGTAAAATCAAGTCTTGCAAAGGCAAAAGCTAGTGCAAATTATCTTAATTCTCAAATGGCCAAATTTGAAGCAATTGAAGCAGGATATGAAGAGGCTTTAATGCTTGATGAGGAAGGCTTTATAGCAGAAGGAACAGGTGAGTGTTTTTTTATGATTAAAGATGATAAGCTTATTACACCACCAAATGACTTTTCTTTAAAAAGTATCACTCAAGATATGGTTTTAAAACTTGCTCATGATTTGGGTTTGAGTATAGTGCGTCAAAGAATTTCAAGAGATGAAGTCTATGTGGCTGATGAAGCCTTTTTTACAGGCACTGCAGCAGAAATCACTCCAATTAATAATATAGATGCAAGGATTATAGGCAATGGAAAAAGAGGTGAGCTTACACAAAAGCTTCAAAATGCGTATTTTGATGTAGTATATGGTCGCAATGAAAAATACGCTTCAATGTTAACTTATATTTAAAGGAAATCAATGCCAGCTGATTTAAATGATTATTTCAATAAAAAAAACAATCAAAACAATAACAATAGACAAAATCTAAATTTTAAAGCACCTGATTTTAATTTTAAAGGATTTGGAAAATTTTCACCTTTAATTTACAGCGCGATTACAATTATTTTAGTTTTTGCACTTTTTAAACCATTTGCCATTGTAAATTCAGGTGAAATGGGTATAAAATCAACAACAGGTAAGTACAGCCCTACTCCATTAGAACCTGGTCTTCATTTTTTCATACCAGTGCTTCAAAAAATAACTGTTATAGATACTAGAGTTAGACAAATTAACTATGCTTCGATTGAAGGTGTAAATGAAAATTTACAAATAGGCTCTGGAGTGATTAATAAAAATAGTATTTCAGTACTTGATTCAAGAGGTTTGCCTGTATCTATTGATGTAACTGTTCAGTATAAACTAAATCCTTTAAAAGTTCCTCAAACTATAGCTACTTGGGGTTTAAACTGGGAAAATAAAATCATAGATCCTGTAGTAAGAGATATAGTTAGAAATGTAGTAGGGCAATACACTGCAGAAGAACTTCCAACTAATCGTAACACTATAGCAGTGCAAATTGATCAAGGTATTAGAAAAACTATAGAAAACCAACCAAATGAACCTGCAGAGCTTCAAGCAGTTCAACTTAGAGAAATTATATTACCATCAAAAGTAAAAGAACAAATCGAAAGAGTTCAAATTGCCAAACAAGAAGCAGAAAGAACTAAATACGAAGTTGAGCGTGCAAATCAAGAAGCCCTAAAAAAAGCTGCTTTAGCTGAAGGGGAAGCCAATGCAACTATAATTAGTGCAAAAGGTCGTGCTAATGCTGTTAAAATAGAAGCTGATGCACAAGCTTATTCTAATAGAGAAATTGCAAAAAGCTTAAACAATCCTTTATTAACCTTAAAACAAATTGAAACTCAAAAACAATTTAACGAAGCCTTAAAAGTAAATAATGATGCTAAAATTTTCTTAACACCTGGTGGAGCAGTGCCAAACATATGGGTTGATAGTAAAGATGTAAAAAAAACAACATCTATGAATAATTAAATTTAAAGAACAACAATGAATGCACAACAAATCAGAGAGCAGATGATTTTTTTAACATCTCATCTGCAATTAGTGGATTTTTTACTGATTGTGGTAGTTGTGTTTTTCTTTGTTGCGACTTTATTAATAGCTTTAATTATACGAAATAAAAATGGCTTTGCTTTTACGGTTATTATTTTAGGAATTTTATGCTCGATAAGCATGGCTTACTTGGGTTATTATATTATAGATAACCAAATTCGATCAAGAATTGTAAGTATTGATAATTTTAAACACTTTACATATGATAATTCTTTAAGCATCCAATATAGCATAACAAATACTTCTAGTAATAATTTTGAAAATTGCAAAATCGATATAAGTGTGATAAAAAAACAAGAAGAAGCAAATTTTTTACAAAAAATAGTAAATGAACTTAAGCCTTTACGCAAAAAAACAATCATGCTTGATAAAACAATAAAACCTGAACAAACTATACATCTTAGAACCAAATTTTCCGATTTTAAAGAAGGTCAAAATTTTGACATTGAAATTAGTTCAAAGTGTTTTTAATGGGATATTTTACAATTTTTCATATTTTAATCATTGTTATTATGTTAGCTTCTACAGGTTTAACTTGGGTTTTGCTTTACTTAAAAGTTCAAAATAAAAAATATATGATTATTTTTTGCGCAGTGAGTTTCATACTGGCATTAATTTTAACTATTTCATTACTATTAACTATAGATCAATACACCAAAAAAGCAAGTTTGAGTAATTTTTCAACCTACAGACGCTTAGCAACAGAAAGTATTATTGTGAAAGGTAGAGTAACTAATGATACTAATTTTAAAATTTCTGAATGCTTTTTAGAGCTTAGGATAATTGATGATAATAAAAAACATGAGGTAAGCGGTGAAATCTTTAATCAACAAAATTTTGATAGTATAAAAAGAGCAAATCAAGAACAAAGAGATGCTTCGTATAATATAAATATTGCAAAAAATTTACCAGGGCATACTTATAAAGATTTTTCATTTGAAGTGGGATTGCCGCCCCATTTTCAAAGCTATAAAGTATTTAAACAATTAAAATGCAAATAAGGATTATTTAATAAAATAATCCCCATCAAAACTAATCAAAGAGTATTTTCTTTCATCGCCTATACTTGAAACTAGCTCATTAATATCCAAAAAAGTCAAACTATCTGCACCTGTATACTCTCTAACCTCTTCAACGCTTTTATTGGCTGAGATTAATTCTTCAAAAGTAGGCGTATCTATACCATAAATATCAGGAAATTTAATTTCTGGACATGCTATAGCCAAATGGATTTTTCTTGCGCCTGCTTGTTTTAAAAGTGCAATAATTTTTTTAGAAGTTGTTCCTCTTACCACACTATCATCAATCACCACTATATCTTTACCCTCTAAGACTTTTTTCATAGGATTAAGTTTTAATTTTACTTTCAAATTTCTCATTTCTTGAGTTGGTTCTATAAAGGTTCTACCTACATAGTGATTTCTAACTATTGCCATTTCAAGTGGGATTTTTAAATATTGCGCAAAACCTATAGCAGCACTTACGCCACTATCTGGAACTGGCACTACAAAATCCACTTTTTCTTTAAATTTTTTAGCCAAGGCTTCACCCATTTTTTTTCGCACTTCATAAACACTTTTGCCTTCTATAACACTATCAGGCCTTGAAAGATAAATATACTCAAAAGCACAAATTCTAGGATTAGTCTCTTCAAACACTTGTATGCTTTCAAATTCATCTTTTCCTTCTGTAAAAATAAGCATTTCCCCTGCTTTAACATCGCGGATAAATTCAGCTTCTATCAAATCAAAAGCACAAGTTTCACTCGCTACAATATATCCACCATCTTTTAATTTTCCTAAAGATAAAGGTCTTACCCCATAAGGATCTCTTGCTACAAAAAGTTGATTTTTGCTTGCAAGTATGAAAGAATAAGCTCCTTTAGTTTGCTTTAAAGCTTCAATAAATTTATCTTTTAATTTTTTTTGCTTACTGCGTGCTATTAAATGTACTACATTTTCTGTATCCATATTAGAATGAAAAATAGCTCCATTTTCAATAAGCTCTTTTCTTATTTCTTCTTTATTGATTAAGTTTCCATTATGAACTAAAGCAATATCACCAAATGAGCAAGTAGCACTTACAGGTTGTGCATCATGCAAAGACAAACTACCTGCTGTAGAATAACGATTGTGCCCTATAGCTAAATTTCCTTGTAATTGTGATAAAATTTGAGTATTAAAAACCTCATCTACCTTGCCTTTTGCTTTATGAGTTTTGATATTTTCACCATTACTTACACTAATGCCACTTGCTTCTTGCCCACGATGTTGCATAGCAAATAAAGCATAATAAGCTATCGTGCTAGCATTTTTTGAATTTATCACTCCTACAACAGCACACATTTAAAGTCCTAAACAATCATCAATATCATACAAGCCATTTTCTTGTTTTACAAGCCATTTTGCACATCTAATAGCCCCCATTGCAAAAGTAGCTCTTGAGGTTGCGTTGTGACTTAATTCTATAAATTCACCCTCATTATAAAATCCAACCCTATGAGAACCTACTATATCTCCTCCTCTTAAACTCATCACTGCTATTTCATCTTTACTTCTAGCACCTATTAATCCATCTCTTCCGCTAACTCTAACACTTTCTAAGTCTAAATTTCTAGCTTTTGCTACATATTCAGCCAAAGTCATAGCGGTTCCGCTTGGGGCGTCTTTTTTCTTATTATGATGCATTTCTAAAATTTCTATATCAAAATCACGCAAAATTTCACTAGCTAAAAAAGATAATTTTTTTAAAACAGCAACTCCTAAAGACATATTTGTAGCATATAAAATAGGCATAGTAATACTTGCACTTTTTAAAAGCTCATTTTGCTTTGCGTCAAGTCCTGTAGTGCCTATAACTAAAGGCTTAGGATTGCTTCTTGCATATAAAAGTAAATTTTCACAACCTTTAGGAGTTGAAAAATCTATAATCACATCACATTTATCAAAAAATTCTTCATAAGCTGAACCTTGATCAAAAAATGCACTTGCTTTAGCATCTTCTTGCTCTTGCAAACAAAGCTCAATTTGCTTACCCATACGACCATTACTTCCATGAATTCCTATACAAATCATAAATTTATCCTTTATATTAATGGTAAGAAATTGTAACACTAAGTAATTAATACAATATTACATCTTAATCGTAAAAGTTTCCAAAAAGTTTCCAAAAAGTTTTAAACTTAAAATGCATTTTTACAAAGGAGTTTTTATGAAAAGAAGAACATTTTTAAAAGGTTCAGCTTTAGGTTCTATGGTGGCTTTTTTTGCTAGTTCAAATTTAAATGCAAGCTTATTAAAAGATAAAGATTTGCTAAATTTTAAAGAAGTGCTAGCTAGCACAGAAGATAAAGTAATAGTCCCAGATGGATACAAGGCAGAAATTTTAATTTCATGGGGAGATCCTCTTTTTAAAAAAGCATCAAACTATGATGAAAAGAAAAATATTGATAAAAAAGCTATAGAAAATGCTAAATTAGTTTTTGGTGATAACAATGATGGTATGAGCTTTTTTCCTCTTATGGAAAATAAAGCTATTTTAGCTATCAATAACGAATATATAAATCCTGAAATTATGTTCAATCATCAAGGAAAAGATCTTACTTTAGATGATGTTTTATATGAGCAAGCAAGTTTGGGAGTAAGTATTTTAGAAATTCAAAAAGAAAAAGATCAATGGTCTGTGGTGCTTGATTCTAAATACAATCGCAGAATCGATGCAAATACAAAAATGAGCGTTAGCGGCCCAGCAAAACAACAAGTACTTCAAAATGAAAAATTTGTATATGGGACTTTAAACAATTGTGCAAATGGGAAAACACCATGGGGAACTTATCTAACTTGTGAAGAAAATATCAATGATTTTTTTGGAAGTTTGGATGAAAAAATTGAATTTTCAAAAGAGCAACTTAGATTTGGATTTAAAACTCAAAGTCAATATGGATGGGAAAAATTTGATGAAAGGTTTGATTTAAGCAAAAATCCACAAGAAACAAATAAATTTGGATGGGTTGTGGAAATTGATCCATTTGATCCTAATAGCATACCTGTAAAAAGAACAGCCCTTGGAAGATTTAAACACGAAAATGCAGAATTAATTGTAGAAAATGATGGAACGGTTGTAGTGTATATGGGTGATGATGAAGCTAATGAATTTATTTATAAATTTGTAAGCAAACATAAATACCAAAAAGGATCAGATACTAGTAAAATTTTAGATGAAGGAATCTTATATGTAGCACAATTTAATGGCAAAATAGGAGATTTTATGGGAAATGGAAAATGGATCGAGCTAGAATATGGCAAAAACAATCTTGATGAAAAAAATGGTTTTAATTCTCAAGCAGATGTATTAATCAATGCTAGAATTGCTGGATCTATTGTAGGTGCAACCCCTATGGATAGATGCGAATGGATAGCAAGTCATAAAGAAAGTGGATCAGTAGAAGTTTTTGCAACTTTAACAAATAATAAAAATAATACCAACCCAAATCCAGCAAATCCAAGAACAAAAAATGTATATGGACAAATTATCAAATGGAAACATAAAAGTTCTCATAAAGACAATGAATTTACTTGGGAAATTTTTGCACTTGCAGGAAATCCTGATAATCAAACAAGCCTTAATAAAGGCTCAAACAACATTACAAGTAAAAATAAATTTAATTCCCCTGATGGATTAAGCTTTGATAGAGATGGCCGTCTTTGGATACAAACTGATGGAAACTACTCTAATAAAGAAGAATTTGAAGGTATGGGAAATAACTGCATGCTAGCAGCTAATCCAAAAACAGGAGAGATTAAAAGATTTTTAACAGGTCCTATAGCTTGCGAAATAACAGGAATTGCTTTTAGCCAAGATTATAAAACCATGTTTATTGGGATCCAACACCCTGGAGAAAAACTCAAAGGTAGCACTTTTCCTTATGGTAAAACACCTAGATCAAGTATAGTAGCAATAAGCAAAATCGATGGTGGAGTAATTGGAAGTTAATTCAATTTACACTAGCTTTCTAGTGTAAATTTTCAATATAAGCCAAAGCACTAAGAGCTGCTATAGCACCATCTCCTGCAGCACATATAACTTGCTTTGGTGCATCTTTTCTTAAATCACCTGCAGCAAATAATCCTGCAATGTTTGTTTGCATTTTAAGATCAACACTTACTTGTCCGCTTTCTTCCATGCTGCATAAAAATTTACCATCGTCTTGTTTTAAGATTTCATTTCTTACATTTAATCCTACAAAAGTAAAAATTCCAGGCACATCAAGTTCTCTTTTTTGACCATCATTAAAAGCAACTTTTACTTTATTAACACCCATTTTATCACCACAAACCTCATCTACTACTGCATTAGTAATGAGTTCTATTTTTTCATGTTTTTTTACTTTTTCTACGGTTGATGGAGCTGCTCTAAATTCATCTCTTCTGTGGATTAAATAAACTTTCGAACAAATATTTGCAAGATACAAAGCTTCTTCTAAAGCAGTATCACCACCGCCTAAAACTGCAACTTCTTTGTTTTTATAAAAAAAGCCATCGCAAGTTGCACAAGTGCTAACACCTTTACCAAAAAATTCATCTTCTCCTTTAAATCCTGCACGACGCGGAGTTGAACCTGTACAAACTATCACAGCTTTAGCTATTTCACTTTTACCACCTCCAAGCTTGATAGTAAAACTACCATCTTCATTTTTACAAATTTGTTCTACTCCTACCATTTCATGCTTTAAACCAAAACGCATACACTGCTCACTCCAAGGAGCCATAAAAGAAATTCCATCCATCACTTGAGCAATACCAGGATAATTTTCTATTTCAGAACTTGAAGTAATCTGACCACCTGGCATACCTTTTTCAAACATCACAACATTTTTTAAACCACCTCTTGTAGCATACAATCCCGCACTCAAACCTGCTGGACCACCGCCAATGATTGCTAAATCTAACATATTTTAATCCTTAAAAAATATTTTAAGTCCATTATACAAATTTTTCTTTAATTATAAATAATAAAAATTATTAAATAGTAAAAAATAGAAGAAAAAAGTCGCAAAAGCGACTTGTAAGATTATAAAAGTGAATTTAATTTATCAGCTAAAGCTTGTTTTGATTGAGCGCCAACTAATTGATCAACTATCTCACCATTTTTAAAGAAAATGATAGTTGGGATAGATCTTACTCCAAACTCAGCTGCTAAATCACCTTGCTCATCTGTATTTACTTTACAAATTTTAGCTTTACCATCAAAATCTTGTGCTAATTCATCAATAACTGGAGCAAGCATTCTACAAGGCCCACACCATGGTGCCCAAAAATCCACTAAAGCTACTCCTTCTTTTGCTTGAGCAAAATTTTCTGATGTTAATTCGATATATTTTCCCATTTTTTCTCCTTGATTTTTTTAAATTTTATTAAAATAGAATAAACACTGTTTTAATAGCTTATATTCTCAATAAGCTTTATATCATCTTTATAGACACAAAGTAAATCTAATTGATAATTTTTATCGCAACTGTGTTTCATAAAGTAATACTCTATGGTTTTAAGTATTTTAGTGTATTTTTTATTATCCAATCTATAGCTTACTTCATAATCGCTCCAAGTTGCTTTTACTTCTACAAAATGTAAAATATTATTTTTTAAAGCTATAATGTCGATTTCTCCAAATTTAGAGTGAAAATTGCGTTCTAAAATTTCAAAACCTATTTGCTGTAAATATTCACAAGCTTTATCTTCGCCTTTTATGCCAAAAAGATAAGCTTTTAAACCCATTAATCTTCTATTCTCATCATAAAAATTTCATCTTGTATAAAATTTTGTTTTTTTAATTCTTTAATTAAAATTTGAATATTTTTTTCATAAGTTTCATGGGTAATAAAAAATAAAATACTACAATCATTTTCTTTTTTAGGCTTTTGTAAAAAAGTATCGATGGAAATTTGAAGTTGACTCATTAAATTGGTGATGATGGATAAAACTCCAATTTTATCTAATACTTTTAATCTTAAATAATATTTTGTATAAATTTCATCTTTGACTAATAAACTATAAGAAGTATCATTTAAATACCCAAACATAGCCGTATTTTTTTCTTTTCTTGCTATGTCGATTAAATCTGCTACAACAGCACTTGCAGTCGCCTTGCCACCAGCACCAGCTCCATAATACAAACTCTCTCCTAAAATATCCCCATCAACACTAACAGCATTCATCACCCCATCGACTTTAGCAAGCATTTTATCTTTACTAATCATTGCAGGATGAACTCTTAACTCAACTTTTTCATTTTTACTTCTAGCAATACCTAAATGCTTGATCACATAATCAAAATCTTTAGCAAAACAAATATCTTCTTGCTTTACCTTGCTAATACCTTCAATTAAAATTTCTTCAGGTTTTACTCTCAAACCATAAGCAATATTTGCTAGTATAAGTAGTTTATGTGCTGCATCAAAACCTTCTATATCAAAAGTAGGATCAGCTTCAGCATAACCTAAATCTTGAGCTTTTTGCAAAACCTCTTTAAAATTTGCTCCATCTTCTACCATTTTACTTAAAATATAATTGCTAGTTCCGTTTAAAATTCCTTTAATACAAAGTATATTGTTTGCACTCAAACCTTCTTTTAAAATTTTTATAATAGGAATTCCACCAGCTACGCTTGCTTCATAACCAAAGGCTGAATTTTTAGCCAATTTTTCAAGCTCATATCTATGGTAAGCAAGCAAAGCTTTATTAGCTGTAACAACTGCTTTTTTTCTTTTTAAAATTTTAGAAATAATTTCAAAAGGAAATTCTATCCCACCCATTAATTCTACAAATACATCTATATCATTGCGATTTAAAATAAGCTCTATATCATTTACCACAGGGATTAAAGCATTTTCTTTTGGGGTTCTTGCTAAAGCTATTACAGGGATGATTTCTTCATCACATCTTGCTTTGATTAATTCTTGATTATCAATTAAAGTCTTTACAACTGCACTTGCAACCGTTCCATAACCTAAAATTGCAACTTTCATTTTATTCTTTTAAATATTTTTTAATATTTCTTGCAGCTTGGCGTATGCGATTTTCATTTTCGATTAAAGCTATTCTTACATACTCATCTCCAGCTTCGCCAAAACCAACTCCAGGGCTTAGTGCTACATTAGCTTTTTGCAAAATTTGTTTTGAAAATTCCATACTACCAAGATGAGCCTTTTTTTGAGGGAGCTTAGCCCAAACAAACATACTTGCATTTGGTCTTTTTAAACTCCATCCAGCCTGATCAAAAGCTTCAATTAAAACATCCAATCTTTTAGCATAAACATTCTTAATTTCTTCAACACAAGTTTGATCCCCATCTAAAGCTATGGTAGCAGCCACTTGTATAGGTGTATACATACCATAATCAAACCATGATTTAATTTTTTTAAGAGCGCTAATTAAGCGTTTATTACCCACTACAAAACCTACACGCCACCCTGCCATATTGTAAGATTTAGATAAAGTATAAGTTTCTACTGCTACATCTTTTGCTCCTTCAACTTCAAAAATAGAAGGAGTTTTATAAGATCCAAAAGTCAAATCTGCATAAGCAATATCAGAAATAATATAAAATCTTTCTTTTTTTGCCAAAGCAACCAATCTTTCATAAAAACTTTTTTCCACAGTTACTGTTGTAGGATTGTGAGGAAAATTCACCACTACATATTTTGGCCTTGGTAAGCTCTCATGCAAAGTCTTTTGTAAATTTTGAAAAAAAACATTTTCATTTAATTCGTAATTTTCATTAAATTCAAAATCCATAGTGGCTACATTTCCACCTGCTATAATAAAAGCTTGTGTATGTATAGGATATGCAGGAGTTGGCACTATAGCCACATCACCAGGATTAATCACTGCACGAGCTAAATTTACAAAGCCTTCTTTTGATCCCATAGTAGCGACTACTTCGCTTTCTGGATCTAAATCAACATTGTATTTTCTTTTATACCAATTACAAATTGCAAGTCTTAATTTATATATACCAATAGAAGCAGAATAACCTGAAGTTTTATCTTTATTAGCACTTTCACAAAGTTTATCTATAATGTGTTGTGGGGTTTTGCCATCAGGATTTCCCATAGAAAAATCAATAATATCTTCCCCTGCTCTTCTAGCAGCCATTTTTATCGCATTTACTTCTGCAAAAACATAATTTGGCAGTCTTTCTATGGTATTAAAATGAATTTCTTCAAACATTACTCACCCCTTATCTTCGTAGGTAAATTTTTAATCCTCTTTTTATGTTATCTAAACTAAACATATCTCCTATGATAGCATATTTTGCACCAAGTGGGATATTTACGGTGATATCATTTTGTTTTTGAGTATTTTCTACACCTTGGATAAAATTTAAATTTTTATCTAAAAAGCGTATTTTGCAAAACCAAGAATCAAGATTATGCGCACTGAGTTCCATTGCTTTAGCATCTTGTAAATCTACAATATATTCTACCAAAGGTTTTTTTAATTGCACAAAGGTATTAAGTGGCACTTGAGTATTGATCTTTGCTTTTGCCTTGGAAAAATCAAGCTCATATTCATAATTTAGCTCTGAAATTTTAGAAATATCTTTAATAAATACAGAATTTGTTAACAAAGTCTTATAAAAAATTCCAGGATCTAGCATATATTGAGAATCAACTGCTAATTTATAAGTAATATAATTTTCCCTTAGTGTAAATTCTATAGGTATAAAATACACATAACCTAATTCATTTAAAGTATCATTAATAATTTTAAAAAAAATCACCGCATCAGCTTGAGCTTTAAAAGAAAAGGTTAAATTTTTTGGCTCATTTAAAATAAAATTTGCCAAAGAATTGGTTTTTAAAATTTGTGAAATAGTATAAATATCAATATTTCCATATTTATCTCTATAATCATTTTTTCCAAACAATAACTGCAATTTTGAATTTTTTGAACTATCATTAACTATATGTCTAGCAACATCTAAAGCACTTAAAGCAAATACATTTACACTAAAAAAAACTATACAAAAAAAAATTTTTACCATAGTTTTCCTCTATTTTCTTTGATAAATTCAGCTTTGCTTATTTGTTTGATTTTGCCATCTTTTATCATTAAAAATTTACTCACACCGCTTTTAAATTCTAAAATATTATTGTGCTCATCATTTAAACTAAAAGCTGCATGACCTGTGGTAATTAGCATATCTTTTTCTAAAGAAATAACAAATTCATTCTTAATAGTTTTAGAGCTTTTTTGAAATGTTTTTAAATCTACCATTCCAAGCCATAACTCAGCACTTGGCTTAATAACACTTTCATTAACCAATGCTTCAGCTTTTTTTGGCGCATTTTCTTCGATAATTAAATTCTCATTTATGCTTGTATTTTCATCTTGAACACTCACATTAACATCTAAAATTTCTTCTACGCTTTCGTTATTATCTGTAGAATTTTCTTCTATAAAATCTTTTTCATTAAACAAAATAGTAGCATTGGTATCATTTTCTTCAATGATGATTTGTTCTTGATTTAAAACATTAGTCGTGTTTTCATCTGCTACATCTTGGAGCAATCTTGAAACGGCCAAGGCACTAAGAATAATCAAAGCAACCACGATAATAACTACAAAAAACCAAAAATATGATTTTTCTTTAGTATAAGAACTCATTCTTGGGCACACATGAGCACTATTTTTTTTCTCTACACCATTTTCAGCAAGATAAGCTTCATACTCTTCTAAAAAACTTGTAAAATCAAGTTCATATTCTCTTTGTAAAATTTTTATAAAACCATTAATATTAAAGCGAGATAAAGATTTAAAATCTTTTTTTATAATCAACTCAAGACAAGCAATTTCTATCTGTGTTCGTTTTTGAACTTCAAATAAATTTAAATCTTCTAATTTTTTCCAACTATCCATTTATCATCCTATCACAAAGTATTGCAAATGCTGCACTGACATTTAAACTATCAAAATCATTATGCATTTTTATCCCCACACATTCATCACATTTTTTTAAAATTTTATTAGGTATGCCAAAACCTTCACTACCCATGATTAAAATTTTCTTTTTTTGTGGAATTACTTGGTGTATATTTTTACCCCCACTTGCACTAGCATAAATATGAAATTGCTTTTGTTTAAATTCATTAAGCACGGTTAAAATATCATCATTTAAAGCTATTTTCATATCCAAAGCTGCGCCACTACTAGTCCTAATAACCCCATCCATAGCTACGCTTTTAGCTGCTAAAATTATCCCATCAGCACCCAAAGCATAAGCACTTCTTACGATAGCTCCAATATTTCCAACATCGCTTATATTATATAAAATAATAACGAAATTTTTATCTTTTAGCTCGTTAAAGTCACAAAATTCAAAATCGCAAACATCCATTAAAAAACCTTGATGATTACCACCTCTTGCTAAACTTTGAGCTGCTTTAAAATCAAGTTTTTTAATTTTCTTAGAACTTTTAACAATCCTTGAAAATTCAGACTTTTCACACTCTTTTGCTAAATAAATTTCATTAATTTTTTCTCTGTGTTTTTCTAAAATATAAAAAAACACTTGTTTACCATAAACTATCATAATTTAATAATAACTAAATTCAACTTAAAAGCAGTTTTTGGTAATTTTCTTTTGTCGATTTTGCATTAATTTTTGAAAGCAATTTAGCTTTAGTTTTTAACGGCAAGTCAAGCTCTAAAATATCATCTTCACAAAGTGTATTTTGACAAAATTTATCTTTAACACAATCAACCACCACACACCACTCTCCTCTTAAATCCAACTCTTGGAGTTTTTTAAAAACTTCTAATGCATTGGCTCTAAATTTAGTTTCAAATTTTTTGCTTGCTTCTTTTATAACAAAAATTTCTCTTAAAGGATCAATCTTGCTAATTTTTTCTATAAGCTCTAAAATTCTAGTAGGTGCTTCATAGACTACGCTTGGATAAGGATTTAGCATTAAATTTTCTATATCTTTTTTTCTTTGAGAACCATTATTTGATAAAAACCCCATAAAAATAAATTCTTTATAGCAAAGAGCACTTGAAACAACAGCAAGCAAAGCCGCATTAGAACCTGATAAAACTTCATAAGCTATGTCATTTTTAATAGCATAATCGATTAAAATTTGTCCTGGATCGCTAATGCCTGGCATACCCGCATCACTCATATAAGCTATGTCTTGATCAAAAAAATTTTCATCAATAGAGCTTAAAAACTGCTTTTGATTATGAGTATGAAAAGATAAATAATTTTGGGGCTGGATATTAAGATTGTATTTTTTATTTAATAGAGTGATTAAAGATTTGCAAACTCTTGTATCTTCGCATAAAAAGAGTTTGCATTTTTGTAAAATTTCTAAAGAATGAAATGAAATATCATTTAAATTTCCTATAGGGGTAGGAACAAAATAAAGCATTACTGCATTGCGTATTTTTTCTTAAATTTCTCTACACGACCCGCAGCATCCACAATTTTTTCACTACCTGTGAAAAATGGGTGGCAATTTGAACAAATATCAACTTTAATTTCTGACTTATTAGATTTAGTAGTAAAAGAATTTCCACAAGCACAGCTAACTTTACATTCTACATATTCTGGATGAATTTCTTTTTTCATTTTCTATCCTTTTTTTAAACATTAAGGCGTAATTATATAAATTTTTATATAAAAAAAAACTAAATTTAAGCAATATTTTAAATTGCAAATTTTGAAGCTAAAGCTATAATAGCAGTTTGTGCTTTTAATATAAAAGGGTGATCCATTTTAGCCTTTACTTTACATGTTAATCTTTCTTCCAAGGAAAATCCACCTTCAGGACCAACCAAAAAAACATGATCTAAAGGATCAAAATCACTCAGTTTTTCACCTTCAAAATCAATTAAAACTATGTTTTGATATTTTGTCTTAAATTCTTCAAAATTTTTAAAAATTCCAATCTTTAACAAAGAATTTCTACCGCATTGCTGAGATGATTCTATAAGGATTTTTTCCATTCTTTGCATATCTAGTTTAAAATTTTTTTGAGAATATTGCATATAAACCAAAGAAAGTTTTTCAACTCCTAATTCATTTAAAAAAGGTAAAATTTTTTCTATAACCTTTGGATCAACCACCGCTAAAGCAAGATGGATGTTTGAAATTTTTTGTGGTTTTTCTTCCTTTTTAGTTTTTAATTTAAAAAGAAAAAATTTCTTTTCTACTTGTATGCATTCATAAATATAAGCAAAATTATCTTTTAAATTTTTAAAAATCAACTCATCATTTATTTTCAAGCGTCTTGCTTTTAAATGCAACAAAGCTTGGTTTTCTATTTTTAAATTTTCATCACCGCTTTGAGCATGATATAAAAATTGCATTTATAGGTAAAACCTTTGAAGCAAATAAGGAGTAAAAAGTAAAAAAATATCCAAACACAATATAAAAAAACTCAAAAATCTAAATTTTGCATAACGCTTAAATAATCTTGCTTTTTTAAATAAAACAAATTGATAAATTGCTAAAGCAAAAATTAAAGCCCACGCAAGCCACATTGATAAAATATATAAATTTGTTTCAAAATGCTTTAAAGCCCACAATAAGCTACCTGTAAATAAGGTTATAGCTAAAAATAAATAATAAATTGGCAAAAACAAACGAATTCTTCTAATAAAGATAAATTCTTGTGAAAAAGAACTTTGTGTTAAATACAAATAAAATAGCATTAAAAATCCATTAGTATATAAACTATAAACATGGATGGCTAAAAAAAATTCATAATTTTGATCCATTATTGTCCTTGAGTTGTATTTTCATCTTTAACCTCATCATCAACAGGTAAAGGAAGAGTCTCATCGTTAATTTGTACATTAGAATCACTTTGTTCAATTTGCACATTTTCTGTTTGAATTTCTTTAGTATTGCTTTTTTTATCTTCACTAGAACATGCATAAAAGAATAAAACCATAAAACATAACAAAATTTTTTTCATCAAACCTCCTTTTGATTGATAAAGATAAATTTTTCATCTTTAAGTTGATTATAAAAATCTTTGTTTTTCCATTCTTCTTGGATGGCTTTTGAAAATTCAATATCTTGCAAATTTATCTTAGGCAAAAATTCACTATAAGCATCTTCTTTAAATCCTTGCGCATAGCCTGTTCTAGTTTCATGAACTATAATGCTTTGTAAATTTACACCTTGTTCGCCATTTATCATTTTAGTTTTTTTAAGCAAAGCATCAATAAGCACAAAAAAAACTCTTACAAAATTTTCAGCACTCACATTTACAGGTAACATTACCCAGCGTTTTGAGTGTTTTTTCATATCATTTAAATATTGCTCATCATCATCTTTATACAAAGTAATAGCATGATCAAAACTATCGATAATTTGTTTAATTTCGTCTTTTAATAAGCCAAAATCATAAACCATTCCTGCATTATCTAAATACTTGCTTTCTAATAAAATTTCAACCTTATAAGAATGGCCATGTATGCTTGTTTTACATCGTTTGGAACTACAAAATCTAACTATATGAGCATTTTCAAATTCAAATAATTTTCTAATTATCATACGCCTTCTTTGTCTCCCCAAAGTCTAATATGCAATCTATCGGAGTAATTATATCCATTTTTTAAACAAAATTCAGCAACACTTAAGGCATTTTTAGAAATTTCTTCTTGTGTGCTTCCCATTGGCATACAAAAAACTTCATTTTCGCATAATTGTAAAATTTCTTTTATCTCTATCAAAGCTTTATTTTCTAGTATAATATTTTCATCTAAAACAAATTTGTAAAAACTATCTTTAGCGTATTGTTTGAAATTTTGTAATGCTTTTTGATTGATCCTTTTTTCTTTTATTATGCCACTATTGCTTAATTTTACGCCCAAAGCAAAATAACAATCTTTATACATACTATATTTTATAAAATCAAGCTCTATACTAGCGTTAGTTTCAAAATGTACGCAAAAATTATTTTCTAAAAGCAAACAAATAAATTGAATAAATTCTTCATTTTTATAATGAATTAAAGGTTCTCCGCCAGTAATTACCACAATAGGATTAAAATCTTTTTTTAAAAAATTAATTTTTTCAAATAAATTTTTAGCATTATATTTTTCATAAGTAGATGCAAATTCTTTAACAAACACTGCTCTAATAGTATCACACCCTACAAAAATTTTATCATCTTTACATTTACTAACACCAAAACCAACGCAATTAAAATTACACCCTGCAAATCTAACAAAAATAGCTAATTTTCCGCTATATTTTCCTTCACCTTGGATGCTTAAAAAAGTCTCAACAATTTCCATCATCCACCTGTTTGATAAAATGCCCTAGTTGAACTTTTGTTATCTTCATTGCTCCATCTATTTTTTTCTGATTTGTTTTTTATAACCGTTCTTAATACCTCACAAGCTGCTTTTATATCATTATTTCTAATAGCTTTTTTTATACTCAAAGCCTCATCATAATACAAACAAGGTATCAAAAGACCTTCAGCTGAAAGTCTAATACGATTACAAGTATCGCAAAAATCATGACTATGTGGATCAATCACCCCAAAACGATAACCATCACTAAGCTCATATAATGAAGCAGGTGCATTAGGAACTTTCTCACATGGTTTAAATGTATATTTTTGCGCTATGATGTTTAAAATTTCTTCTGATTTTAGCCCTTTTAAATCCCCATAAGCATGATAATTTTCCATAAATTCTATAAAACGAATTTGACACTTGCGCTCTTTGGCAAATTCTAAAAGATCGATAAATTCTTTATCATTGATATCTTTTAAAGCTACGGTGTTAAATTTGATCTTAAAGTCCAAATTTAAAGCCTCATCTATACCATTTAAAACATCTTTTAGTATATTTTTTTGTGCTAGTTTAAACGCAACTTCTTCTTTTAAAGTATCTAATGATATATTAATTCTTTTTAGACCAGCTTGTTTTAAGTCTTTTGCTTGTTGTTTTAGCAAAGAAGCGTTGGTAGTAAGTGCTAGATCGATATCTTGTTTATATTGGCTAATCATAGCTATAAATTTATACAAATCTTTTCTAACTAATGGTTCACCACCGGTGATTCTAATTTTATTAACACCCTCATCAATGCAAACTTTAACAAACATAAAAAGTTCTTCAAAAGAAAGCAAATTTTCTTTTGCGCTCCATTCAAATGGAGTCTTAGGCATACAATACAAGCAACGAAAATTACATCTTTGAGTTACAGAAATTCTTAAATAATCAATCACCCTACCATAACTATCAATCAACATAAAAAAATCCTATATAAGCTTATTAAATTTTAAAATAAGCTCTACTCTACCAGTTCCTATTCGTAGATCTTTTGCAATTTGCTCTATAGATTTTTTTTGCTCAAACATTTCTATGACCTTTTGCTCTTCATTATCATAACTTGGACTTAATTTGGTAATGCTTTGGGTTTTTTGTTCTAAATTTAAAAGTCTATTTTTTTGCTCACTTTGAAATTCTTCTATAACCTCTTCTACTTCTTTTAAAGCACCAAGTATTGGGAGTATATTTTGTTGAATTTTATTTTCTAAAATTTGCACAAGCTCTTGTTTGAGCTCTTCTTTAATTAATTCTATATCTAGCTCTTCTTTTTCTACATCTAAAATATCTTCTTGACTATCTTTTTTTAAATAATGATATTGTTTGTTTAAATCTTCTACAATTTTTCCTAATTCGTTAAATTTAGCTGCATTTTCTTTTTCGCGTATTATCATATAAACAAACAAAGCAAATATCAAAATTACAACAACCAACCATAATAAGATATCTGTATTCACTCGCTTTTCTCCTTTAAAATTTTTATCATTACTCTTTGCATATCTGCAACAAAATTATTATAAATATTTTCATCTTCATTTTTCATTTGACTTATTTTTGCTTCATTTTGATTTAAAGCTTTAAAGAAAAAGCATATTTTTTGTCCATTAAGCTCCATTCTTCCATAGTATTCTTGATCGCTTATTAAACACTCATTTTTAAATTTCAAATGAGAAAAATTTACCCCTTCTAGTTCTTCTTGATTATTTAAATTTACATATAATTTTGTTTGATTCATAGCATTTTTTAATAAAAAAAATTCTTGTTTTAAATCTAACAATAAATCAAAAATCAACTGCTCACCTTCGCTTAATTCAATCCTTGATGCAAGCTTTTTCCATTTGTTTAAATTTACAAAATTATTACTTGTTAAATATTCTTGTAAAAATTCATCATATCGCATTGAAATTTCTTCAAATTCAATATCTAAAGAGCTTTTAAAAAAATTTATTTCCATACAAGATCAACCCAAATAAAAATAAAAAATACTATACTCAAATAGCCATTTAGAGTAAAAAATGCCTTATCGATTTTTGCAAAATTTTTCCTAACAATTTTATGCTCAAAAAATAAAATCAAAGCACTAATTATCACTCCTAAAAACGCTATATTGCCAGTTGGAGCTACCCAAACAAACAAAAGCCAAAAAAGCACAGCTAAAACATGACAAAAAGCCGAAATAAACAAAGTTGCTTCAAGACCAAATTTAGCAGGTATAGAATATAATCCAACTTTTTTATCATACTCCATATCTTGCAAGGCATAAAGCAAATCAAAACCAGCAGTCCAAAATGTAACACCTAAGCATAAAATCACACTATATATTTCAATTTTTCCAAGTACAACTATACTTCCTGCAATAGGAGCAAGACCTAAACAAAAACCAAGCACTAAATGCGCTAAGGAAGAAAATCTTTTAAACGCTGAATAAATTGCAAGTATAAACAATACTGGCAAAGATAAAGCAAAAGCTAGTTTATTTATAAAATAAGCAGATAAAACAAAAACAATTGCATTACAAATAATAAAAATCAAAATATTGCTTTTTCCTATACGGCCATCAACACTTGGACGATCTGCACAACGAGGGTTGTCTCTATCGATATCTTCATCCATTAAACGATTTACGGCCATTGCAAAATTTCTAGCACTAATAGCACAAATAACGCCTAAAAATAAAGCCTTAAATCCAAACCAAGTGCTGTTATTTAAAATTACTGAAGCAACTATCATAGAAACAAATAAAAATGGTAAAGCAAAAATAGAATGTTTAAAAACAATTAATTCTAAAATATCTTTTAATTTGTCTTTAAATAAGTTCATTTTCCACTCTTTAAATATATTTTTGTTATGATTTTACTAAAATAATTTTAAATTTAGGATATTTTTACGATGTTTTTTGAATTTGCACTTATTGGGACTACAGCAAGTGGCAAAACTGATCTTGCAAACAAACTAGCTTATGAATTTAATGCAAGTATTTTAAGTCTTGATAGTCTTTGTGTGTATAAACAAATCAACATAGCATCTGCTAAAACTGATCAAAAAACCCTTAAAGAGCTTGATTATTTTGGTGTAAATTTAATCGATATTGATGAACATTTTAACATAGCATTATTTTTTCAAGAATACAAAAAGGCTAAAGAATTTGCACAGGAAAATAACAAAGCTTTAATCATAACAGGTGGAACTAGTTTTTATCTAAAAGCTTTAATGGATGGTCTTAGTGATCATTTTCAAGAAAGTAAAAGCTTACTTAGTAATGATGAAATTTATACTTTAATGAAAAAAATCGACACCAATGCCAAAATAGAAAAAAACGACACCTATCGTTTGAAAAAATGGCTTGGTATCTATGAACAAAGTAAAAAAATTCCAAGCGAAGTTTTAAAAGAAAGCAAGCAAGAGCCTTTGATAAAAAATTTAGATATTTTTGAAATCACTTGGGATAAGCAAATTTTAGAACAACGCATTGTTAAACGCACTAAAAATATGCTCAAAGAAGGCTTGCTAGATGAAGCAAAAAATCTTTTTGAAAATTTTGATAATAATCTTAAAGCTTTAAATTGCATAGGATTAAAAGAATGCAAAAGTTTTTTTGAACACAAAATATCTTTAAACAAATTAGAAGAGCTCATCATCATACATACAAGACAACTTGCCAAACGACAAAGAACTTTTAATAAAAAATTTAACAAAACCCAACTAAGCTACGATGTAGCATATGATAAACTAAGAAAAAAATTTATAAATTAAGGTTGAGAATTTAAAATATCCATTTTTTCTTTACATAAATTTTGCCAATCACTTGTTGTGTTAATATCTAAACATTGTTGCAAGCTTTGTTTTTGATTTTGAGTTTGGTTTAAATCTTCATAAACACTACTTTGTAGATAAAATGCCCTAGCTCTTTCATCTGCTTTTAAAGGATTGGCTAATAAATCTTTAAACAAACCTAAAGCTTTTTGATCTTGATTGCTTTGTTGCAAGGCTTTAATATACATAAATTCTAAATCTGGAGAAAAAAGATTCACACCTTTTAAATTTTGATAATCAATAGCCTTTGGTGCATAGGTTAAGATATTGGTGATAAAATTATTTTTCTCACAAAATAATAAAAATTCATAATAAAGCTCCACCATACGATAATTCATATCAAAACGCTCTAATTTTTGCAAAGTTTCAACCATAGCATTATATTTTTCTAATTTCAATTGAGCAAAAAATTTAAGATAATTAGCTTCAAATTTTTCCTCATTGCTAACAATAGTGCGAGTAGATAAAATATCATCAACCGTTTTAATGACTTGTTGGTATTGTTTATCTTTTAAAGCTAAATCAGCCCCTTGAAGCTTGTAATAAATCTCATCATCTTTTTCATTTTCAAGTATATATTTTTTAGCTTCTTCTATGCGTAAGGTTCTTTTAAAACAAGCTAACATTTGTTTTTTATTGTAAATTTTATTGCCTATATTGTATTCTTTAAAAGTATCATAAGTTTTAATTGCTTCTAAACATTCATCTTTTTTAAGTTCTTGAATTAAAATTTCAATAGCTGATTTTTCTAAAATATCTTTTACTTCTTTATTAGAATACTTTTCTATTTCATTTTTATAAGAAATCACTTTTTCATAATTTTTTTCTTTATAATATAATTTTACATTATCAAAAAGAGCCTTGCTTGAAATTTCTCCTGCATATTTAGTCATAATTTCTTCATATTTTTGATGCAAATAAGTAGAATTGTTATCTTTTAAATATAAAAAATTTCTATCTTGAGCTTGTTTTATAAGAGCTAAATACTCTCCTAGAGGGAATTCTTCTGTGTATAGGTCTAAGTATTGTTGGGCTTGATTATATTTTTTAGCATTAAGCAATGAAAAAGCTAATTCTTTCAAAACTCTTTCATAATCTTTATCGATTTTGGTCAAATTTTTAAAAATATATTCATATATTTTTGAGCTTACATCATAAGCTTTGTTATTATCTAAAGCTTTAGCTAAAATCAAAGAATTTGCCAAATCACTCACGAAAAATTTTGGGTTTGAGTCTAAAATTTTATTGCTTAAATCTTTGGCTTGTTGAATATTTTTTTGCTCTAAATAATTTCTAGCTAAAAATAATGCTGCCCTACTTGCTAAATTTTGATTTTGAGTCGAATAATAAACATCTTCATAAATTTCAACCGCCATATCTTTTTTCCCAAGATTATACAAATAATCTGCATAATCAAGCATAGCCATAACCGTATAAGGATCGTTTTTATGTTCTGTGCTTAAAAGATTTATGATATATTCTACATTAGATCTTTGTGATAAACCTATGTAAATTCTCATCATAATATACATAACTTCTGTAAAATCTTTATCATTTACATAAGTTCTAGTCCATCGTTTAGCATCTTCAAGCATTTCTCCTAAAATTTGTTGATCTTTGTCTAAAGTATAGGTATAAAGTTGATTTTGCGCTCTTAATTTATAAAGCTCAAATTCGCTCATAAAAACACTGCCTTGATATCTTTTAATGGCATTATTAGCATCTCTTAAAACTTGATCGTATTTTTTTGCTTCATATTCTTTTTTAATACTAAAATAAGTATTAAAATCAGCACTTTTAGAACTTTCCATAGGATTTGAATTTAAATCCAAAGCACCAATATATGGCATTAAACCATCATTAAAATAAGTATTAAAATCCAAGCCATCATCTACTTGTTCTCGTTTGATGTCTTTAGTAAATATAAATACAAAATGATTAGATGCGTTTGGGTTTGGACTAAGAATTTCTTCTGAGTCAAAAAGCTCTTGAGAATAGCTGTACATTTTTACAGGAGCTTTTGGTTCTATAAAAATATTGACATAAGTTTGTTCTTTTTTAAATTTAATCACAAAATCATCAAATTCTCTATCTTGAAAATGCATACTACTTATGCCTAAAATTTTACATTCAAAATAATTATTTTGCGATTGAGAAATATCTTTACAAACAAAGTCTTTACTATCTTTTAAATGCAATATACTAAAAGGAACACTCGCGTCTTCACCTTTATTGACAAATATTTCAAATGAAAATATATAACTTATATTTAGCAAAAGTAAAAATAATATTCTTATCATAAATGTGATTATAGCAATATTATTTTACAAAAGCAAAAACACACTACCAAGGCTTCCAGCAAGACAAATGCCTAAGATTATTTTTTGCTCTATGGCTAATTGTTCATGTGTGATATTGTCTGATTTTTTAAAAAATACATAAATTAAAATTTTCAAATACGGATAAATCATAATCATTGAACTAAGTGCGATGGTAAATACCATTGCATAATAGCCTGAATTTAAAATCGAAGCTAAAATCAATAATTTACCCCAAAAAATTCCAAATGGAGGAATACCAGCTATTGATAAAACAAACAAAGCTAATACAACTGCTAAAATAGGATTTTTATCAAATAATCCAGCAAAACTTTCATATGAACTTTTCTTAAATAAACTTAATATTAAAAATAAACCATAATTAGCAAAAGCAAAAGCAATCCAATATAAAAATAAAGCCAAAACAGCTATCAAATAAACGACACCACCTTCTTGAGAATTTAAATTTATACCAGATACTATAATAGCTAATACAAAAGAAGAATGAGTTATAGAACTATATGCTAGCATTTTTTTAACATCATTTTGCACTAAAGCTGCTATACTAGCACTAAACATAGAAAACATAGCCAAAAATGCAACAATATATTCAAATTTCACACCTCCACCTAAGGCTGAAAAAATTCTTAAAACCACTACAATCATTGCTATTTTTGGCACAACAGAAATAAAGGCTACAAAATTAGTATGAGCTCCATAATAAACATCTTTCAACCAAAAATGAAAAGGAGCTATGGAAAGTTTAATCCCAACTATAACTAAAAACATCACTCCAGCACTTAATAAAACAGGATCTGAAATATATTCTGAATTCAACAAATCAATCAAATCCAAAGAACGAATTTTTAAATACACAAAAGCACAAGCAAATGCAAAAAATCCAGCCCCAACAGCAGCAATAGTAAAGTATTTAATACTTGCACTAATTGCATTATGCGTTCCTCTTAGGGCAATTAGTGTATAAAGAGCTAAAGAAGAGCCTTCTAAGGCTAGGAAAATGACTATCAAGTTAGTGCTTGATATCATTAAAATAAAACTTCCTATCATAAACAAAAACAAAGAAAAAAATTCAGCCCTTTTGTCTTCTTTATCCATAATCAAATAAAAAATAGAAAAGATTATAATAATAAGTTGTGCAAAAATAGAATAATTATCACTAATAAACAAACCAAAAAAAGCACTTGTGCTATCTAGTCTAAATCCATTAAAAACACACAAAAGGCAAAAACTACCCAAAAGCGCCATAACACTAACGCTCGTATAAAAACTTTTAGAAAAATTTTTAAAAGCACTCAATAACAATAAAACAATAGCCCAAAAAAATAAAGATAACATAGGCCATAACAATACAAAATTTAAGTTTTCTAAATTAAACCCACCCATTATAAACCTCTTATACTATCTATAATTTTTTGATTTTCTAAAACAACATTTTTAATTTGTATTACTTCAAGAATAGCATTTGCACTAGTTGAAATTTGATCAAGTATATAACTTGGCGCTATACCAAAATAAATCACCAAAGCACTCAAAATACTTAAAACAAAAATTTCACCACTTTTAAGTTTAAATTCTATCTTATCTTCTTGGGTTGATGGAACAAAAAACATATCTCTGTAAAGATTTAACATATAAATAGCTCCAAGTATTATCACTATACCAGCTAATAATGCATACCATAAATTCACACTTGCTATACCTTGTAAAATTAAAAATTCCCCAACAAAAGATATAGTCAAAGGTAAAGATATTGATGAGAACATTAAAATACCAAAAAATACACTATATAAAGGTGCTTTTTTGGCTAAATTTTTATAAAAGCTTATCTCGTAAGTATTGTATCTTTGATAAAGCATATAAGCAAGTAAAAATAAGCCTCCAGTAACTATACCATGAGCAAACATATAAAACACAGAACCACTTAAGCCATCATTAGTAATACTCACAATCCCTAACATCACAACACCCAAATGCGATATAGAACTATAAGCGATAAGTTCTTTTAAATCTTTACTTTTAAAAGCTATAAATCCTGCATATAAAATACTAACTATACACAAGATTGCCAAAATAGAATAATAATGATTTAAAGCATCTACTGTTAAAGGTAAAATAAATTGTATCATTCCAAAAGGAGCCATTTTAAAACTCACTAGCATCACAGAAACCAAAGTAGGACTTTTAGCATATACTGATGGCGCCCAAGTATGAAATGGAAACAAAGGACTTTTAATCGCAAAAGCTATAAAAAATCCTATAAAAATTAAATTTTGTGCATTTTCAGGTATGAAAAAATCACTTTTATACCATTGTAATAAATCAAAACTCCAATAACCAAAGCTTTTAAAATACAAATATCCTGTATAAATAATAGCTAGTAGCATCAACATAGATCCACAAAATGCATAAACAAAAAATTTAATTCCTGCTTTATAGTTATTAGAATATCTTCCTATGAGATAAATAAGCGGTATTAAAGAAAATTCCCAAAATATATAAAACAAAATTGCATCCAATGAAGCAAAAAGCCCCATCATACAAAATTCTAATAAAAAAATACTTACCACAACACTTTTATCAGGTATATCCAAACACACAAAAGACAAAAATATCATCAAAGAACAAAGCAACATCAAATAAAGCGCAATTGCATCAACACCAATATGATAGCTTGCCATTAAAAAGCTAAATTCAAATTCATAAGCAATACCTTCTTGATATTTGTATAATAAAAATACATTCAAAGCAAGAATGCAAAAACTAACCAATACAGCAAAAAATTTACCTTCTTCTTTTTTTAAAAACAATGCAGCCAAAGCAGCAAAAAATGGAAAAAATATCAATAAATTCAACATATTACACCACCAAAACCAAGCAAAGCAAACAAACAAATGCTAAAATAGATATTCTTAAAACCAAAGACAAATCTCCTTTGACTATAATAGTCTTTCCACAAGCTTGTAAAAACTGCGCTATGACATCTATAGTAGCATCGAGTATTTCTTTATCATTTCTTTTTAAAAATTCACAAAATAAAGTATATTTTTGCACTATAAATTGATGATAAAATTTTGGAATAAAATATTCATTTGATACAAGCTTGTATAAACTTGTATTAGAAATAGATGGCTTAAACCAATTTCTTTTATAAGCAATGATTGCCAAAAGCATTCCAAGTATTGCCGCACCAAGTGCAAGTTTCATCACTAAAGAATTTTGAGCTTCAATGAAAGTTAAATCCAAACTTACAAATTCCATAAATTTATGCTCAAATAATCCTGCTATAATAGCAAGTAAAGCTAGCGGAGTCATCGCAAGTAAGGCTATTTTACTTGCTTCATGAGGGTGCTCATCATGTCTTTTTGGAGTAAAAAATACCAACATTAAAAGTCTAAAACTATAAAATGCGGTCATAAAAGCTGCAATCAATAATGCCAAAAAAATTCCATGATGATGGCTTATAAAAGAAAATCCTAAAATCAAATCTTTAGAAAAAAACCCTGCAAAAGGATAAATTCCAGCTAAAGCCAAAGATCCTATACTCATTAAAACAGCACTAAAACGCATATTTTTATAAAGTCCGCCCATTTTACTAATATCTAATTTATCATTCATAGCATGCATAACATTTCCAGCACCCAAAAACAATAAAGATTTAAAAAACGCATGAGTTGCAAGATGAAAAAGAGCTATAGCATAAGCTCCAAGTCCAGCTGCTACAAACATATAGCCAAGCTGAGATAAAGTAGAATATGCGATAATTCTTTTTAAATCTTTAGCCGCCATAGCTAAAGATGCAGCAAATAAAGCTACAAAAGCACCTAATACTGCTATAAAATAACCCACTTCACTCACTTGAAAATAAAGATCTCCAGCACGAATCACCAAATAAACTCCAGCCGTTACCATAGTCGCAGCATGGATTAATGCTGAAACTGGCGTTGGTCCTGCCATAGCATCAGCAAGCCAAGTATGGAAAGGAAATTGTGCTGATTTTCCCATAGCTCCTATAAAAAGTAAAATCGCAATTAAAATTAAAATTTTATTATCTTCATAACCCAAAACTAAAAGAGCAAAAACATTATCATAAGTTAAAGATCCAAATTCTAAATAAATTAAAAAAATTCCCAAAAGTAAAGCTAAATCTGCTATACGATTCATAATAAATGCTTCATTAGCAGCAAAGGTGTATTTTCGATTTTGATACCAAAAACCTATTAAAAGCCAAGAGCATACCCCTACACCTTCCCAGCCTATAAAAAGTCCTAAAAAATTATCACTCATCACCAAAAACATCATAGAAAATACAAAAAGCCCAAGATAGCTAAAATAACGATTAAAGCCTTCATCTTTTTCCATGTAAAATATACTATATAAATGCACACAAGTTGAAACAATACCAACTACACACATCATCACTAAGGTAATAGTGTCTATCTTAAAGCCAAAATCTACATTAAGCAATGATATCCAAGTGCCCAAAGTAAAATCAAAATGTGCATTATTTATAAATAAAACTACAGAAGCTATAGCTGAAATCAAAATCAAAACAAAAGCAAGATATCCTAATAAAATTTTTTTAGGCTTAAAAGCAAACACTCCTAAAATAATCGCAGAAAGCAAAGGTGAAAAAAGTGCTATTAGGGCTAAATTTTGCATTTTTCATCTCCTTTTTCAGCCAAAGAGCTAATTTCTAAAGTTCCAGTTTTTCTATACCACAACACACAAAGAGCTATCCCAACAGCCACTTCACAAGCTGCTACTCCCATTATAAATAAAGCAAAAACCTGTCCTTCGATACTATTGTGCATAACTCCTGCTGTAACTAAAGCCAAATTAGCTCCATTGAGTAAAATTTCACTAGATACAAAAAGCATGATCAAATTTTGACGCTTTATAATGCCAATCAATCCTATAGCAAACATTAAAATAGCAACTACATAGTATTTTTCTAGCATCATTGCTTATCCTTTTGTATGCTTTTTTGAGTTAATACAATGGCGCAAATTAAAGCAATAAGTAACAAAACTGCCATAAATTCAAAAGCAAGCATGTATTTAGTAAATAATATAAAACCAATTTCTTGCGTTGAAGTTAAAATCTCAAAAGATGTTTCATAGGCATTTATATCATGACCAAAAATTATACCTATGAGCAAAAAAGCACTAAAAATCACAGCTAAGATAAAAAATCTTTTATTTTTTAAACTTTCTTTAACCTTAATAGAGGCATCAAAAAACATCATAGCAAAGCTATAAAGTCCTAAGATAGCACCGCTATAAACGATAATTTGTATCGCCCCAATAAATTCAGCATCCAATAAAAAATAAAATCCACTTAAAAAAACCATACCTGCAGCCAAAGAGCTAATCGCATAAAGCACACTAGTGCTCAATACACTCACTAAAAAAAATCCTAACACCAAAACACTCAATATATAAAAGGCTAATGTCTCAAACATTTTCTTCCTTTGTATTTTCTCTTTGTAAATCTACATCATAATAATTTGGAGTTTTTTTAACTAAATCATCAGCATCTTTTCTAAGACTACCACTACCTTCAAATACTACTTGGTTTTTTAATTTATCAATTGGAGTTAAAAAATCTTGCTTTTGACCAAAATACGATCTTTGCTCTGCTGCGTTTTCATATTCTTTACCATGAACAATAGCAAGCTCAGGGCATACATCAGCACAAAACCCACAATATATACAACGCCCCAAATTAATACTATAATTTTCTACTTTTTTACGCCCATCTTCACCTAAAGATGTTTCCATTCTTATACAATTACTAATACAAATTTTTTCGCACAATCCACAACCTATACAACATTCGTTTTCACTTTCAATAAAACGCATCAAACGATGAACCGCACGATATCTATCATCTAAAGCAACTTTTTCCATAGGATATTTAATCGTTGCGCTATTATTTTTTTTCAACATTTCTCTTAAAACAACATATAAACCCACAAAAAGCTCGGTATTTAAAGAACGCTTAATCACTTGTATGATTTTTTCATAAGCATTTGTAGGATTTTTACGCTCAAAATCTACTTTAAAATAACCTTTTTTCATAATCTTTCCTATATCACAAGCACTAAAGCACTAATTAATAAATTTAAAACCGCCAAAGGTATTAAAATTAAATAACACATTTTCATAACTTGATCAGGACGAAGCTGTGGAAATGCTCCCCTAGCCCAAAAATACCAAAAAAACACAAAAGATACTTTAAGTAGCATCATAATAGCTCCAGGTATAATCCAAAAATCATTAAAACCACCCAAAAACAAAAGCGATATCATAATCGCTCCAGTTATCATAGCTGTATATTCACCTATAAAAAACATACCCCATCTAAGCCCTGAATACTCTGTGCCATAACCTGATACAAGCTCAGTTTCATTTTCACTTAAACAAAGTGGGGTTCTATTTGTCTCTATAAAAATAGCTATGATAAACAATACAAAAGCTAAAGGTTGTTTAAAAACAAGCCAAGAAAGAATTCCATCGCTTTGATAATTATTAATATCTATTAAAGATAACGATCCTACAAGCATTACAACACAAACTAAAGAAAGTCCAGCCACACTCTCATAAGAAATGATAGAAACAAGCCCTCTAGCTCCACCTAACAATGACCATTTATTATGACTTGCTAAACCGCCTAAAAAAATAGCATAAAAACTCATTCCGCCCATGCCAATAACAAACAACAATGCCACATTAATATCAGCTATAATAGGACGAATTACTCTGCCAAATAAAGTAAATTCAGGAAAAATAGGAATAGCTGCTATAGCAACAAAAGCACAAATAGCTGCTATTAAAGGAGCGATTAAAAAAACAATTTTTTGTGCATAAGTTGGCACTATATCTTCTTTTGTAAAAAGTTTTATCATATCAGCTACAACTTGTAATAAACCAAAAGGTCCTACCATATCAGGCCCTAAACGACGATGAAATAAAGCTAAAACCTTTCTTTCAAGATAAGTAGCAACTCCTGCTAAAGTAGCAAAAACTGCTATAACAAGAACACATTTAATGATAGTTTCTATAATAAAAAATGTAATATCATTCATATTTTTGCTCCTGTTTTTTCAAGATCCACTTTAATATAACGCAAACCTTGAAACAAATCTTGAGTATTAAGCTTGCTATCATAATCACCCAAATATGCACCATTTTCTAAATTTTCATCTGTTTTAACACTAAGTGCAAGCTGGGTATGTTTTGATTTTAAAATAACGCTATCATTATCTTTTAAATCAAATTTTTTCATCAAATCAGCTGATAAAAATAAAGCTCCAACCTCGTTAAAAGCTCTATTACTAAGTTTTCCAAACTGATGTATGCTATTTGCAAAATAAAGGGTTAAATTTCCATCATTTTCATCTAATTTTTGAGTGTTAAATTCTTTTTTTTCTAATTTTAAATTGGAAAAATCAAGCTCATAGCCACGATGGTTTTTTCCACCATTGTCATAATAATTGTTCAAATCATCAAATTCAATTGCTCTAAAGCCCTTATCTTGCGGTAAAAACTTGGTATAATTTATAGTAAATTCTTCATTAAATCCTAAAGCATTTGCTAAATCATTTAAAAAATATCCTTTAAATTCCAAAGCTGCATTGGTAGGAACCAATCTTTTATCATAATTTACAAAGCTTCCTTCTTGCTGATTTAAACTAGAGCTTGCTAAATCACAATGTCCATCATAAGAAAAAGTAAAATCACCTTGTTCGTTATAACCTAAAATTTTTCCTTCTTTATAAGCATCTTGCAAATTGCAAATCAAACTCACACCTAAAGTATTAGTACAAGTTGGAATCAAAAATACTTTAAATTCAGTGTGTTTTTGCACCAAAGCACAAAGTCTTGCAAGTTCTGTGCTTTTTGCATCATAATAAAAATCACTACCTATAATAAGAGTAAAATTTTGCTTTTTAGCTAATAAAGTTTCTAAAATATCTTCATCTAAGCTGATATTTTTAGCATAAATAGATCTTTTAACTTGTATAGTTTTTTGAATTTTTTTAGGAAGTTGTTTTTTTACTTCTTCTATAATTATTTCGCCATTTTCATTTTCGCGTTCTATTTTTTCAATCACTTCTTCGTTTATAGTTTCTTCTATTTCTTTACTATCTTCATAGTATGCTTTTTCAACAATAGTTTGCAAATCTAGCGGGAGTTCTTTTGCAAATTTTTGCAAGATAAAAAGCAAAATATCTTCATTATTTTTAATATCATAGTTAATTTGCAAAAGATTTTTAGAGTATTTATCTACACCTTTATCTTTAATAGGATGAAAATATAAGGCTGAGCCTTTATTCATCACTAAAGCATTATTAACCTTATATCCAAGAGTTGGTGCGTCATATCTTAAAAAAGATCCTGCGATGATTAAAAAATCACTTTGAGTGATATCTTGAGTGTTAGCATTATAAATAGCATTAGCATTTTGATAAAAAACATTTAGAAAATCTTGAAATTTTTTAGCTTCGTCATTGATAAGATTAATTTCAAATTTATCACTAATATTTTGCAAGATCAAAGCTTCTTCATTTGTGATAAAGCTATTAAATTTGATATTTTTAATTTCTTGATTTTGTATCATTTTTACTAATTTTTCAAAAGCTTTTACATCTTTAGTTTCTACTTCATTTTGCGTATTAAAACCATATCTTGCAGCTTTATTTAGCGTTGCAAAGGTAAAATCATTACTAACTCTGTAAATTTTTTCTTTTTGATTGTTGATACTAGTTTGTTTGATATCATAATACATCAATTCACAATCACTAGAATGTGGATTACTTGCTGGAATTCTTTTTAACTCCCAAGCATTAGAAGTATATTGAAAAGCTCCACCTACCAAAGCTCCTGTTGGACATACGCTAGTACATTCTCCACAAAATGAACAATCAAGCATATCTCCATTACTTGGAGCGATTAAACTTTTTTGAAATTTAGTCCAAATTGCTAAAGCGTCTTTACTCATAATCTCTTTAAAACTAGCATCAGGTGCATTTGAACCTCTTGGAGTAGTTTTTAAAGCACTTTCGCCAATTTTATCTTTACAAACTGTAATACACCTTTCACAAACTATGCATAAAGCAGGATCATAATTAATCTCACCCCATTTTTTATGCTCTTTGTGCGTATCTTTAATCCAATAATTTTGCACATTTACTCTTGCTTTATGAGTAAAATTTTGCAATTCACATTCTCCTGATTTATCACAAACTCCACATTGCAAAGGATGATTGATACAATAAGCTTGCATGATAGCATTTCGTTCATCCCATAAATTTGGCAAATCACTCTCTATAACCATACCTTCTTTAACTTTAGTATTACAAGAATAAACCTTTTTACCATCAGCTTCTACCATACACATACGACAGGCTAAAGTCGGAGAACAGCCATTTAAATAACAAATTGCAGGAATAAAAATATCATTTTTTCTAGCTACATTTAAAATATACTCACCCTCATTTGCTTCACACTCTATACCATTAATGATGACTTTCATTTTATAACCTTAATCTGAGCTTTTGCAAAAGCAAAATCATCGCTTTTATAATCATATAAAGCTACAGTTCCTTTTAAATTTGGATCAATACAAACTTTGGTTTTAAAAATTTGATTATTGAGTTTTAATTCTATATCATCTTGATCTTTTACTTTAGCAATCAAAGCAAAAGAAGCAGAGCAATGTAAATTTAAATCTTTAAGTCGATTTTTTAAGACAACAATACCATCAAAATTATCAAGTTCTAATAAATCATCAAATTCTTTTTGCACACTTAAAACGCTTTCTTCTTCATCTGTGCAAACTAAAATAAGATTAAATTTTTCACAAAGCTTAGTTAAAAAATATTTGATATTTTCAAAATCTTTGTGTTGTTTTAAATTTTCATCAAAGATTATACATTTAGCATTTTGCAAAAATTCTAAAACTTCTAAAGCCTCTTCTTCTCCAAAACAAGATTCAGCACTTAAATACCCTTCATCTAAATCATCAAAACCACCCATACTCATTTTGCACAATAACGCCAAAACAAAAGACACACTTGCAATCTCGCATTTATAAAAAGTCGCATTTAAATTATTATCTTGGATACAAGAGATATTGATGTTTTTACTACTATTTAGTTTTGCATTTAAATTTGGATTTTTTAAAGAAAGTAAATCTGTAAAACATAAAGCATTAAAACCTTCTTGATATTTAGCTAGTTTCATTGTTTTGCCTTTTTTATGACTATAGTCCAATCTACTTGATTAAATTTTAAAGAATTTAAAAGCTCACAATTTTGCTCTTTAACAAAAGCAAAGCTTTTTTCTACATTTGAAAAATCTCCTATTTCAAATAAAACAACCAAAACTTCACCCATACAAGCATCATCTATGATATTTTTTAAATCTTGAAATAAATTTTGACTTTTTCTTAAATCCACCCGTCTCATCGATCTATCTCGCCTAAAACTATATTTATACTTCCTAAAATTGCCACCGCATCGGCCAAATATGAACCCACAAGCATTTCTTCTAAAAATGCACAATGAAAAAAGCTAGGGGTTCTAGCTCTTAATCTATAAGGCCTACCACTTCCATCTGAATGGATAAAAAATCCAAGCTCACCTTTAGGACTTTCAGTAGGCACATAAACTTCTCCTTTTGGAGGTTTTAAACCTTGAGTAACCAAAACAAAATGCTGCATTAAAGAATAATTTTGAGTCATGATTTGTTCTTTTGAAGCACTGACATACTCAGGATGTTCGCATAAAATTTGAGGTGGAGTATCTTTATATAAAAAAGCACATTGGGTTAAAATTTTCAAACTTTCTCTAAATTCTTGCATATAAACTTTATATCTAGCATAAGAATCACCCATCTTAGCAACAGGCACTCCAAAATCTACCTCATCATAAAGCAAATACGGTTCTTCTTTTCTTATATCATAAGCAATTCCACTACCTCTTAACATCACTCCACTACAGCCCCAGCTTAAAGCTTGTTCTTTGCTTACTACGCCAACATTTTCAGTACGCATACGCCAAATTCTATTATCATCAAGCAAGGCTTCATAATCTTTTATATCATTTGGAAATTTTTTACAAAATGCTAGTAGCTCATCTAAAAATCCATCTGGTAAATCAAGCATAACTCCGCCTATTCTCATAGAAGAATGTGTAAGTCTTGCACCACAATATTTTTCTATCAAATCAAGCACATATTCACGCTCTCTAAAGCAGTATAAAAATACAGTCATAGCACCAATATCAAGTGCATGAGTAGCAAGCCATAATAAATGCGAAGCAATGCGATTTAACTCAAGCAAAATCATCCTTATCACACTTGCTCTGCGTGGAATTTCTAAACCACAAAGTTTTTCAACCGCTGCTACATAAGCATAGTTATTTGCACTTGCTGCTATATAATCCATCCTATCAGTAGTTGGAATAAATTCTTGATAAATCATATTTTCAGCCATTTTTTCCATACCACGATGCATATAGCCTATACAAGGAGAAGCTTTGATAATTTCTTCTCCATCAAGCTCTAAAATAAGGCGTAAATTTCCATGAGCACTAGGATGTTGAGGGCCAAGATTTACTATCATCACCCCATCTTCTCGCTCAAAGCTTATATTTTCATAATAAGGTTTTAATTTAGTAGAAATTTGCATTTTATCTTCTCTTATCTAAAATTTTAGCTTGATTTCTTTTAACTTTTTTTACAAAAGCGACGCCATCTTCTTCTTGATAATCTTGCAAGTATTTATCTTCTCTTGGAGCCTCGCCTTTAGATACTTCATGATAAATTCGGCTAAAATTTAAAGTATCTTTTTCATCAACAAAACCTGGATCTCTGTTTTCTTCTCCTACTACTTGGCGGTATTCTTTACCAAAAATTTTATCAATCTCATACCATTTGGCAAATTCATCACCCTCTAAAGGATAAGTCTTTAAAAAAGGATGACCAAACCAATCATCTGGCATTAATAATCTTTTTAAATTAGCGTGATTAATGATGAAAATTCCAAACATATCATAAATTTCTCTCTCACACCAATTTGCCCCTTTAAACACATTCATAATGCTTTGAAGTTTTTCTTTTACACCTACAAAGGTTTTTATCCTAACTCTTAAATTTTTATCCATATTTAAAAGCTGATAATACACTTCAAATCCATTTTTTTGTGCTACAAAATCAATAGCACTTGCATCAGTAAAACAGCTATAACCTAAATTTTTAAGCTCACCTAACAAAACAACATTGTCATCTTTTTCTATTTCAATCACCCAAAAATCAAGCTCAATAAAAGAATTTTTAATCTTAAATTTTTGAGAAATTTGAAGAAAATCTTGCTCAAAAACACTATTTTCTAAATTTAATTTTTGAGTTTTTGGAGCATGATAAAATCTATCTTCATAATAATTTTTCAATTGAACATTTTTTTTATCGCTATATTTTCTCATCATATAAGCCTTTTTGGAGCGATGTGTCTGCTTGCTTTTTCTTTGCGAATTCTTTTTTGAAGTATCATTAATGCAAATTGAAAAGTCTCAGGGCGTGGCGCACAGCCTGGCACATAAATATCAACAGGTATTATTCTATCTACACCTTGAACAGTAGAATAAGTATTAAACATACCACCAGTATTTGCACAAGAGCCCATGGAAATCACCCATTTAGGATCTGGCATTTGATCATAAAGTCTTCTTGTAAATTCAGCATGTTTTTTGCTTAAAGTTCCAGCTATAATCATCACTTCAGATTGTCTAGGACTTGCTCTAAAAATAGTCCCAAATCTATCAAAATCATACCTTGAACCACCTGCTGCCATCATTTCAATAGCACAACAAGCAAGTCCATAAGATAAAGCCCATAAAGAATTACTCCTACCCCATTGGACTATTTTATCAACAGTGGTTAAGACAACAGGTGCTGTGCTCATTTTTTGATACTCTGCCACTCAAATGCTCCTTTTTTATAAGCATATAAAAACCCAATTGCAAGCAATAAAACAAATACAAAAACTTCAACTAAAGCAAACATAGACAAACCATATCTTGAAAGCTCAGCAGTTAAATCTTTAAACACAACAGCCCAAGGAAATAAAAACACTACTTCTATATCAAGCAATATAAAAATCAAAGCAAAAACAAAAAATTGAGAATTGATTTTATTAGCTTGCTTAGAAGCCATCGGGCCACACTCATAAATTCCAAGCCCTAGTTTTTTTCTATTGTGTGAAGCTAATTTTGAGCCTAATTTTGAAGAAATATATACTAAAGTAAAAAAGATAACGCTTGCAATCACAAGCATTGCAAATATACCAAAGTATTGATGCTCTATTGTTGCATGAGTCATAATAAACCTTTTAAGCTAATTGGGGTTATTTTACTTCAAATTAGCTATATAAAAACTTATTATCAATCAAATAAATTTTTAATATTTCAAAATGAAACAATTTTTATCTTTATTGTAAAACAATCTTTTTATGGCAAAGGTTTTTTAACAAATTTTCTTGATGAGATATAAAAATATAAGTAATATCATTTAAATTTTGAAATTTGATAAGATAATTTAAAATTTTATAAGCAGTTGGTATATCAAGAGCTGAAGTAATTTCATCTAATATTAACAATTTTGGTTTTAAAATCAAAGCCCTAATTAACCCAAGTCTTTGACTTTGTCCACCACTTAACTTTAAAGGCTTTAAATCTAAAATATCTTTTTCAAGCTCAAAAATATCAAACAACTCAAAAAGTTCTTTATAATTTGGCTTAAGATTAAAATTTTCATACACATCTAATATGAGATTTTTGACTTTTTTATAAGGATTTAAAGCTAGTTTTTGATCTTGAAAAAGATATTGAATTTTTTTGCGTAATTTTCTTTGACTAGAAAAATCTAAATTTAAAATATTTTCATTTTCAAACAAAATTTCGCCGCTATTTGCAGTTTCTAACATACACAAAATTTTAGCTAAAGTGCTTTTGCCGCTTCCACTTTCTCCACAAAGCAATAAATTTTCATTTTTATTTAATGTAAAATTGATGTTTTTTAAAACAAAAATTTCTTCTTGTTTTAAATACCAGTGTTTTTTAAAAGTATAGCTTTTACTTAAATTTTTAATCTCTAAAAACATTTTCATTCTTTGAAAGCTCTATCAATTCTTTAGCATAAGAACTTTGTGGATTTTTTAAAAATTCCAAAATGCTTGCTTGCTCGATGATGGTTTTATCTTCCATAATCAAAACCTCATCGCTTAATTCTTTTGCTAAATTTAAATCATGTGTGATGTAAAGTATATTGATAAATTCTGATTTTAATTCTTTTAAAATAGTAATGATTTTTTCTTCATTTTTTTTATCTAAAGAACTTGTGATCTCATCACACAATAAATACCTAGCCCCGCTTAATAAAGCTAGGGCTATTTGAACACGCCTTGCCATACCTCCGCTTAATTGATAAATAAAAGAATGCCACAAAAGATCATGATTTTTAAGTCCTAAACGCTCAAAAAAATAAAATGCTTTTTCTTTAATTTCTTTTGTGCTTAAAGTAGTATGGGTTTTTAAAACTATATTAAAATAACTCCCAATATCTATAAGTGGATAAAAACTCCCATAAACATCTTGAAAAAGCAAATTTACTTTTGATCTTAGCGTATTTAACTCTTTAACATTAAGATTTAAAATTTCTTTAGAGTCTATATTTAGCGATGAAGCTTGTAATAAATAATGTTTATCAAAAAGCCTAATGAAGCTTTTAAGTAATAAACTTTTACCAACACCACTTTTACCCATAATGGCTAAGGTTTTATTATCTTCAAGGGTAAAAGTGATGTTTTTTAACAAAACTTTTTGTTTATAATGTAAATTTAAATTTTCAACTTTTATCATATTTTGATACCTTCTTGCATATCATTACCCAAAGCAAGCAAAGGTAAAATAAGTAAAAGTATAAACATCACAGGAAAGACTATCATCCACCAAAATCCCAAAAACACACTTTTGCTAACTTCATTGAGTATATTGCCTAAACTTGGTGTAGAAAGATCCACTCCTAAACCAAAAAAGCTTAAAGTTGCTTCGCTAGTTATAGCATGAGCGATGTTTAATACAAATAATACAAAAAGCAAATTCCAACATGCAGGCAAAAGCTCTTTAAATAAAGCCTTTGTTTTGGTGCTTCCTAAGATTATGGCATTTTGATAAAATTCTAATTTTTGAAATTTATTAATATGTGTATCAAGCACCTTAGCCACAAAAGCAAAATGTCCCAAAGCAATGATGAAAATCATACTCCAAATAGAACCTGCTAAAAAACTTTGAAAAAACATTATCACTAGCAAAGAGGGCAAAGCTAACAACATATCAAGCACTCTTGCAAAAAATGCATAAGCAAAAAATCTAGTTAAAAAAACATAAAAAAGAGCAAATACTACACTTAAAAATGCAGCCAAAATTCCTACAAGTAAAGAAACTCTTAAAGCATATAAAATTCTTGCAAAAAGATCTCTACCAAGTAAATCTGTACCAAAAATATGAGTTAAATTTGGAGCTTGCTTGGCTTTGCTTAGATCAATTAAATTTGGATCATAAGAGCTTATATAAGGAGCAAATACAGCTAAAATAATACTGATAAAAAACAAAGCTAAGTATATTTTACGCATTTGCAAACCTTGGATTAATCATCTTGCAAAGAATTTCTACAATCAAATTTACAAAAACCACTACCAATATACTAAAACTCACCACAGCTAGCACCACAGGATAATCTTTAAACAATATACTTTTAATCACCAAATTCCCTATACCCTCATAAGAAAACACACTCTCTACTATATAAGTGCCCATTAAAAAACTCACAAAAGAAGCACCAAAATATGCAAGTATAGAACCAAAAGCATCTTTTAGCACAAAATGCAAATACACTCTTTTTTTACTAAGTCCTCTAGCAAAAGCACTTTCTATAAAATTTTGATTTAAACTATCGATCAAAGTAGTTCTTATAAAACGCACAAAAACCGCTAAATGCGAAAAAACCAAAGCACACACTGGCAAAAACAAATGCCACAAACGATTTTTTACATCATCTTCAAAGCCAATATCTGCTATAGCTGAACTTGGGAAAAATTTAAAAATAACCGAAAAAAACAAAATAAGCATCAAAGATAAAGAAAAAGTAGGCAAAGCTAAAAAACTCATCGTAAAAAAAGTGATAAATTTATCTAAAAAACTATCTTTATAAAATACACACAAAAGCCCTAAAATCAAAGACAAAACAAACAACACAAAAAAAGCCAAGCTTCCAAGTATAATGGTATAGGGAAGTTTTTCTTTTAAAATTTCATTTACTTTTTCACCGCTTATTAAAGAGTAGGAAAAGTCGCCTTTTAATGCTTTAAAAGCCCAATTTTCATACTGCTCTAACAAAGGTTTGTCTAAATTTAAATTTTTTTCTATCTCTTCTTTTACTTTTAAGCTAACACCTTGAGGCACAGCAGCAAATACCACACTACCTTTAGCATAATACATCATCACAAAACATAAAAAACTTGCAAAAAAAATCAAAAAAAACGCCCATAATAGGCGTTTTAAAATGAGTTGTAGCACTTAGTTTTTGCTCCACTCGTAAGCATTCCATGTAAAACCAACCCCATGATGTCCTAAAACATGTGATTTTATACCGCTGATATTTGCTCTAAAAACTAAAGGATAATCAATATAAGCTATAAACAAAAACGCAGGATCTTCATGCAAAGCTTGGATAAATTCCTTATAATGTTTTTTTCTTTGATTTACATCTAATGAATTTCTAGCATTAAGTAAAGCTTTATCTACCTTAGCATTTTGATAATGTCCAAAATTCCAACCACTTGAATTTAAAGCAGCATCTTCAGAACTTGCAAAAACTCTAAAGGTGTGAAAATCAGGATCATAAGGACTTCCCCAACCTACCAAAAAGCTATCTATCTTGGTATAGTCAAAACTTCCACTTGGCTTAGCTATGGCTTTTGCTTTAACGCCTAATTTTAAAAATTCACTTTGTAAGATATTTACCAAAGCCACTCTTAGCGGATCATCACTCATAGCATACATTTCAAAACTAAATTCTTTGCCATCTTTTTCTAAAATACCATTTTTATTTTTTACAAAACCAGCTTGTTTTAAAAGCTCATTTGCTTTTTTTACATCATAATGATAAGTAGAAAAATTATCAGGATTTGCCCATGATTTTTCTAAAGGATGATTTGCTACGCTTCCAAAAGAATGCAAAAGAGAATCTACAATGACTTTTTTATCTATGGCATAATTTAGTGCTAAACGAACCTTTGGATCTTTTAAAAATTCATTATCAAGATTAAACATCAAAGCACGATAATCAGCTGATGGCATTTGGATTATTTTAAAATTTTTATCATTTTTAAAACTTGAAGCCAAAGAAAAATCAACCAAAGCCACATCTATGGTTTCATTTTTAAGCTCAATAGCACTCACGCTAGGATCTTTAATGTGTTTTAGTATAAGTTTTGGAGTTTTTACCTTGCTTAGATAATAATTTTCATTTGCTTCTAAGATCATATATTGACCTTGTTTCCATTGTTTTAACTTATACGAACCTGTTCCTATAGGGTTTTGATTAAATTTTGTAGTGTTTAAATTTTCTTTTTCAAGCAAATGTTTTGGCAAAATTCCTACACTTAAAGCATCTAAAAAAGGAGGGAAAGGCTTAGATAAAGTGATTTTTATATGATAATCATCTATAATCTTTACTTCTTTAACTGCATCAAAATTTACCTTTGAAGGAGAATTTAGTTTTTCATCTTTTAAAGCATTGATGCTAAATTCCACATCTTTGGCACTAAATTTAGTCCCATCATGCCACAACACATCATCCCTTAAAGTAAATTCATACTCAAGTCCATCTTTGCTCACTTTCCAAGAGCTAGCAAGATCAGGTGCTAAATTCATTTTCTCATCAAAGCGTGTAAGCCCTGAAAACACAAGTCCTATAGCCACATCGTGATCTTCGCTAAAAAGCGGATTGATACGCTCTGGTTCATTTTCAACCGCGATAACGATCGTATCTTTTGGTGTAGTAGCAAAAAGACTCATCGCGCAAAAAAGCATCATAAAAAATCTCAACATAAAAAGACCTTTCTTTAAAAATTTTCAAAATAATTCTATCATTTAAAAATTTAAACAAAATTCAAAAATCATAAATTTTATATTTTAAAACAAGTTTTTATGTCAATAAAATACTACATGCACTTTTTGCGATCCATGCACCCCAAAAACCGTTATAAGCTCTATATCAGCCGTTCTTGATGGCCCTGCTATAAACAAAATATTACTCGGTAAAATTTCATTTTCTTTTTTGACTAAATTTAAAGCCTCGCTTAAACTCTTCACTACATTTTCTTTTTTAAGCAATACTATACAAAGCATAGGTGCCAAAGAAAGCATTCTAGGCTGATCTTTACTTGAAGTTACTAAAGCCACTCCATGTGAGCTTACTCCAAGTCTTGCTTGGATGATAGAAAAATCACTATGAAAAAGCTCTTGTCTTAAATTTTCAACCTCTTGATCAAAGCAAGTCTTTTTTTCAGCATTAATTTTTTCAATGTCTATATCTAATTTACTTGGATAAATGCAAGTTTTATAGCCATAACTTGAAACGATTTGATTTATCGTTTCTTCTAAATTTTCTTTAGAGCATTCTTGGACTATATATTTATTTGCTTGCATTTTTTCCTTTAGCTCTTCAAGCATATTTTGACTTGTTTTGATATGTTCTATAGGATCTATAGTTGGAATTTTTTCAATATCTATTTGGGCGTTTTTGATTTTATCTAAAATAATTTTTTTACTTTTTGAAGAAATTTCATCAATCTTACTCACACTTTACTCCTTCAATGTTTTCAAGCTCTTGGTATAAATTCATTTTTACTTGTGGAAATTCTTTATAAGCACTCCATTTTTTCACTACAGGCAAAGAATTTTTACCCTTTTGCAAAAACCAATTGAATTTATGCAAATTAGACATGGTAAATTGCCAAATTTTTGGCGAAGTTGCAGCTTTTTCAAAAGCTTTAAAACCCATAGCTTCTAAGGTATTTGGATTTTCATTTCCAAAACTTCCTTGGCCTATTTTTGCAGCTCTTAGCTTTCTTATTAAATCAGCAAGTGGAATTTTTACTGGACAAACTTCAGAACATCTTCCACACAAAGAACAAAAAGTAAGTATATCTCCATTTTCTTGCATACCAAAAAGATTAGGGCTTATAACCTCTCCTATAGGGCCTGGATAAACACTTTGGTAAGTATGACCGCCTATCTTATCATATACAGGACAAAAATTCATACAAGCACCACATCTTATACAGCGTAAAGCTTCATAATAGTCTTTATCATTTAGCATTTTGCTTCTATTGTGATCAAAAAGTATTATATGCACTTCTTTAGGGCCGTCTAAATCTCCATTTTTTCTAGGGCCTGTGATGATGTTGTTATAAGTTGGTATAAATTGTCCAGTAGCCGAAGGAGTAAGTAAAGATACCATAGTAGCAGCATCTTCAAAGCTTTCCATCACTTTTTCTATACCACAAAGTGCTACATGTATATCGCTTGCTGTAGTGCACATTCTACCATTACCTTCATTTTCTATAAGCCAAAAAGCACCTTCTTTAGACATAGCAAAATTTACTCCACTAAGTCCCATTTTAAGGCCTTCAAATTCATCCCTTAAATGTTTTCTAGCTATAGCATTTAGTTTTTCTGGCTCGTTTTCTAAATTTGCTCCTAATTTTTCTTGAAAAATTTTACCAATTTCATAGCGATTTTTATGCACAGCTGGTACCACTATATGCACTGGAGTTTCATCATTTAACTGAAGTATGAGTTCGCCTAAATCTGTTTCTATGGCTTTGAGTCCTTTAGCTTCTAAATAATGGTTTAAGCCTATTTCTTCACTAGCCATAGACTTGCCTTTTAAAATTTTACTTATATTTTTTTCAAGCATTAATTCATATATGATCTCGCAAGCATCAGTATCTGAACTAGCCCAATGCACTTTTATGCCATTTTTACTAGCATTTTTTTCAAATTCTAAAAGTCTATCGTGTAAAGTCGATAAAGCATTGTTTTTAGCTTGTTTTGCTTTAGATCTTAAACCTTGCCAATCGTTAAATTTTTCATCTATAACTTTTAAGCGATTTTTTTGCAAAGTATGCATAGCAGATCTTAAATTTTCTCTCATTTGAGTATCGTGAATTTTTATATCCACGATTTGTTCATGTGCTACTTTCATATCATAGCTCCTTCAAGACGCTTATTTAAAAAACTATACAAATGCATACCTTTGATGTCAAGTCCCATTTTTTGCATGGTTCCTACGATATTCATCAAACAGCCACCATCTGAACTTAACACATACTTAGCACCTGTATTTTGGATATCTTTGATTTTTTCTCTTACCATAGCATCTGAAATTTGAGGTTCTTTTACTGCAAAAGTTCCCCCAAAACCACAGCATTCTTCTTCAAATTCTAAAGGCGCTAATTCTACATTTTTTAATTTTTTAATCAAATTTTTACTTGCATTAATGCATTTTTGAATCCTTAAAGCATGGCAATTAGAATGCCAAGTAACTTTCAATGGCTCGCCTTTGTCTTCATACTCTACTTTCAAAACATCATCTAAATACTGACTAAGATCAATCACTCTTGAGCTAAATTCTTTTACCAAAGCATAATTTTCATCATCTTTAAAAAGCTCTAAATAATCATGACTCATCATCCCAGCACAGGAGCCACTTGGGACGATTATAGGATAGTCTTTGTCAAATAATTTTATATTATACAAAGCTATGTTTTTGCTTTCTTTAAAATATCCTGAGTTAAAAGAAGGTTGAGAACAGCAAGTTTGCTGCTTTTTAAAAATCACCTCAACCCCTTCTCTTCTTAAAAGCCTAACAGCACTCAATACGCTTTCTTGCATGATAGCACTACCCAAACAAGTAGCAAATAAATACACCTTTTTCATTTTTAGCCTTATTTTAAAGTTATAACATCAGGTATTATACCGCTTAAGAAAAACGCTATAACAAAGGTCCAAATTCCTATTAAAACCACAAAAGCAATAGAATATTTTAAAGTAAATCTAAATAGCTCTGATTCTCTTCCTACAAGTCCAACAGCTGCACAAGCTACTGCTATACTTTGTGGAGATATCATTTTTCCTACTACCCCACCTACTGAATTTGCTGCTAAAAATAAAGCTTCAGAAACGCCAAGTTTTTGAGCGCTAACTTGCTGTAAAGTTCCAAAAAGTAAATTCGAGCTAGTATCTGAACCAGTTAAAAACACCCCTATCCAACCTATAATAGGCGAGAAGAACGCATAAGCATCGCCTGTATTTGCAAAAGCAAGGCCTAAAGTAGTGCTCATACCGCTGTTTTTGGCTATAAAAGCAAAAGCTACAACTAAACCTATGGTAAAGCAAGGAATAGCCATATCTTTTAAAGTTTCCCAAAAGCACTCGCTTGCATCATTTAGTTTGATTTTTAACACTACTATACTCATCAAAGCAGCAAGTAAGATAGCCGTTCCTGCTTGAGCTACTAAGTCTATGGTATGTGATGGGATCATGGTTTTTGTAATTTGTGGATTAACTATATCAGGACTTACGATAGAACCTAATGTTTCGTTAAATTTTATACTAAATTGCATGAAATTTAAGATTCCATCTTTAGCAAATAAAGCTTTAAACCAAGGCTGAGTCCATATAATGATACAAATGATTAAAAGTATAAATGGCATCCAAGCTAAAAGCACTTTTTTAAATTCTAGCTTTTGTGGATTGTCAAAATCTTTTACATCGTCTAATCTAAAGATATTTTTTGGTTTCCAAAATTTTAAAAATATAGTTGTAATAGACAATGAAACCACAGCTGATATGATATCTGGTAGTTCTGCTCCTAGGTGATTTGAGCTTAGAAATTGTGTAGCAGTAAAAGATATAGTCGCTACAAAGATGGCTGGGAAAGTTTCTTTAACGCCTTTTATACCATCCATTAAAAATACTATAAAAAATGGTATGCTTAGACTAAGTGGCACAAGCATTCTACCTACCATAGCTGAAACTGAATGCTGTTCTATACCTACTAAATTACTCATAGCTATAATAGGAATTCCAACGGCTCCAAAGGCTACTGGAGCGGTATTTGCTATAAGACAAAGTCCTGCTGCATATAAAGGCTTTAACCCAAGACCTACTAGTAAAGCTGCTGTGATAGCAACAGGCCCACCAAAACCTATAGCACCTTCTAAAAATGAACCAAAACAAAATCCTATCAAAATCACTTGAATTCTATGATCTGGGGTGATACTCATCACGCTTTGTTTTATGATCTCAAAAGAACCTGATTTGATAGAAAGTTTATACAAAAATATAGCTGCAATGATAATCCAAGCTATAGGCCAAATGCCATTAGCAAAGCCTTGTATGAAAGTTGCTCCTAGTAAAGACAAAGGCATGCCATAAGCAAACAAAGCTATCAAGGCTGATAAAATAAGTGTCAAAAACGCTGCTTGATAGCCCTTAAGCTTTAAAAATACAAGAGAAATTAAAAAACACAATATAGGTAAAAACGCTACTAAAGCACTTAAAATGATATTGTTAAATGGATCGTAGATTTGTTGCCACATACTTTTCCTTTCAAATTTAAGTCATTTGAATTCATCTTAACAAATATTTGGTTTTTAAGTGTTTTTCATAGGAAAAGATTTAATAATATATGAGTATAAGAGTAACATTGCAAAAGCTGATTTAAATTTATAGCGATAAAAAGAAACAAGCTAATTATAAAAATTAACTTGGCACTATGGAATTTTTAATAAAAACAATACAAATAAAAACAAAAATCAATAAGCATAATTAAAAATATAATTAAATTAAAAACATAAATGTAAATATTACTTTTACAACTATATATTGAAGAAATTTTTAAAAGAAAAGCAAATAAAGAATAAAGAATATTTCCTACAAAAAAAGCTATAAAAGCCATAGTAAAAATTAATCTAAAAATACTTACTTTATCTATATTTGACAATACAGAAGTTGAAAAAACCAAACCGCTAACAAAAGTCAAAACAATAGAAGCAAAAATACCTAAAATAGTAATATATTGAGTTTGTTGCTTACTAAGGTTATCTTTTATATTATTGTAATTTTTATAAAGCTCATTATATTCATCTTTTATCTTTTTTATTTTACCATCAGAATCTTGTAACCTGACACACTCTAAATTAATATGATCATAAAAATCTTTAATTTTTTCTTTAATACACTCATCGCAAGTTTTGTTATCTAATTTTTCTTCAAGCATTCTAACATTTTGAGCTAATGTCATTAAATCTTGCTCTCTATCGCTTTTTGTAATATTTAATATTATCGTCGTAAGCTCTGAATACTTATGCTTATATTCTGTTTTATAAATTGTGATTAATTTTTCTACAATGTCATCACAACTACTTTCTAAGCTTTGCTCATTATATATTTTTTCTATAATTACTTTTAGTTCCTTATGTTCTTTTTTAAAACTCATTTTTGGCTTCTTGTTTTATTAATTCCTTATTGATAACTTCCTTTTTATTTTCTTTAAAACTCTGCTCCCACGCTCCACCTTTTCTATGACTTTTTTCAACAAGAATCCAATAAGATTGTTTATTGCATTTTTTAATCGAATTATTAATTATTTCCAACTCATCATTATCAAGATTTAATTGAATTTCATCGTTAGGTTTATCTATAGAATTAGCCCCATAATTTCTATATTCGCAATAAACATCTCTAGCAACAGGACCATACTTCCAAGCTTCAAAATCATCATTAATAAGATGTTTATCAAATTTTTTAATATAATCAAGTTCTGTAAAATATAAAGTTTTTTGTAGTTCTAAATTACTCAAATCTTTATCTGATTTATAAAGAATATATTTTGCTAAATCTAAAGCATTAACCATTGTTACTCCTTTAGTTTGTTTTATTAATCATATCGACATATAAATCCTAATCAATTGTTTAAAGTATAACATATATAAATTTAAATACCTATTATTGTTTTATTTCATCTTGAATTATTGTTTTTCCATTTTTATATTTTCTAACTTGGCACTATGGAATTTTTTCGTGCGGTTTTTTGGAGTGAGAAAATGACTAAAATAATCAAAACAAAATATATCACATTTAAGCTATTCATTATCGTTAAATTTTCACTACTATCTTTAAAAATATCATATATAAAATAAAATTCTTTTGGTTTTAAAAATAAAACAAAAGCTACAATAAAATAAGAACAAGATACAAAAATATATCTCAATACAAAAGAATGGATAAAAAACAAAAAAAGTCCTATAAAACTTAGACAAACAAAAGATATATATAAAATATCTTTAAATATTTTTAAATCAAAAAATTTTGCTAAAAAATCTCCTATCATACCAAAAACAAAAGTTCCTAAACAGCAAGTTGAAAGCACAAGAAAAGAAGTATATATTTCTTTTATTATAATCTTACCCCATTCAATTTTTTTCACTTTAATTTCTTCATTTATCATATGTGTTTTTTCTTTATTTTTACAAAAATATATAGAGCAAACACATATAAAAAATAAAATACCCGACACATATAAAAAAATATTATTATAATTAAAAATATCACTTAAATAAATTTTAGCATCATCTACAATTTTTTTATCATTGATATATAAAATAAAAGAACTATATAAAATATGCAAAGATATTAACAATAAAAAATTATTAAAAACTCTTAAAAAATCAGTATGATGATCACAAAGTTTTCTATAAAAATTCAGCAAATAAGAATCTATAAAATTTTTAAATACATTTTGATTTTTTATAGCATCTTTTTTACTATTTGTTTTGTTGATTTTATTCCAATATTCTTTTAACTCTATTTCTTTACAATAAAGTTCATATTTATGAAAATTTGAAGCATCTAAAAGATTATTATCTTTTATCAAAGCACTTTTAAAAGTCCTAAAAGAATCTCTAAAATCATTTGCAAATTCATCTAAAGGTTTTTCATCTTGCTTGTTTTTACCTTTATTAAAATCTTCATATTCTTGTTTAATTTTTTCTTGCAAATCATCAAAAGTAAAATTTAGATTTGTATTTACAGCATTTAAATTTCCTTTGAAAATAGCTTGAGAAAAATTTGGAGCTTTATCAAATGTAACTCCATAAAAACAAGCTGTCTTTTCAAATTCACACTCGTGAAAATAAACATTATCTTTAAAATGAGAATTATTAAAATAAACATTATCTTTAAAATGAGAATTATTAAAATAAACATTATCTTTAAATGTTCCTTTTATTTTGCATTGTCTTTCAAACACGCAATTATCCATTTGAAATATATCTAAACACTCTTGGAAATTTAAATATAAATTATTTTTAAAAATACAATTTAAAAAAGATAATTTTTGAATTTGCTTTAATTGATATATTGTTTCAAAAATATTGTAGTCAAATATACAATCAATAAACATTAAAGGATACTTTTCAAATAAAAATAATAAATTATCATACGAATATCCTTTTAATAACATTTTTTCTTGTTTAGTTTCAAAATAATTTTCATCATAAGGTTTTGTGCTAACAGAAAGTCCTACAATAAATATATTTGATGAATAATCAACTTTACAATTTAAAACTTTATTTATTTCTTTTTTTCCAACATATTCATATACATATTGTGGAATATCTTTTAATATTTCTTCTAAATTTTTTCTAACTATAATTAATGAACTTTCTATTTTTCTCATTACATATTGACTGCATAAATAAATTTCTTTTTGTTCTAATAATTTATTTATATTTTCAAATTCTTCTTCTATTCTTTTTTGTATAGCCTGTTTTTCCATCGCTGTTAATTTTTCCATCACTTTCCTTCGATTATCGATATTTCTTCTTCGGTGAGATTGTAGAGTTTATAGACTAGAGAGTTTATTTTGTTTTCTTGTTCTTGGGTGTTTGCGTTTTTGTTTTGCTCTTTGGCTTTTAAAATTTCATCGACTAGACTTACTAACTCATTTGCTAATTTTTCATTTTTAGAATTTATTTTTGGTATAGGAAGTTTTTCTATGTATTGTTTAATCCATCTAAATGCACCATCACCCAAATTTGATGAAATTTGTTGCATATAATAAAAAATAATATTTGAATTTAAAATTCCTATTAAATATTTACTATAAGGGCTTGTAAATATATAGCAAGTTTGATTTGTAAATACTTGAGAAATATCATAAATAAAACAAGGTTCCCTTGTCATTTCTGCCCATACAATCTTTTCCTTTTCAAATTCTTCATAATAAGCTATGTTATCTTGAGTTTCAAACCATTTATTACTTGTTTTCTTACGACAGCCTTTTTCTCCGCTTTGCTCTATGCGTGGTAAAAAATTAGATAGATAAGATTTTAATGATGGATATTGCTCTATATCGATTTTTAAACTAGGGAAAGTTCCTATCACCCAAAGTCCCGCCCATTCATAGCTGTATCTTTTTATATCGCGTCCGCGTAGCATTTTGCGTATGAGTTTTGCGGTGCGTTCTTTTTCGTCTTCGTCTTTGCAATTAGCTAAAATTTCATCTTTTTTCTCGGTGGTAATGATGAAGGCTTCGTTTAAACCTGTTTTAATGCCATAATTTATATTTAATCCGTGCCAATCTTTAAGCGGTGTGCCTATACGCTCTATCTTAGCTTTTAGTGCATTTGTGCTTTCATCATTGAAAGTAAAGCTTTCTTTGCTAAGTGAGTTTTGAGAGATATTTAAAAATTCTTTTATGACTGAAATTTCAAAGTCATAGTTTTTTAAAAGCTCGTTGTTTAAGCTTAGATATTTAAAGGTGTTTTCTTTGATTTTTATTTTTTCAAAGCTAAGCATGGAAGTATCTACCGTAGCACTATCGAAGACTTTTATGCCGTTTAAGTCGATGTATTTTAAAATGCAAGTATTTTTTAGCAAAAATTCACGCAAAGGCTCTCCATAACCTGCACGGGTGTATTTGTTTGAAGTGATGAAAGATAAAATTCCATTTTCTTTTAATACATTAAAACCTAGCTCGTAAAAATAAGTATAAATATCTGCTGTGCCTTTATAGACTTTATAGTTTTTGCTTAAAGTGTTTTTTAGCTCTTTTATCTCTTCTTGTCTAATGTAAGGTGGATTGCCGATGATGAGATCAAAACCTTTGAAATTCCCACTTTCATCTAGCACTTCAGGAAATTCAAAACGCCACTCAAAAGGATGAGAACTTTCTAAGTCAAAAATGCTCTCATAAAGCTTTGTTAGTTTTGTAAATTCTTTTTTGGCTTTGCTCTCATCAAAGTCAAATTCAAACATATTTTTCGAAAAAAAGCTTTTAAAATTCTCATCATCATAAGAACTTACTAAAAAATCGCCATATTTTTTAGAATACTCATTTGCATCGTTTGTAAAGGCTTTGATCTCTTTTGCAAATTTGTCTTTTAAACAAAAATTTTTAAAAGAAGTTTTGAGATTTTGTATTTCTTTGCTTATCATAGTTTTGTCAGTATAAAAGCCGTCTTTGTAGTCTTTGACTATGCGTTTGTATTTGTCCATACGCTCTTTTATGTTTGGATAATGAGTAAGGCTTTTGTTTATATCAAAATAGCTTATGAGTGAATTTCCGCATTTTATGTTTATATCGATGTTTGGTAGGGTTTTTAAATCGTGATAATACTCGTTTTCAAAACTTTGATAATAACTATGCTTTAAAAGCTCTATCCAAAGACGAAGCTTAGTGATCTCGCATGAATTTGAATTTATATCCACTCCAAAGAGATTATTTTCTATGATGAGTTTTTTGCACTCAAAAAGCTCTTTTTGAATTTGGTGGGCTTTGTCTTTTTCAAAGCTTGGGCGTTTATACTCTATAAATTCGCCTTTTTCGTTTTGTATTAAAATTTCATCATTTTCTATACTAAGGTAAAAATCTTGCTCAAATAAATTCAACTCATAATACACCATAAGCAAACAATTTAAAGCCGAAACCAAAAAATGCCCGCTTCCTACGGCCAGATCGCAAATGCGTATAGAATTTAGCAAATCAAGTTTTTCTTCTTTAGAAATTCTAAAATCCCTTAGATCTTTTTTCAACTCATTTAAATTTGTAGAATTTAACTTAAATTTAGCATTAAATTTATCAAGCACTACTTTGCTAATGCTTTCTTTACACATATAAGAAGTGATAAAACTTGGGGTATAAAAAGAACCTTCTTTATAGCCATTTAGTTTTTCAAAGACATTTCCTAAAACACTTGAGTTTATAAGCTCTTTTTGTTTTATAAGTTCTTCGCTTTGCTCATCGCTTCCAAAATCAAAACTATCTAAAAATTCAAACAAATATTCTAATAATAAAACTTTACCTTTTTTGCTTTTGCCATTTTCATCTTTTAACTGAGTATGTGGAAAATACTCTAAGGTGCTATCATCATCTAAAGCATTTATAAAAAGTAATGATTTTTCTATATCTTGTTTTTCAAATAAAGAAGAATTTAAATAAGGCAAATAGCTAAATTTGCTTTCGCTTCTTTTTTGCTTTTCTTTGGCTAGGATATCAAAGAAAAGATGAGAAAGTGCAGTGAAATTTGGAATTTTTTCATAATTTAAAAATTTTAAATTTTTATCGTTGTTAAATCTTATAAGATTTGATTCTATGAGTTTTAAAAATAAAATTCTATTAAGCCAAAGTATGATGAATTTTAGTATAGTTTCAAAATTTTTATCTTCTAATTTGCTTTCTATAGCATAATAAAGCGTGCCTTGACCTTGTTTGCTTTGTTCGCTTTGAGTGATAATGGCCTTTGAGTTTTGCTCACAAAGTCCTAAGATATATAAAAGCTCTTTGTAAAATGCATTGTTTAGTGAATTTGCATCATTTGGACTAAATTCATTTAATAAAAAATCTTTATTAAAAATTTTAAAAATACTTGAAAGATTTTTAAAATTTGAATTTTGTTTATCTTTAAATGGCGTCAAATCTATAAAAAAGCCTTTTAGAGTGTCATTAGAAGTTTCTATAATCTTAGCTGCTTCTTTATAAAATTCATCTGTATTGCCTTTAAAAAGTGAATTTTCATTAGTAAAACTTTCAAAAAGTTTTTTAAATTTAGCATTTTTGTAAAAAAGCTCTTCAAAATCCTTGGATCTAAATACATAAAATTTATAAAAATCCGTAATGATGATAAATTTTAAAGAAAAACTATGCTCTCTATTTCTAAAATAATACAAAATACTTTCATGCAAAGCTTTTGCATTTGGCTTAGTTTGAGAGATAAATTCTTTTGAATTTATCTTTTTGGCTTCTATTAAAACTTCTAAATCTGTGCTTAGCTCATCTTTTGTTATGGATAAATCTATCTCACTTTTACCTTTTTGTTTGGTCTTTATGTGTGTTTTGAAATTTAAACTCGCTAAAAATGGGCTCAAAGCATTTGCCACTAAATAATCTTCATTTTGTTCGTGTGCTTGTTCGAGTTTTAAAAGATATTTTGATAAAGCTTTATTAAAATGATCAAATTCGTTTTGTGTGATTTGTTTTTTACGATAATATGGATTTAAAAAATCTTTTTCATTAAGCAAAGCAAGATGCATAATTAACCTTTTATAAAAAAATAATTTGTATTTTACTAAAATTTGCTTTTATATAAAAACTATATTTTTTATAATTTAATAAATCTTTATATGCTTGTTGTAATTAAACTAATCAGTATCAATCAATTTATCAAACCTAGCCCATCCTTTTTTTCAAAAACCCAACCCTAAAAAACTAAAAATCTTTAAATAAATAAAATAACCAACAACCCCTCCAAAAAATACCTTAATTATAATCTTTATCATTTCTATATAAAAACCATACATCCTAATAAAAAACTAAAACTATAACCAATAAGCTTTTTTATTTTTCGCCCACCAAACTCAATCACTCAATCACTCAATCACTCAATCACTCAATCACTCAATCACTCAATCACTCAATCACTCAATCACTCAATCACTCAATCACTCAATCACTCAATCACTCAATCACTCAATCACTCAAACTCACCCAAACTCACCCAAACTCACCCAAACTCACCCAAACTCACCCAAACTCACCCAAACTCACCCAAACTCACCCAAACTTATTCAAACTCACTTAATCAACAAGCAAGCAATTTAATTATAAACCCATAAAAACATTTAAAGGATTAAAAACTAAAAACAAATAAAAAAACTAAAATCAATTCATAAATAAATATATTGATAAATTTGTATATTAAAAACAAATCCTAATCCAATAAATAAACTAAAATCCAAACTACAATCAACAAATACAAACAAACTAAATATAATTATCAATACTTATAAATATAATTAACACAAACTAATCTTAATCAATAATTTAACCTAAGTAAAAACTAACAATTAAAAAAAACTAAAAAGTAAGCAATAAATATATCATAAACCCTAAAAACATTTAAATTATTTATAAAAAATCCAACAAATAAAAAATATAAATAAATAATAAAGAATTGATAAAAATAAAAGCTAGTAAATAAATTAAACTATAAAGAATTAATACAAATAGAAGAATAAAAATAAGTAATTAACAAGTCCGCAATGAGCTACTTTCCCCCTGCCAGTAAGGCGTAGTATCATCACCCACGATGTGCTTAGCTTCTTGGTTCGGGATGGATCAAGGCGTCTCCACATCTGTATAATCACGGACATTGTTATTTAAATATTCTTTATAAGAATACTTAAAAAACAATGTTAAGAGCAAGTTCTAATACAAACTTTACCTATAAAGATTTTTATAAAACTTATTTATATATAAAAACCTTAACAAGGAAGTGATGCTTAAATAAGATAAGCCAAACGCTCTATTAGTACTGGTCAGCTAAAGGACTTTCATCCATTACACACCCAGCCTATCAAACTAGTAGTCTTCTAGAGAGCTTAGAGAAGATTCATCTTAGAGTTGGCTTCACGCTTAGATGCTTTCAGCGTTTATCCGTTCCAAACTTAGCTACGCTGCGATGCTCTTGGCAGAACAACAGCTACACCAGTGGTTTGTTCAACCCGGTCCTCTCGTACTAGGGTCAAATCTCTTCAATCTTCTTACGCCCACGGCAGATAGGGACCGAACTGTCTCACGACGTTCTGAACCCAGCTCGCGTACCGCTTTAAATGGCGAACAGCCATACCCTTGGGACCTGCTCCAGCCCCAGGATGCGATGAGCCGACATCGAGGTGCCAAACCTCCCCGTCGATGTGAGCTCTTGGGGGAGATCAGCCTGTTATCCCCGGGGTACCTTTTATCCTTTGAGCGATGGCCCTTCCACACAGAACCACCGGATCACTAAGACCGACTTTCGTCCCTGCTTGACTTGTATGTCTTGCAGTTAAGCTGGCTTATACCTTTATACTCTACGAACGATTTCCAACCGTTCTGAGCCAACCTTTGTAAGCCTCCGTTATTATTTGGGAGGCGACCGCCCCAGTCAAACTACCCACCAGACATTGTCCCACTTGAGGATAACTCAAGCTGGTTAGCTACCCAAATAAGAAAGAGTGGTATCTCAACAACGGCTCATATACAACTGGCGTCATATACTCAAAGCCTCCCACCTATCCTGCACATTCTTATCCAAATAGCAGTGTCAAGCTGTAGTAAAGGTCCACGGGGTCTTTCCGTCTTGCCGCGGGTAGGAGGAATTTTCACCTCCACTACAATTTCACTGGATCCCTCTTTGAGACAGCTCCCATCTCGTTACGCCATTCATGCAGGTCGGTATTTAACCGACAAGGAATTTCGCTACCTTAGGACCGTTATAGTTACGGCCGCCGTTTACTCGGGCTTCGATCAAGAGCTTCGCTAATGCTAACCCCATCAATTAACCTTCGAGCACCGGGCAGGCGTCACACCCTATACATCCTCTTACGAGTTAGCAGAGTGCTGTGTTTTTGGTAAACAGTCGGGAGGGACTCTTTGTTGTAAGTTTCTTTGCTTTCGGAGTAAATCCTAATACAAAGCGAACCACACCTTATACCGAAGATACGGTGCTATTTTGCAGAGTTCCTTAAAGAGAGTTCTTCCACGCGCCTTAGAATACTCATCCCACCCACCTGTGTCGGTTTACGGTACGGGCAACATTAGCTAAACTTAGAAACTTTTCTTGGCTCGACGGCATCAGCATTACTCTTATCCATCCGAAGACTTCAAAAAGCTTATAGGTTCTCGGAGTATTCTTATACGGATTTGCCTATATAAGCTCCTACGACTTTCAACTAGCACTTCCATCCGCTAGCAATGCTTAGCCCTAAGCGTCCTTCCATCGCACACTAATGTTGGTATTGGAATATTAACCAATTTGCCATCGCCTACCCCTTTCGGACTCGGCTTAGGACCCGACTAACCCTACGATGACGAGCATCGCGTAGGAAACCTTGGGTTTACGGCGTTAATGATTCTCACATTAATTATCGCTACTCATGCCTGCATGCTCACTTCTATTCGCTCCAGCACTCCTTACCGGTATACCTTCGACGCAAATAGAACGCTCTCCTACCACTTGACAAAGTCAAGTCTACAGCTTCGGTACTTACTTTAGCCCCGTTATATTTTCCGCGCAAAATCACTAGACCAGTGAGCTATTACGCTTTCTTTAAAGGATGGCTGCTTCTAAGCCAACCTCCTGGTTGTTTAAGTAACTTCACATCGTTTTCCACTTAAGTAAGATTTAGGGACCTTAGCTGGTAGTCTGGGTTGTTTCCCTCTTGACGACGGATTTTATCACTCGCCGCCTGACTGCTGTGATTACACTAAAGGTATTCGGAGTTTGATAGGGTTTGGTACATTGGTGTATGCCCTAGCCCATTCAGTGCTCTACCCCCTTTAGTTACGACACAACGCTATACCTAAATATATTTCGGAGAGAACCAGCTATCACGAAGTTTGATTGGCCTTTCACCCCTATCCACAAGTCATCCGGGGGCTTTTCAACGCCTATCGGTTCAGTCCTCCACTAGTTCTTACACTAGCTTCAACTTGCTCATGGATAGATCACTTCGTTTCGGGTCTGCAGCATCTGACTTAATCGCCCTATTCAGACTCGCTTTCGCTACGGCTTCGCGTGTGCTTAACCTTGCCAGACACCACAACTCGCAGGCTCATTATGCAAAAGGCAGTCCATCACACTGTATTGCTACATAGTGCTCTGAATGATTGTAAGCAAATGGTTTCAGGTTCTATTTCACTCTGATCACCTCAGTTCTTTTCACCTTTCCCTCACGGTACTTGTGCACTATCGGTCTGGTATTAGTATTTAGGGTTGGATCGTGGTCGACCCAGCTTCAGACAGGATTCCTCGTGTCCCGCCCTACTCAGGATACTGCTAGCTAAGGTTTGGTTTTCGTATACGGGACTATCACCCTCTATGGCTACACTTTCCAGAGTGTTCTACTAACCTCACCTATTGCACATTGCAGTCCTACAACCCCCAGTGCAAGCACTGGGTTTGCCCTCTTGCGCTTTCGCTCGCCGCTACTGACGCAATCTCTATTGATTTCTTTTCCTGTAGGTACTAAGATGTTTCAATTCCCTACGTTCGCTCCATTATGGTAGTATATATCTCTATATACTGGGTTGCCCCATTCGGAAATCTACGGATCAAAGCTTCTTGACAGCTCCCCGTAGCTTATCGCAGTCTAGTACGTCCTTCATCGCCTTTACCAGCCAAGGCATCCACCATTCGCTCTTAATAGCTTACCTTTTTTACCTTTTATTCTAAAACGCATCACTTCCTTGTTAAAGTTTTTATAATAAAACCTTACTATCTTAAGACGGAAAGCATTTAAACACTTAATAACTAAATATAGCTAATAAGCTGTGAGTTTAAAACTTATCTTTAATCTTTCAAGATTAAAGCAAAGATAATAATAATTTTATTCTTTAACAAGTCCTGTAAAATTGTTTTTATTAAAACTTGCTTGTGACTCTTAACAATGATAATTCAAATAACATTAAATAAAAGTATTTTATTCAAATATTTTATTTAGCTTAGGTCTTAAAACCTAAAGTAAATATAATTACTCATATACTTACTTTAAGTTTTAAAACTTTTAATTAATTGATAAACAAATCTTTTTTATGGTGGGCCTAACAAGACTTGAACTTGTGACCTCACCCTTATCAGGGGTGCACTCTAACCAGCTGAGCTATAGGCCCTTAATAAATGGTGGAGAATAGCGGGATCGAACCGCTGACCTCCTGCGTGCAAAGCAGGCGCTCTCCCAGCTGAGCTAATTCCCCAAAATTAGCTTTTCATCAATCTTTGAAATCTAAACAAGGATGATTGAGTTTATATGAACTGATAGTTGTGAGACTTATCAGTTTGTACTCTAGAAAGGAGGTGATCCAACCGCAGGTTCTCCTACGGTTACCTTGTTACGACTTCACCCCAGTCGCTGATTCCACTGTGGACGGTAACTAGTTTAGTATTCCGGCTTCGAGTGAAATCAACTCCCATGGTGTGACGGGCGGTGAGTACAAGACCCGGGAACGTATTCACCGTAGCATGGCTGATCTACGATTACTAGCGATTCCGGCTTCATGCTCTCGAGTTGCAGAGAACAATCCGAACTGGGACATATTTTATAGATTTGCTCCACCTCGCGGTATTGCGTCTCATTGTATATGCCATTGTAGCACGTGTGTCGCCCTGGGCATAAGGGCCATGATGACTTGACGTCGTCCACACCTTCCTCCTCCTTACGAAGGCAGTCTATTTAGAGTGCTCGGCCAAACCGTTAGCAACTAAATACGTGGGTTGCGCTCGTTGCGGGACTTAACCCAACATCTCACGACACGAGCTGACGACAGCCGTGCAGCACCTGTCTCTAAGTTCTAGCAAGCTAGCACCCTCATATCTCTATAAGGTTCTTAGGATATCAAGCCCAGGTAAGGTTCTTCGCGTATCTTCGAATTAAACCACATGCTCCACCGCTTGTGCGGGTCCCCGTCTATTCCTTTGAGTTTTAATCTTGCGACCGTACTCCCCAGGCGGTATGCTTAATGCGTTAGCTGCATTACTGAGATGACTAGCACCCCAACAACTAGCATACATCGTTTAGGGCGTGGACTACCAGGGTATCTAATCCTGTTTGCTCCCCACGCTTTCGCGCCTTAGCGTCAGTTAAGTTCCAGCAGATCGCCTTCGCAATGGGTATTCTTGGTGATATCTACGGATTTTACCCCTACACCACCAATTCCATCTGCCTCTCCCCCACTCTAGATTACCAGTTTCCCAAGCAGTTCAACGGTTAAGCCGTTGGATTTCACAAGAGACTTGATAATCCGCCTACGCGCCCTTTACGCCCAGTGATTCCGAGTAACGCTTGCACCCTCCGTATTACCGCGGCTGCTGGCACGGAGTTAGCCGGTGCTTATTCCTTAGGTACCGTCAGAATTCTTCCCTAAGAAAAGGAGTTTACGCTCCGAAAAGTGTCATCCTCCACGCGGCGTTGCTGCGTCAGGGTTTCCCCCATTGCGCAATATTCCCTACTGCTGCCTCCCGTAGGAGTCTGGACCGTGTCTCAGTTCCAGTGTGACTGATCATCCTCTCAGACCAGTTAAGCGTCATAGCCTTGGTGAGCCATTACCTCACCAACTAGCTGATACTATATAGTCTCATCCTACACCGAAAAACTTTCCCTATTCAACTTGTGTTAAATAGGAGTATAGAGTATTAGCAGTCGTTTCCAACTGTTGTCCTCTTGTGTAGGGCAGATTAACTATACCTTACTCACCCGTGCGCCACTAATCCACAACTAGCAAGCTAGTTGCTTCATCGTTCGACTTGCATGTATTAGGCACGCCGCCAGCGTTCACTCTGAGCCAGGATCAAACTCTCCATAAAAATTATAGATAGTTTAATCTTTTTCTTCAAAGAAAAAGTATTTTAAAGATTAATAAAATAATCTTTGAATTATTCGTATGATAGATTTACATTATAAAATAATATAAATCTCTGGCTCAATCGATCACTTATTTAGATTTCAAAGATTGACTATAAGATTTGATTAACAATATTAATAATTTAAAGAACAATTTAAAAATTAGAGATTGAAATATCTTAATTTTTAACTACCTTTTTTTAAAAAAAGGAAATGAAATTATATCTATATAAGCTTAAAGTTTTATTAGGTTAGAGGAAAAGATATGGAGGATATAAATTAAAAAAATAAAAACATTAAAAGGGTTTGATTTGAAAAATAGTATTTTAGAAATTTTAAGTGGATTTTCGCAGCTTTAGTTTTAATAAGTAATTTAAAAGAAAGTGGAAATGGTGGAAGGGATTGAGAGAGAAAAGGGATAAAGAGTTATCTTATAAAAATTAAAATATATCATGGTGTAAAAATTATCAAAATATTTAGAAAATTAAAAATTTAAGAAGAAACAAAAATCTAAAAATGATTTTAGAAAATATACAGAAGATATTAAAAATTAAAAACTAAATTAACTTAGATAGGGTTTTTAATTTATATAAGCTTGTAACTATAAGAATAAGATAAAAGTGGTGCGGATGAAAGGACTTGAACCTTCACGCATTGCTGCACCAGATCCTAAGTCTGGCGTGTCTGCCAATTTCACCACATCCGCTAAAAGTGGTACGCTCAAGAGGATTCGAACCTCTGACCTACGGCTTAGAAGGCCGTTGCTCTATCCAGCTGAGCTATGAGCGCATAATAATGAAGTATATCAGGCAATGTGGTGCGCCCGATAGGAATCGAACCCATAACCTACAGATCCGAAGTCTGTCGCTCTATCCAGTTGAGCTACGAGCGCTGATGGGGTGAGTGATGGGAATCGAACCCACGACCCTCAGGACCACAATCTGATGCTCTAACCGACTGAGCTACACTCACCATTTATATAAATGGTCGGGGTGAAAGGATTCGAACCTTCGGCCCCTTGGTCCCAAACCAAGTGCGCTAACCAGACTGCGCTACACCCCGATGTATTAAAAATAAAAGCGATATTCTACATAAAAAAAATTTAAAAGTCAAGATAATCTTGATGTCAAAAAGACATCAAGGTGTTAAGATTTTGCTTTTTTTGAAGCAATGATATTTAAAATTTCAACCACGAGTGAAAAAGCCATCGCTGTATAAATATAAGCTTTGTCTATATGTATGTCAAAACTTTCACAAACTAAAACAGCACCAATTAACACTAAAAATACTAATGCTAAAATTTTTATACTTGGATATTTTTCAACAAAATTAGCAATTGGCTTAGACGCAAAGAGCATAACCATCACAGCTATAATCACAGCTATAATCATTATTTCTATATCTTGAGCAATTCCTACAGCTGTAATAACACTATCTAGTGAAAATACTATATCTATAATAGCAATCTCTGCTACTACTATCCAAAGTTTATTGCTTATTTTAACATTAGCGTGATTTTCTTCTTTATGAGAAATATGCTCTTTAATTTCTTTGATTGATTTAAAAATCAAAAACAATCCACCAAGCAATAAAACCAAATCTCTACCAGAAATTTCATTACCCAATACACTAAATAAAGGCGTAACAAGCTTCATTACCCAAAATAACGAAAATAGTAACAATATCCTAGTAATCATCGCAAAAGCAAGACCTAAAATCCTACCTTTATCTCTATGTTCAGGTGGTAATTTACTTACTAAAATAGCTAAAAAGATGATATTGTCTATACCTAAAACAATCTCTAAAGCTATTAAGGTAAATAAAACAATCCAAGCATCAATGCTAAAAATCCATTCAAACATTTATCTCCCTTGAAAATAAAAATTGTAATTATAGTAATGAAAAATTAATCGTTTTCAAAAATTTTTCTAATAGCTAAAGGCAAAAGCTCAAATTCTAAAGAATGAATTTTTTCTTCAAATTCTTTTAAAGTCAAATCGTTTTTTTCAAAAGCTTTTTGCGCTATTATAATGCCACCATCAAGTTCTTCATTTACCCAATGAACGCTTACTCCAGCTACTTTCATATCACTTTCATAGCTTTCTTTAATAGCATTAGCACCCTTAAATAAAGGCAGTAAAGATGGATGAAGGTTTATGGCTTTAATTTGCTGAGTAAATACAGGGCTTAAAATTCTCATAAAACCCGCTAAAATAGTCAAATCAATATCATATTTTTGAATTTCTTCTACTAAAATTTTATCAAAGTCTTCTCTAAATTTAAAATTTTTATGCTCAATAATGGTCGTTTTAATACCATATTTCAAAGCTCTTTGTATACCAAAGGCATCTTTTTTATTGCATATACAAAGTGCGACTTCAAAAGTTTTATCTTTAAATGTTTTTTTGTGTAGTTTTTTTAAAATATTTTCTAAATTACTTCCATTACCACTAAAAAGCACAGCAAGTTTTATAAGCATTTTAGTCCCTTAATAAGCTTTAAAGCATCAAAACTATTAAGATTAAATTTATACTTTTTAGCCACCAATGCATGAGCTAAGACAGAATTTCTTGCCGCACTTAAAGCATCAAATTTTACACCAAGTAAAGCTGCTATCATACCACTTAAAACATCTCCACTCCCAGCTTTTGCTAAAGCCGCATTAGCACAATTTACCACATAAAGCTTTTCTTTTTGAGTTATGATGGTATTAGCACCCTTTAACACTAAAACACAATCATAACAAGCACTAAATTTTTTAGCATAATAAAAACGATTTTTTTGTATCTCTTGTGTTGAAATATCTTCACCAAAACACATTTTTAAAAGATAGGCAAATTCTTTAGGATGTGGAGTTATAATGACATCTTTTCGGTTTAAATGTAAAAGTATATGATGACTTTGAAAGCAATTTGCATCTAAAACCAAGGGGATATTGTTTAAAATTTCATCTTGTAAAATATCCAAATTTTCAAGTCCCATACCTAAGGCGATAGCGTTTGCTTTTGAACTTATGCTTGATTTTACCATCAACAAAGGCGAAAAACTATCCTTAGCTACTAAAGAAACAAGTCCAGCACCAAATTCCAAAGCTCCAAGACCAGCCAAAGTACCAGCACTTTTACTTGCTAATATATAAATATGACCAAAATTTCCTTTATGAGAGTTAATTTTTCTATCTATAAGCTTTAAATCTTTTTTTTCAAGTAAAAAATTTTGAACTTTTGGTTTTAAATTTAAGCCTAAATTTAAACATTTAATTTTACCAACATAAGTTTTAGCAAAATCTTCTAAAAGCTTTTCTTTAACCACTCCCATACACAAAGTAAAATCAGCTTTAAAACACTCACCAAATCCAAGTCCGCTAGGCGTATCACAAGCTATCTTTAAAGCTTTGCTTTTGTTAATTTTTATAAAAATTTTTTGTAGATTTTCATCTAAAGCCTTGTTTAAACCACTGCCAAAAATACAATCAACTATAATGTCATAATGCTTAAATTTAGGCTCTTTTTTTAAAAATTTAAAGCCTGCATTTTTTAAAATGCTTTTTTGTTTTTTAAATAAAAAACTTTGCTTATAATCAAAACAATAAGCTTTGCATTTTTTAAGATGTCTTATGGCCACAAGCCCATCTGCTCCATTTCCTCCACCACCAAGCAAAAATAAAATTTTAGCATTTTTAAATTTTTTACTTTGTTTTTTAATAAATTTTGCAAGATTAATGCCTGCATTTTCCATCATAATAAGTTCATCTAAACCTTTATCACAAAGCTCTTTTTCAAAAAGGGTGTTATCTTTACATATTGCTTTCATCATTGATCTCATATTTAATAAATTTTTGAGTTTTTGCGCCAAGTTCTTTTAGTTTAACCACCCTTGAAGCTATATTTCCACTACCATGAGTTAGTTTATTTTGCATACTATCTATATTGGTATTTAATTTTTTAACTCCATCTTTAATTTTTTCAAAATCATCCAAAATCCCTACAAATTTATCATGAAATTTTCCAAGCTCATCAAAAGCCTTTAAAATATTTTCATTGCTTTGGATATTTTTCCATGAAATATTAATGGTATTTAAAGCCATAAAAAGCGTATTAGGCGTTGTAAGATAGACTTTTTTCTTATAAGCATACTGATAAATTTCAAGATCTACACTAATAACCAAATCTAAAATATTTTGATAAGGTATAAAAAGCAAAACAAATTCATAAGTATGCTTGTCAAATTGCGCATATGGCTTTTTAGCAAGCTCGTCTATTCTAGATTTTAAATTACAAGCTAGCTCTTTGATGGTATTTTGGCTAAGCTCTTCAAAATTAAAATCATTTGGCAAAGAAAATTTAGCATCTATAATAATACTTTTTTTATTATCTAAAAATACCACTGCATCAGGGATATAAGTTTTATCTTCATTTTCAAATTTTTCTTGAAGTTTATATTGAACTCCTTGTATTAAACCGCTATTTTCAAGGACTGATTTAAGCTGCAATTCTGCAAAATTACCGCGAATTTTTTTATCGCCTTTTAAAATTTTAGCAAGTTTATCAGCATTTTCTCCCATATTTTGGCTAAATTTAAACATATTGTCTATGTTTGTTTTTAAGCTTATTTCATTTTGTGAAAGTTTTTCGCTATATTCTTTAACACTTTTTTTAACAGGTATAAAAATTTCTTCTAAAATTTTTTTAGCATCTTCGTTAAACATAAGCTTATTTTGATTTAAAATATTTACATTTTGTCTTTGTAAATTTTGCTCAAATTCTTGTTTTAACTCAAATAAATTTTGCTTATACTTTTTTTCAAGCTGATCAAGATTTTGCGTGTATTCTTCTTTTAGATTATTGCGTTCTTGCAAATGCGTATTTAATAGTTCTTTTTGGCGTTGTTCTTTTTCTTCTAATCTTGCTTTAATTGCTTCGTACTGAGATAAAATTATCATTTTTTCTTCATTAAGATGAGAAATTTTTTGTAAATTTTCTTTTTTTTCTTGCTCTAAAAGTGTGTTTTGATTTTGCATTAAAGTGTAATTTTGATCTAAAATTTCAATTTTATTTTTTTGATGTTGGTATTTAAATAAAAGCCATATTAAAGATAAAATCAATACACTCAAAAAAGCTATTAAAATATTTTCCATATTTGATCCTTTAGACTTTTTCTAAAAAATAAATATTTTTTTCATTAGCTTCTTTAAACTGCTTCATTTTTGGCAAGAATTCTTTAACCAAGGCTCTAAAATTTTTAAAACCAAAATTTTGCGGGGTGAAATTAGCGTGTTTTCTGTTCATATTAGTTCTTATTTGGGCATATTCAGCGCGACCTTTTTCTTCTATGAGAACTTCTGTGATATTGATTAAATCTTTAATGTATTCTTTAATGATCATATTGCTTTTATACTCATCTTGATCAAGATAAAAAAATTCATTAAAAGAATTCACATAGGATTTTACAGCTTGTTTTAAACCCATACCTATAACTTGTTTTTTATTTTCTTTAAGCTTTTGTATCAAGCTAGTATAATCGCTATCGCTTGATACTATCACAAAAATATCAATATCTTTTTCATAAAACACACTCATAATTTCTGTGATTAAATACATATCACTTGAATTTTTATTGGCTATAAAATTAAATTGTTGCATAGCGATGATAGAATATTGTGCGATTTGATCTTTCCAATTTTGTATATTTTTTTGAGTCCAATCCCCATAAATTCTTTTTATAACAATCTCACCATAATCAGAAGCTATATCAAAAATTGATTTTGCATATTTTGAAGGAATATTTTCTGCATCAATAAAAATAGCCACACTTTTATTTTCCATACTTTTCTCCTATATACTTCTCATCCTAAAACTTAAAGCTTTTAGCAAATGGCTTTTTAAAATGTATTTTTCTTGCTCTAAATCTGCAATAGTTCTTGCAACTTTTAAAGTTTTGTCGATACCTCTTTGGGAAAAACCATATGAATTTATAGCTTTGTTTAAAATTTCTTGAGCATTTTTATCTAAAATGCAATACTTTTTAACTTGTTCTTCGTTTAATTTAGCATTAAATTCATCTTGATTTCTTTGTTTTTGAAACAAAAATCCTTCAAAAACCTTTTGACTCATTTGTTTAGAACTTAAACTAGAGGTATCTTCATATGAAATTTCATCCATGGCAACATAAAGATCGATTCTATCGAGTATAGGAGAAGATATTTTATTTTTATATTTTTTAATCTCACTTTCAGAACATCTACAAGCTTGATGTTTTGAAAACAAATTCCCACAAGGACAAGGATTTTGCGCGCATACAAATAAAAATTTAGTCTCATAGACGACTTTATTATTTACTCTAGAAATTAAAATTTTATAATCTTCCAAAGGCTCTCTTAAACTTTCTATAATTTGTCTTGAAAAATGTGGAAATTCATCAAAAAACAATACTCCACCATTTGCTAATGCCACTTCTCCTATTTTTGCACTTTTAGTTCCACCACCAAAAATACTTGCTTTAGTGCTTGTATGATGAGGACTTCTAAAAATTCTACTTGCACTAAAATCATCATCTAAAGAATTTAAGGATTTATAGGCATTTTGAGATAACACTTCTTTTAAACTTTGAGGTGGCATAATGTATGCAATTCTTTTAGCGCACATACTCTTACCACAACCTGGACTACCTTCAAATAAAATATTATGCATTCCAAGCGCAGCCACCATACAAGCAAATTTAGCATTTTCTTGGCCTTTGATATCTTTAAAATCATGGATAAAATTTTCATTTTTAATGTATTTTTGACCATTAATTTCTAAAGCATTCAAAAATAAAGGATGAGCATTGCAAATTCTATAAGCTTGGTAATTTTTTTCCTTAAAAAAATCTACCGCTTGGTTTAAATTTTCTAAAGCATAAATTTCTAAATTGGGTATCATAGAAGCTTTTAGTGCGATATTTTTTGGCACCACAACTTTTGCATATTCAAGCTTTGAACTCAAAAAAAGCAAAAGCGAGAACATACTAGCAGTGCTTTTAATGCTCCCATCTAACCCAAGCTCTCCAAATACAAAAAAATCATCTAAATTTTCTTTTTGAAATAAAATCAAAATAGCAATAGCCAAATCAAAATGAGATCCATTTTTAGGTATATCTGAAGGACTTAAATTGATAGTGATTTTTTGTGCTGGGAAAGTAAAATTTTGACTTAATAATGTTGCCTTAACTCTTTCTGTGCTTTCTTTTATGGCACAATTTGGCAAACCTACTATATTAAAACCTGGCAAACCTCTTGTGAAAGTTGATTCTACATCTATGATATCAAGCTCTGTAGAAAAACTCGCACATTTTAGTTTTTTCATTTGATTTTTTTAGTTTTTTTCTTAAATTCTTTATCAAATTTTTTGCGTTTTAAAAAAGAAAGTTTTTCTATAAATAAATGCCCATCAAGATGATCTACTTCATGCTGAATAGCCACTGCTAAAAAATCATGTGCTATTAAAGTCTGTGCTTTTCCAAAGCGATCTTGGTAATCAAGTTTTATATTTTTATAACGCATTACATCTTCATAATACCCTGGTATGCTTAAACATCCTTCATTACAAGATATTTTTTCATCATCTAAAGGAGTAATGATAGGATTTATAATTTCTATAAGCGTTTGTTTGTCTTTTTGTTCGCCTTCTTCATCTCCAATATCTACTAACAAAGCCCTCAAAGGCACATCAACTTGTATGGCAGCTAAGCCCACGCCTTTATTTGCTATCATTGTTTCATACATATCATCTAATAATACATGCAAATTTTCATCAAATTTTTCAACTTTTTGTGATTGTAAAAATAATCTTGGATTTGGATAAGTGATGATTTCTCTTAGCATAATTTATCTTTCTATCACCACAAAAGATTCTAAATCTTTACCAGTATTTTTTAAAGCATCAATGCATTTATTTACTAAATCTTGGCTTTTGCTATCTTTATTTACCACGCCAATTACAAGTTCAGCATTAATTTGAATTTCTTTATCTGCTAAGAAGAAATTTGAATTTTCTAATGATTCTAAAAATTTATTACTTAGCTCTTGTGCTTTTTCTAAATTAGTATGCGACATTAAAGCTACAAAAATATTATTACCGCAATGAGCTATCAAATCACTTGAAGAAATATTTTTAGCAAGTATCTTACATACGCTTTTTAAAAATGCAATTTTTTCTTTTTGAGTACATGCTTGTTCTAAGGTTTCATCTTTAACTTTAAAAAACAATAAAGTAGTATGATAGCTGTATTTTAAATTGCTCTCTATGCTTTTTTCTAAGGTTTCTAAAAAATATCGTTTATTATAAACTCCAAATTTACAATCAAAATCGCTTTGTTCTTCTAGATGCTTATAAATTTGCCTTACTTCATCAAAATTTTCTTTAATTTCATCAGAATATCGATCTAAAATATTTGAAAATCTTAAAATATCACCTTCTAAAGCATGGACAACATTAGAAACTGCTAAATTTCCTGTACTTACAGCAAGTTCTGAATTTCTTTTTTTAATCATATCTTTCATGGTTTCAAGGTGTTTGTATATCATTGCTATATACTGAACTAAAGCCGAAGTTGAGCTAAAACTTTTTTTAATATCTTGCTCGATATTTGCGCGTTTTACGCCTTCATCATTTTGCTCAAATTCTGTAATTTCGGTAATTTTTTTCTTAAATGCCAAAGGACGATCATTTAACATTTTCTGAAAATACACCCCGTAATTTGTAGGAGTTGGAGGTACATTATCTTTAACAAGTTCAGACAAAATAGATTTTGCAAATTTTTCAAATTCACCGCCGCTAATTTTTTGGATCTTTGGTGCTTCTTTTGTAGAAGCTGAATCCATATTTAAGTCTAACTCAGCAAATAAATCATCATCTAGCATTGCTATTTCCTATTTAAAACTTTTCTCTAAAACCTTATCGATTAAACCATATTCTTTTGCTTCAGCTGCACTCATAAAAAAGTCTCTATCTGTATCTTTTTCGATTTTAGAAAGTTTTTGCTTAGTGTTTTTAGCCAAAATATCATTTAAAATTGATTTTAATCTCAAAATTTCTTTAGCTTGAATTTCTATATCCGTTGCTTGACCCCTTGCTCCACCTAATGGTTGGTGTATCATTATTCTAGAATTTGGTAAAGCAAAACGCTTTCCTGGTGTTCCACAACTTAACAAAAAAGCTCCCATAGAAGCAGCTTGACCTATACAAATAGTGCATACATCAGGCTTTATATAGTTCATAGTATCATATATACTAAATCCACTTGTTACAACCCCACCTGGTGAATTGATATAAAGATAGATATCTTTTTGTGGATCTTCTGCTTCTAAAAATAAAAATTGCGCAACAATAGAAGCAGCAAGATCATCATGTATCTCGCCACTTAGCATAATAATTCTATCTTTTAATAATCTTGAGTATATATCATAGCTTCTTTCGCCTCTGCTTGTTTTTTCAACTACATAAGGGATATAAGAACTCATTATTTTTCACTTTCTTTGTCAGTTTTTTTCTTATCATTTTTTTTAAAAATATCAGCAAAAAGCTTTTCTTCTATCAAAGCCATTTTAATCGCAGGTAAAGCACCTTGTTTTTTATAATTATCCAAATGTTCTTGAGGATTAAAACCATATCTATAAGCTTCAAAATACACTGCCTGTATAAGCTCTTGATCACTTACTTGGATATTTCTAATTTTTGCCAATTCATCAATGATAAAAGTGAGTTTTACACTTTTTTGAGCATCTTCTTTAAAACTTTCTCTTTTTTCTTTATATTTTGTTTCATCTTTAAATTCTTTTAATTCTTCCTCACTAAGATTTCTTAAAGAATTTCTAAATTGCATATCTGTTTCTTGCTCTACTATGTTTTGTGGTAAAGTAAAATCATATTTATTTACTAAAGCTTCTGCAAATTGATTTTTTAATTCATCATTGATTAATTTAAAAAGTTTTTCATTTTTTATTTGCTCTTTAATTTTAGCATCAAGTTTTTCAGTGCTTAAGTCTTTTTCACCTGGAAGTAAGCTTTTTAAAATTTCTTCATTGATTTCTGGTATTTTAAGTTCTTGAATTTCATGAATTTTTACTTTAAATACCGCATCTTTTCCTGCTAAATGAGCTGCGCCGTATTCTTTTGGAAAAGTAACATTAATATCTTTTTCCTCACCCTTTTTAAGACCTATCATACCATCTTCAAAACCTGGTATAAATTGTTTTGATCCAATCTCTAGCACATAATTTTGAGCTTTGCCTCCATCAAAAGCCTTGCCATCAACAAAACCTTCAAAGTCAAATTTAACAAAATCTCCTTCTTTTATAGCTCTATCTTCTTTTATAGCTTCAGGAGTTGCAAATCTTTTTAAAAGCTCTTCTTTTTTAGCATCAATTTCTTTTTGAGTTACTTTTGGAGTATTATAAGTTGGGATTAATTCTTCATAACCTTCAATTTTTACTTCTGGTTTAAAAGATAAAACCATAGTAGCATCAATACCACCATCTTTTCTCTCAAATTTTTCAAAATATGGCTCACCTACTAAATCTTTTGCGTCTTTTTTGATTTCTTTTAAAGCACTATCTACAGCATTTCTTAAAAGATCTTGCTCTGCATCTTTTGTAAGTTCTTTTTCGTATCTTTTAAGCACCGCAGCTACAGGAACTTTTCCTGCTCTAAAACCATCCATTTTAACGCTTTTAGATGCTTTTTTAGCTAATTTCTCAATCTCAGCTTTAATAGCTTCTTGAGTAATTTTTATAGTAGCATTTGCATTTGCAAAATCAAGTAATTTTGCTGTAACTTCCATAATATTTTTCCTCTTCATAAAATAAATTTTTGACAATATACCAAAATTTTCCTTATCACTATCATATAAAAATAAAAATATGTTAAAATTTTCATTTTTATGGAGAAAAAATGCAAGAAAAATTTGAAAATTCAGTAAAAAATATGTTAGAAATTATAGGTGAAAATCCTCAAAGAGAAGGCCTTTTAAAAACTCCTACTAGAGTATTTAAAGCTTTTGAATTTTTAACAAGTGGTTATAAACAAGATCCTAAAAAAATTTTAAATGATGCTTTGTTTGAAAGCTCAAATAATGAAATGGTTTTAGTAAGAGATATAGAATTTTATAGTCTTTGTGAGCATCATTTGCTGCCTTTTTTTGGAAGAGTGCATGTAGCTTATATACCTGATAAAAAAGTAGTTGGTCTTTCTAAAATTCCCCGTCTTGTAGAAGTGTTTGCAAGACGCTTGCAAATTCAAGAACAGCTCACTGAACAAATCGCAGAATCTTTAATGGAGCATGTCGGTGCAAAAGGAGTAGGAGTAGTCATAGAAGCAAGGCATATGTGTGTTGAAATGCGCGGAGTTCAAAAGGCAAATTCTACTACTAGCACTTCAGCTTTAAGAGGAAGTTTTTTAAAAAGCGAAAAAACTAGACGAGAGTTTTTTTCTTTGATAAATTCATCTAAGCAGGTAAGATTTTAAATGGGTTTAGAAAAACTTAGAAGCAAAATTTCTTCACAAAATCTTTCTAGTGTTTTTGGACAAATTACTAAAATTTCAAGCACTAGTATAGAAATTAATGGTTTAAAAACTAGCATAGGCGATATCATAAAAATAGTATCTAGCGAAGATGAAAGCAAAGAAGCTATGGCTATGGTTGTAGAAGTAGATGAAAATTTAAGCTATTTAAGTCCATTTGGCTTTGTTGAAGGATTTAAAATAGGAGATCGTGCATTTATAAATGATGCAGGGATGCAAATAGGTGTAAGCGATGCGTTATTAGGACGCGTAGTAGATCCTTTTATGCACCCAAAAGATGGTAAAGGACCTATAGAAGCAAGTAAATTTATGCCTATTATGCGAGCTCCAATAGATGCTATGAAAAGAGGTTTGATAGAAGAGGTTTTTCCAGTTGGAGTTAAGACTATAGATGCGCTTTTAACTTGTGGAGTGGGACAAAAGCTTGGAATTTTTGCAGGTAGTGGGGTTGGAAAATCAACCTTAATGGGTATGATAGTAAAAAATTCCAAAGCTCCTATAAAAGTTATAGCTTTAATAGGCGAACGCGGCAGAGAAATCCCTGAATTTATACAAAAAAATTTAGGTGGGAAGCTTGATGATACTGTTATCATAGTAGCTACAAGTGATGATAGTGCATTGATGAGAAAATATGGTGCATTTTGTGCTATGAGTGTGGCTGAATATTTTAAAGAGCAAGGTAAGGATGTGCTTTTTATAATGGATAGCGTAACGCGTTTTGCTATGGCTCAAAGAGAAATAGGACTTGCTTTAGGTGAACCTCCAACTACAAAAGGATACCCACCTAGCGTTTTAAGTCTTTTACCTCAACTAATGGAGCGAGCCGGTAAAGAAGAAGGTAAAGGAACTATAACAGCTTTTTTTACAGTGCTTGTAGATGGTGATGATATGAGCGATCCAATAGCTGATCAAAGCAGATCTATACTTGATGGGCACATAGTTTTAAGCAGAGAACTTACTGATTTTGGAATTTATCCTCCTATAAATATACAAAATTCAGCCTCAAGAGTTATGGGGGATATAATCACTCCTGAACATAAAATGAGTGCTAGAAGATTTAAACGCTTGAATTCTTTGTTAAAAGAAAATGAAGTTTTATTAAGAATTGGAGCTTATCAAAAAGGTAGCGATAAAGAACTTGATCAAGCCATAGCTAAAAAAGATTTTATGCAACAATTTCTTAGTCAAAATCCTGAAGAAAGTTTTGAATTTGAAGATACCATTAATATGCTAAAAATGATTGATTCTTGATTATTTGGAATGATTCTTGCTTAATATTTCAGATATTAAAAAGTCATGAATAAAAGGATGAATCATGTCAAATACAGCTATATTAGATTTTCAAACCAATTTAGCTTTAAATTATATAGATATTTGTCAAAACATATTTGAAAGAGAAATTTATACTCAAATGTTTCTTGAATGCATTAGTTTTGAACTTACTGAATCTAAAGCTAAATTAAAATATATGAAAATCATCACATCAAATGATGATTTTATAGTAGAATTTAAAATTAACAACCAAAAAAGATCATTTATTCTTAACGATAAAAGAATGATCAATGAAGAATTCAGAGCCCATAGACTAACCCAAGAAGAATATCAAAAAGAAATTGCAAGATTTTATCAAATAGAAAGATATCTCAAATCTCAAAATAATCTTGAAAATTTTTCTCAAGAACTTTTTGCTCATATGAAAAATTTATTTAAAAATATGGATGAATTTAAAAATTACATCGATATTTTAGAAGAAAAAGAAGCAACTCACAACAATTATCTTTCAAAAATTTACAATATCGCTTAATATTAACAAAACTTTGCCGATAATACTTATGAATCCAAACAAAAGGAGTAAGTTATGGGCGAAGTTACTAACAATCAGGCAAGCTTAATGCTTAACATTGCAACTACTGTGATGAAAAAAACTATAGAAGCAAACGAAAATGCTGTAATGCAAGTACTCGAAGGCGTAAATGCAAACACTGCTCCAACTACTACTCCTACTAATAGTTCAGGATCGCTTGACATTTACGCTTAATCTTTTCTCTTCAATTTAAAAATATTGGCATAGCTTTTGCTTAATTTAAGTTAAGCAATATTTTTAAAGAGAAGAGTTATGTTTATTAGTTCAAATATCAATCCGTATCAAAATTTTGCAAATTCTTCCTTTGCAAAGTTAGAAAATTTAGAACCTAAAAAAGATACCGCCAACAATGTCGCTCAAAATGATTTTACAAAATCTAAAGAAAATTTTGACAATGATTATAAAATAACCTATGCAAGTGAATTTGGCTTTAGGATAGACGAAAAAGGATTTTTTGAAAAAGACTTAAATAAAAGCGCAAAGATTCCTCTTGATTATGATATAAATATCAAAAGTATTAGAGAAATTTCAAAACAATTAACCAAATTAGATGAAAATTTAAACTACAATAAAATTGATTTGCCAAAACTTTTAAATTCATACCATAACACCTTAAAAACCATTAATCCCGAATTTGAAAATAATGATAATTCTTTTCTTAACAAAAGCACTATTTTGAGCTTAAATCAAGGATACAGCTATGATTATGATGGAAAAATTTTAAAAGTATATGAAAATTCCAAAGAACTTCAAGAGGCAAAAGATGCTAATAAAAATTTAAACACCCTAATGCTTGATAATAAAATTGGAGATTTTGCTTTCAATTCTAGCGTCGAAAATACTTCAAATAATCCTATAATCAAACCTTATTTAAGTAAAAACGGAGAAGTTACAAAAAGTGGGTTATTATTAAATTATATTTATAATGATGTAAAAAGTCAAAATGAACAAAAAGCAAATTTTTTCATGTCTCCTATAGAGCTTGATTTTTCCTCTAATGTAAAATTTCAAAAATTAATGAGAGGTGAGCTAGATCCAAAAGATTTCATCGATGAAAACAATAAAGAAAAAATGAGCTTTGATTTATATCTTTACATAAATGGAGTGGATAAAAACACTACTTCAGAAGATAAACTTTCTGTATTTTTTCAACAATACATCAACTATCAACACAGTATCAATATGGAAGAATTTGCAAATTCTAGTTCTATATATAGCCTTTATGTGGAACAAACTCAAAATAGTTTTGAAAAACTCAAAAATGACTTCAATCATAAAAGCGATCATATCGATCTTGAAAAAATAAACTCCCAAAAAGCGTTTTTAGATACTCAGTTTTTAGAAAATAGAAAAAGACAAGCTAATATCAATAAAATTTTACACTCTTATTTGAATGCAATGGCTTAACTTGTGTTAAAATATCAACCATATTTTACACAAGCTAAAAACTTACCTAAAGTTTAAAGTTAAATTTAATATTTTAGTGTATATTACAAAAAAAGATAAAAATTATCCTAATTAAAAGGAGTAAAATTTTGAAAGTATATTTGGATAATAATGCAACAACACAATTAGCTCCAGAAGCATATGAGCTTATGAAACCTTTTTTTGAAGAAAATTATGGAAATCCAAATAGTCTTCATCAATGGGGCAGTGCAACACACCCTGCTTTAAAAGAGGCTATGGATAAACTTTATACTGGACTTGGAGCAAGTGATTTAGATGATATTATCATCACATCCTGTGCCACTGAGAGTATAAATTGGGTATTAAAAGGTGTATATTTTGATCAAATTTTAAACAAAAATAAAAATGAAATAATCATTTCAAGCGTCGAGCATCCTGCCGTAGCTGCAACAGCTATGTTTTTGAAAAATTTAGGTGTTAAGGTTATAGAGCTTGGAGTTGATCATGAAGGAATCCCAAGCGTACAAGATCTAAAAAATGCAATTTCAGACAAAACAGCTCTTGTAAGCATAATGTGGGCAAATAATGAAACAGGAATGATTTTTCCTATAGAAGAAATGGCTCAAGTTGCTCATGAACATGGAGCATTGTTTCACACAGATGCTACTCAAGCAGTGGGTAAAATAAAAGTAAATTTGACAAAAGCTGGGGTTGATTTTGCCTCATTTTCTGCACATAAATTCCATGGACCAAAAGGAGTTGGAGGATTATTTATAAAAAAAGGTTTAGAACTTACTCCTTTATTGCATGGTGGAGAGCATATGGGAGGAAGAAGAAGTGGAACTTTAAATGTTGCTTATATTATTGCTATGGCAGAAGCTTTAAGAATAGCAAACAATATGCTTGATTTTGAAAATTCCCATATTAGAAGATTAAGAGATAAATTGGAAGATTTAATTTTAACTATACCTGATACTAGCGTGGTAGGAGATAGATCAAGAAGAGTACCAAATACTATTTTAGCTAGTATAAAAGGTGTTGAAGGAGAAGCTATGCTTTGGGATTTAAATAAAAATGGCATAGCAGCAAGCACTGGTTCAGCCTGTGCTAGTGAAGCACTTGAAAGCAATCCTATCATGGAAGCAATTGGCGCAGAAAATGATTTAGCTCATACTGCTTTAAGACTTTCTTTGTCAAGATTTAACACAGAAGAAGAAATCGATTATGCAGCTGATCAAATAAAAAAAGCAACACAAAGATTAAGACAAATTTCAAGCACTTATGCTTATAAGCCACAAAATAATTAAAGGATAAAAAATGGCAAAAAATAATTTAATTGGTGGATCAATTTGGGATGAATACTCAAATAAAGTTCAAGATAGAATGAATAATCCAAGACATATGGGTGAATTTACAGAAGATGATGCAAAACAAGCAAATGCAAAATTAATCGTAGCTGATTTTGGAGCTGAAAGTTGTGGTGATGCTGTTAGACTTTATTGGCTTGTAGATGAAAAAACGGATAAAATTATAGATGCTAAATTTAAAAGCTTTGGTTGTGGAACAGCTATAGCAAGTAGCGACACCATGGCTGAACTTTGCATAGGAAAAACAGTAGATGAAGCCGTTAAAATCACAAATTTAGATGTAGAATTTGCGATGAGAGATAATCCTGAAACTCCAGCAGTTCCACCTCAAAAAATGCATTGTTCTGTTATGGCTTATGATGTTATAAAACAAGCTGCAGCTCAATACAAAGGAGTTAATCCTGAAGATTTTGAAGATCAAATCATAGTTTGTGAGTGTGCTAGAGTAAGTCTTGGAACAATAAAAGAAGTTATAAAATTAAATGATTTAAAAAGTGTAGAAGAAATCACTCAATATACAAAAGCAGGAGCTTTTTGTAAATCCTGTGTAAAAGCTGGTGGTCACGAAAAAAGAGAATATTATCTAGTAGATATATTAGCCCAAACTCGTGCTGAGATGGATAAAGAAAAATTAAAAGAGCAAAGCAAAGGCGATCTTTCTTTTGATGAAATGACCACGGTTGGACAATTAAAAGCCGTAGAAGCTGTTTTAGATAGCGATGTGCGTCCTATGTTACATGGTGATGGTGGGGATTTAGAAGTAATTGATATTCAAAAAAGCGATAATAAAAATATAGATATATATATTCGTTATTTAGGAGCTTGCAGTGGTTGCTCAAGCGGAAGTGGTGCGACTTTATATGCTATTGAAAACATCTTACAAGAAGAACTTAGCCCAAATATACGCGTTATTCCAGTTTAAGTAGTTTTCTACTTAAACTTTTTATACAAAAATAAACCTTTTATGATAAAATATTTATTTAATCTATATTAAAAGGTTATTTTTATGCAAAGACTTCAAAATCTTATAAAAAGCGAAACTTTTCCTGGAGTTTTATTAATATTTTTTACAGTACTTGCTCTGATTTTACAAAATAGTTCATTAACTAATCAATATACAGATTTTTTAAATATTCCTTTTGGATTTCAAGCTGGAAGTTTAGAAATTTTCAAACCCTTATTGTTATGGATAAATGATGGTTTGATTGCGATTTTTTTCTTTGCAATTGGACTTGAATTAAAATATGAAGTTACAAGAGGACAATTAAACAGCATAAAAGCCATGTCTTTACCTGTATTTGCAGCACTAGGAGGGATGATAGTTCCAGCTTTAATTTTTGCATTTTTTAATTATAAAGATCCTTTTGCTTTACAAGGTTGGGCTATACCAACTGCGACTGATATAGCTTTTGCAATTGGAATTTTAATGCTTTTAGGAAAAAAAGTACCTATTGCTTTAAAATTATTTTTGCTTTCTTTGGCTATATTTGATGATTTGGGTGCTATTATAGTAATAGCGTTGTTTTACACAAGCGAACTTTCAGTGGTTGCAATGATCATAGCTTTAATTTGTATGTTAGCACTTTATATCTTAAATCATTTTCATGTGACTAAAAAATCTTTTTATATTATCGTAGCTATTATTTTTTGGATTAGTATGTTAAAAAGCGGAGTTCATGCTACTTTAGCAGGAGTTATCACTGCATTATTTATACCATTAGACACTAAAGATGGAAAATCTTTTTTAAAAGAAATAGAACATGATTTAGCACCTTGGGTAAGTTATTTTATACTTCCTATTTTTGCTTTTGCAAATGCTGGGGTAGATTTAAAAAATATGGATCCTAGTTTTATGTTTTCTTCTGTTAGTTTAGGAATCATACTAGGACTTTTTGTTGGAAAACAAATAGGGGTATTTTTATTTTCTTACATTAGCATCAAGTTAGGTCTTGCAAAACTTCCACAAAATGTAAATTTCAAACAACTTTATGGAGTGTGTATCCTAACGGGCATTGGTTTTACTATGAGCTTTTTTATCGATGGTTTAGCTTATCAAAATAGCGATATTTTTGCATATTCTGATAAGCTAGCTATCTTAATAGCATCATTTTTAAGCGCGGCGATAGGATATCTTTACTTAAAAATTATTTATCGTTCTTCAAAAACATGAACATAAAAAGATATTTTAATTTTATATCCATAGAAATTCTAGGAGGATTGTTGCTATTAGGTGCGACAATCTTTGCTTTGATATTAAAAAATAGTTCATATGGTGATAGCTATATGGAATTTCTTAGTGTCGAGATGGGTTTAAAGATAGGAAATTGGGAGCTTTTTAAACCTTCATTACTATGGATAAATGATGGTTTGATTGCGATTTTTTTCTTTGCAATTGGACTTGAATTAAAAAAAGAATTCACACAAGGAGAATTTAAAACTCTTAGTAATATCACACTACCACTCATAGCTGCTATAGGTGGTATAGTAGTTCCTGCTTTAATATTTTATGTTATAAATTTTAACGACCCTTATGTTTTAAGAGGATGGGCTATACCTACTGCTACCGATACTGCTTTTGCGCTAGTAATACTAGCTATGTTAAAACAACGCATTCCAAGCTCATTAAAAGTATTTTTAGTCTCACTTGCAATTTTTGACGATGTAGGAGCTATTTTAATCATAGCCATTTTTTATACTAATGAACTTTCTGCTTTAGCTTTTTTTGTAGCATTTTGTTGCATATTAGGCCTATTTATTTTAAATCGTCTAGGAAATGAAAGAAAATCTTTTTACTATATACTTGGCACCCTACTTTGGCTTAGTGTTTTAAAAAGTGGAGTTCATGCTACTTTAGCAGGTATTATAACTGCTTTGTTTATACCTGTTTATACTAAAAACAATCATCCTTTGCTAGAAGAAATCGAACATGGACTTAAATTCTGGATAGCTTTTGTTATTTTGCCATTATTTGCCTTTGCAAATGCTGGAGTTGATCTTTCTAAAATCGAATCGCATATGCTTTTTAGCGGTGTTAGTGTGGGAATTTTTCTAGGTCTTTTTGTTGGAAAACAACTTGGAGTATTTGGCTTTGCTTATATGGCGATTAAATTTAAATTAGCAAAATTACCAAAAGAAGCCAATTTTAAACAACTTTATGGAGTGTGCATTCTAACAGGCATTGGCTTTACTATGAGCTTTTTTATCGATGCGCTTGCATATGAAGTGAGTGATATTTTTAATTTTGTGGATAATTTTGCGATTTTACTTGCCTCACTAGCTTCTGGTATATTTGGTTATTTTTATTTGCGTTTTATCAAATAATTAATTTTTTTTTAAATTAAATTCAGATATAATTGCATTTTTAAATTTGGCCCATTCGTCTAGCGGTTAGGACATCGCCCTTTCACGGCGGTAACACGAGTTCGAGTCTCGTATGGGTCACCACTTTTTAACTTCTAAATGACTTCATAGCAAAAAGATTTAGAGCGAAATTTGCGTTGAAAATTACAAATAATCTATCTAATTAAATGTAAAAATGATTTAAAAAGATAATAAATCTCACTTACCCCAGAGATTGTAAGATTTTATAAAAAATATGATGGAATTTATTAAAAATATTTATGGATAATAAAGCTTACTCTTTAAAAGTTTATAAAATAAAAATTTAGCTTTATTTGTTCTCGCTATCTTTAAAAGAAAATATAGGCAAGCTTAAACCATAATATATCGCCAAAAGTCTTGCTATAGTTCCTACAATCAACGAAGCAAGAATAACCCATAACTCATCAATACCTAAAGTATATAATGTATAATACAAAGCTCCTGTTAGTATAGCCACGCCTGCATAAATTTCTTTTTGAAAAACCAAAGGAATTCTAGCACATAAAATATCTCTTAATATTCCTCCAAAAACCCCGGTAATCACAGCAGCGCTCACAGCTATTATAAAGCCATATCCCATTTGTATTGCAATTTGTGCTCCCAAAACACTAAAAACTACTAAACCTATAGCATCTAGCACTAAAAAAAGTTTTTCAAGTCTAATTACATATTTTGAAATTTTTGTTGTAATCATAGCTGCTATGCAAATTAAAATCACATATTCAGGAGTTTTCACCCAAGTTAAAGGATAATGATCAAGCAAAATATCCCTTATAGAACCCCCACCAATTGCAGTTACCAAAGCTATGAAAATCACACCAAAAAGATCCATCTTATGACGCCCAGCAGCAATAGCTCCAGTCATCGCATCAACGGTGATACCTATAATGTAGAGTATGGTTAAAAGCATGGCAGAAAGACCCTTGTAAAAACAAGGGCTTAGTTATTACTTACGATGTTAATGATATTTTGAGCAACTTTTTTAGCAATAGGCTCAACAAATTCAGCAGGAGAAGTAAATCCTACACAAGAGCAATTAATCTCACCTAAAACATATTTATCTTTACCATTTTCATCTGTGTCTAAAATAAAATCTGCTGTCCAAATCAAAGGTATATCGTAATTTCCAAGTTTTGAACGAATTTCTGGCAAGGTTGCTAAAAACCAATCAACCAATTCTTGCCAATCTTTTGGCTCATCGTATCTATATTTTGCACCTGAAAAAAGTGTAGCAGAAAATGCATCAGCACCTTCAGCAGGTTTTTTATGCACTACATAAATTGGAGTATGATAAAGCATTAAAATTCTAATTTCGCCTTCTTTGATACGAGGTAAAAAAGTCATATCTACAAGCATTCCATTATCACCAACTATATATTGCTCACAAAAATCCATAAATTCACCAAGCTCTCTTTCTTCTGTATGATTATCTTTAGCTTCTGTGCATTTGATTTTTGCATTTAAAGGCACACTTGTAGCTCCCGCCGGCAATTCATCTATCAATCTCACACGCCAAATACCCTCACCAGTTGAACCACGATTTTGTTTTAAAACTCTCTCACCTTTTGCTAAAGTCTTAACAAAACTTTCTTTAAAAGTTTTGATATCATAGTATGCATAAGTATCTTCAGGTACTAAAGCAGTTTTATTTAGCTTAGTTAAAGCATCTTTAGCACCATAACCAATCATCGCATCAGGATGAGGCATACCTATAACACCATTAGCACAAAGCTTTCTTAGCATGTCAAAATATTCATTTTCTTCTTTTAAATTTCCTGGATTAATCCTAGAAACATAAGCATCAGCATTATTTTTTACATATTCATAAATTTCATCTTTTTTTTCAACTTCAAAAAAGATAACCTCAGCATTCCATCCTTGCTCTTTTAAAGCATTTACCATAGGCATAGTATCTTTTCTATGTCCATCTTCGCCTTTGTCGCTTCCGCCTCTAACTTCAAAAAAAACAATATTTTTTTTCATACTAGTTCCTTTTTATAAAATGTAATAAAATAATAACCAAGCAAGTATTAAATTTCATTTATAAATTTTCTTTAAATTAGATAAATTTGAATTTGCGTTTAATAATAACACATCTGCCATCACAACTCTAGCCATAGCATTTACCACTATAGCTCCTCTTATACCTACACAAGGATCATGCCTACCTTTTAACTCACATATGACATTTTCACCTTTAATGTTTTGGGTTTGCTGTGGTAAAAATATAGAAGGAGTTGGTTTAAAAAATGTTTTAAATTCTATAAAATTTCCATTTGAGATTCCTCCTAAAATTCCACCACTATGATTGCTTAAAAATTTATCATCTTTGATTTCATCATTATTTTGACTACCAAGCATATAACTACTTTTACACCCGCTACCAATTTCTATAGCTTTAACCGCATTTATACCCATAATAGCATGAGCAAGTTTAGAATCAAGCTTATCATACAAAGGCTCTCCTAAATTTTTAAAAGGATTTTTAATTCTAGTAAAAACCCTCGCTCCTATGCTATCTTTTGCCTTTTTAGCTTTTAAAATCTCATCTTTAAAACTCTGTTCTAAATTCACATCTAAAGCATAAATTTCACTCCTTGATGCAAATTTAAAATCAAACTCATCATTTTTTAATTGACTCTCAATCTCTCCAACCCCATAAACACCACTCATAATTTCTATATCAAATTCTTTTAAAAGCATTTGTGCCACAGCTCCAGCTGCAACCCTAGCTATGCTTTCTCTAGCGCTTGCTCTTCCACCACCTGTATAATCTCTAATACCATATTTGTGAAAATAAGTATAATCAGCATGAGCAGGTCTAAATAGCTCTTTTAAATTTTCATAATCTTTTGAATGTTGATTTTCATTAAAAACCATTATAGCTATAGGAGTTCCTGTGGTATAACCCTCAAAAACACCGCTTAAAATTTGAGCTTTATCATTTTCTTTACGCGGAGTAGAAAATTTATTTTGTCCTGGCTTTCTTTTATCAAGCTCATTTTGTAAAAATTCTTCATCAAATTTAACACCAGCTGGCATACCATCTATAACACATCCTATCGCCCTGCCGTGTGATTCTCCAAAGCTTGTAAATTTAAATTTTGTTCCAAAGGTATTCATAATTGTCCTAATTTCTCTAAAGCTATTTTTGCACATTGTTGTTGGGCTTCTTTTTTACTACCTGCTATTGCTCTTGCAAATTCTTCACCTTGAATTTTTACAGCAATTTCAAATTGTTTTTTATGATCAGGCCCAAAAGCTTTAACAACAATATATTCTGGAGTTACTGCCATATCTGCTTGAGTGATTTCTTGCAGTTTGGTTTTATAATCTTTAAACAAACTTTGCGTATCAATATGCGGATAAACTTCTTCTAATAATTTTAAAGCTATATGTTTAGTTTTTTCAAAACCTATCTCTAAATACAAAGCCCCCATTAAAGCTTCAAATGCATCAGAAAGTATTGATGGTTTATTGCGACCATCATTGTTTTCTTCTGCAGCCGACATAAAAATACATGCTCCAAGATTTAATTTTTGAGCTAAATGTGCAAAAGATTTTTCATTTACCAAAGCAGCTCTTAATTTAGAAAGATTTCCTTCAGAATCTTTTTGAAATTTAAAAAATAAAAATTCCCCTACCACTAAATCCATAACCGCATCGCCTAAAAATTCTAATCGTTCGTTATTATAAGGCTTTTTATAACTTTTGTGGGTTAAAGCTTCGATTAATAATTTTTCATCTTTAAAAGTATAGTTTAAACACTCTTGAAGTTTTTTAAGCATTATTTAGCCTTTCTTCTTGAAGTTTTAAAGCTGCTTGCCTTGCCAATGTATCACAACGCTCGTTAAATTCATGCCCATTATGTGCTTTTACCCAAATAGCACAAATATCATGATTTTTTGCTACTTTGATATATTCTTTCCATAAATCCACATTTTTTTTACCCTTAAAATCTTTTTTTATCCAATCTTTTAGCCATTGATTAATACTTTGAACCATTAAATTAGAATCAGTGTATAATTTTATCTCACAGGGTTCTTTTAAAGCTTCTAAAGCTTTGATAATAGCCATTAATTCCATACGATTATTAGTTGTATTTTCACAAGCACCACTATGTTCTTTAATATGATTTTTATAGCTTAGCACATAAGCCCATCCACCAAAACCAGGATTATTTAAACACGAACCATCGGTATAAATTTCAATACTTTTCAAGTTCTAACCTCATAATAAATCTTACATGTGTTAAATTCATAACATATTGGACAATGATAAAAAAACAACGGGTGTTGGTTTTTACAATTATTACAAACATAAGTAAAAAAAAGTCGAGCTTTTATATCATTATCATTTAAAATTTTTAAAATTTTAAATTTTTCATTAGTCAATTTAATGGCCGTTTTTTCAATACCTTTAGCATAAAAAAATTCATGATATTTTAAATCTTTGATATTAAAAGCTTGTGTAAAATTATCAAGCAAATCAATGATATTTTCAAAACTAGGCATTATTTGCATATCATCTTTATAGTAAGTAAAACAAAGCCTTAAAACACTTTCATTATCTTTTGAAAGAGCTAAAATTTCTTGTTTTTTTTCATCTTCACTTTTAGCACTTGCTTGAATTTTTAAAGCCTTGATTAAAGCTTTTTCAGTATAAATATTTTCTCCAAGCTCAAACAAACATTCTAAAACTTCTAAAACTCTATCATAATCTTTTAATTTCAAATAAACTATTTTTAAAAGTTTTAAGCTTTCTTTGTTGCGTGATTTAATTTTTAAAGCATTAAGTAAAGCTTCTATGCTTCTTTCTAAAAATCCTGCTTTTAAATACACACTAGCTAAAGAAAAAAAGATATATTCTTTTTGATTTGCGTCATTAGATTTTTGCAAGGCAATCAAATATATACCTACTGCTTTTTCAAATTCTCCACTTTTAGTAAAAATTTGGGCTAAAAAATTTAAATTTTCTATGCTTAAATTTGCATTTTTTAAAAGTTGCTGATGAGTTGAGTTGATTTCAAATTTTTTAACAAAACGATCTAGTTTATTTTTTTGATCTTTACTAGCAAACATACGCCATATATAATGCGAACTAGCCACGCATAAAACCAAAGCAGTTAAAACAATTAGTCCAAACAAAGGATCTCTATATTCTACAAAGAAAAAATCCATCTAATCTCAACTTAAACTTCATAAATTTATAACAATTATAGCTAAATGCTTATATAATTTTCTTTAAGGTTTAAAAATGATAGAACAAACTAGTATAGAACAACTTTTACAAAAAACAGACATTGTTGATATCATAGCTCATTATGTAGAAGTAAAAAAACAAGGTTCAGGCTATGTATGCGTATGTCCTTTTCATGATGATAAAAATCCAAGTATGCATATTAATTCTATTAAAGGTTTTTATCATTGCTTTGCTTGCAAAGCTGGGGGAAATGTCTTTAAATTTGTAATGGATTATGAAAAATTAAACTTTGTTGAAGCAGTCGAAAAAGTCGCTTCGTGGAGTAATTTTTCACTCACTTATACTTCGCAAAAACAAGATAATAAAAAATCTATTGTGCATATATTGCCTAGTTTGAATGCCTTTTATAAACAAAATCTAAGTAAAAACAAAGAAGCCTTAGCTTATCTTTACAAAAGAGGCTTAAATGATGAAGACATTAGAAAATTTGAGTTAGGCTATGCTCCTAGTTCAAATGAAACTTTAAGATTATTACAAAATGAACAAATTAATACCCAAGAAGCCTTAGAAGCTGGAGCTATAAAGCAAAATGAAAGTGGAATTTATGCAAGCTTTATTAATCGCATCACTTTTAGCATTTATGATCATAAAAATTTACTCGTAGGCTTTGGCGGTAGAACCTTAGATGAAACCAATATGGCTAAATATGTCAATTCTCCTCAAAGTAAATTATTTGACAAATCAAGAATTTTTTACGCACTTCATTTGGCAAAAGATGAAATTTACAAACAAAAAGAGATGATAATTTGCGAAGGTTATATGGATGCTATAGCTTTACATAAAGCTGGTTTTACTAATTCTGTAGCAGTTTTGGGCACAGCTTTAGGGGAAAATCATATTCCTTTGATTAAAAGATTACAAGCTAGAGTGATTTTATGTTTTGATAATGATAATGCAGGATTAAATGCTGCTCTTAGATCAGCTCATTTGCTAAGCTTGGCAAAAATTGATGGTAAAGTTGTCTTGATCGAAGGAGGTAAAGACCCTGCAGAACTTGTAGCAACACATCAAGAAAAGCTTTTATTTTCTATACTAGAAAAAGGCATAGAACTAGGCGAATTTTATATAAGAAATTTAATCACTCATTTTGATTTAAATTCAGCATTAAATAAACAACAAGCCTTAGAAGAAGTGCAAAAATACACTTTTTCGCTAGAACCTTTAATAGCAAATTCATATGTTAATTTGGTTGCAAATTTACTTGGAGTAAATCATCAAGACATTAAACTTAGCAAAAACACAAAGACTCAAAATACTTTTTTAAAATTACGCCCACAAAAGCAAAATTTTACTAACAATATAAGCGAATTAGAATTATTAAAATTTTTACATGAAAATCCAAATTCCATATCTATTTTTAATGCTATAAGTTTGCAAGAATATTTTTTACACCAAGATATCATACAAGCTATTTTAACCCATCAAAATTTTGAGAATGCAAGTATAAGAGAACTTTATGAGTATAAAAATATCAAAGATTTGGCTAATTTGGAAGAATTTTTATATGCAATTTGTAAAATAAATTTAGCTTTTTTTAATAGATTAAAAAATCTTGATTTTACTCAAGCTTTAAAAAAACAAATTTTTAATTTGCTCAACCAAAATTTAGAAAAAATCAAAAAAATCTATCAAAATGAAGAAATTTTTCTTTCTCACTTAAATGAAATTTTAAAAACCATACAAACATTAAAAGACGATGAATTAGAACTTTTTTTTATCAATTTGCAAAGAAATATCAAAAACAAACAAGAGCTTTATGTTCATTATGATGAAACTTTTTAAATTTTAGAAAATAAATTAAAAATCTTTCAATAAAATTATGAAAAAAATGAAAGGAAAAAATGAAAGCACTAGCACTTTTTAGTGGTGGACTTGATTCTATGCTTGCTATAAAACTCATTACTTCTCAAGGCATAGAAGTTAAAGCTCTAAATATCAACATAGGATTTGGTGGAACAAGCGATAAAAGTGAGATCATGGCCAAACGCGCTGCTATGGCAGGAGCTAGTTTTGAAATGATAGATGTAAGAAATGCTTATTTGCAAGAAGTTTTGTTTAATCCACAATATGGATATGGAAAACATTTTAATCCTTGCATAGATTGTCATGCTTTTATGTTTAAAACTGCTCTTTCTATGTTAAAAGATGAAAATGCTGATTTTATCATCACTGGAGAAGTTTTAGGCCAACGCCCTATGAGTCAAAGAAATGATGCTATGGCAAAGGTTAAAAAATTAGCACTTGATGAAGAAGATCTTGTCTTGCGTCCTATGTGTGCTAAAAATTTACCTTTAACCAAGCCTGAGCGTGAGGGTTGGGTTGATAGGCAAAAACTAGAAAATATCAGCGGACGCAGCAGAAAAAGACAACTTGAACTAGCTGCCAAATTTGGATTTGAAGATTTTGAAAGCCCTGGTGGTGGCTGCTTGCTTACACTTGAAAGCTTTGCTAATAAAATTAAAGATTTCATAAAATTTGATAAAAATATGCAAGTAAATGATGCTCAGCTTTTAAAATATGGTCGTCATTTAAGGCTTCCAAATGGCTCTAAAATGATCATTGGAAGAAATGAATTAGAAAATCGATTTTTAAAAGAATTAAAAACTCAAAAATACGAAGAATTAAAACTTTTTGATTTAGTAGGAGCTTATTCTTTAGTGGATGAAAATATAAATGATGAGGATTTAAATTTAGCTCTTATTATAGCATTAACCTATGCTAAAACTAGCCCAAATACTCCTTATAATATAGGCTTTAAGGATAAAATTTTCCAAAGCATAGCTTTTGAAAGCAAAGATAAAATTCAAGAATTTTTCATCAATTAGCTCTACAAAGGTATTAAAATACCTTTGTATTTTCACAATACATTAAAATTTACAAAATCACTCAAGCCGCTTTGACTAATGATATTAAGTGTGTATTTGCCTTTTTTTAAATCAATATAAATTTGATCATCATTCCCTTCAAATACTAATTTTTGATTTAAATACCAAAATACCTTCTCTTTTTTTGGATTTGAAATTTTAATGAGCAGTTTTTGCTTTGATGTTAAATCTTTTGGCAAGATGATATTAAGATTGTTTAAAGGATAAATAATTTTTATTGTATTGTTTGAAATTTTAAAATTTTGCTTTTGTTTAGAAAAAAATTCTTGGGCGTATGATGGTAAATTTAAAATAGTTTTTTTACTCGCATAGATAAAATTTTCATCTTTTGAATTTACTTGTTTATCTTCATACAAAAAAACTTCTTTTAAAAAAGGAGAAATTCGCAAGATCTTTGCACTTTGAGGATATAACACCTCTTTAAAATCAAATTGATCATCATAACGATATGCTGTTTGATTTTCTATTTTAACAAAAATCAAATCATTAGGTTTATTAAATTCTACATTTACCTCATCAAGTAAAGATAAAAGTTCAAAAAATAATTCCCCAGCTACACTTACCCCAAAAAGATTTGCATTAGCTTCACCTGTAAAATTACCAACCCACACCCCTAAAGTGTATCTAGGTGAAACTCCAACCGCCAAAGCATCCTTTCTACCATAGCTAGTTCCTGTTTTCCAAGATACAATAGTGTTAAAATCATATTGTTTTAATCCTACCCTATCTAAATCTTTTAAAACCTCTAAAGTTAAATAACTTGCACCATCGCTAATAAGTTTTTTTTCATTTAAAATATGTGCATTTTGTTCATATAATACATCTTTAAATTTTCCATAATTTCCAAGACTAAGATAAATTTTTACTAAATCTTCTAGACTTAATTCTTTAGTGCCTAGTATCAAAGAAAGGCCGTATTTTTTAAAATTTTCATCATCAAATTCTAAAATTTCTTTAAGTTTATAAAAAAATTTTTCATAACCATACTCTAAAAGTAAATTGACAAAAGGGATATTAAGAGATTTTTGCAAAGCTTCTTTAGCACTGATTAATCCATAGTATTTTTTATTAGCATTTTGTGGTGCAAAATTTGAAAAATATGTAGGCACATCAAGCACTAAAGAATCAGGAACCAATAAACCTTCATCTATGGCCAATGCAAAAAGTAAAGGTTTTAAAGTCGAACCCACACTACGCTTTGCAATAACCCCATCTACTTGACCAAAATTAGCAAAATCATAAAAATCATTAGATCCTACATAAGCTAAAACTTTATTTGTTTTTGTATCAGCAAGCAAGATGGCTAAATTCTTAATGCCTTTTTGGTGGAGTTTGTAGCTATATTCTTTTGCTTTATTTTCAAATTTAAGCTGAATTTTTTTATCAATACTTGAAATGATTTTAGTTTGATTTTTTAAAAGCCTACGAGCTAAATGCGGAGCTATATTTTTCCTTGATTTAAAAGTAGGCAAATTTTCAGCAAGAGCTAATTGTAAAATGTCTTTGGAAAAATAACCCTTTTCAAAAAGTCTTTGAAGTAAACGATTGCGTTTTTGCAAAAGTTTGTCTTTATTTTTTTCAAGATTAATAAGACCAGGATTATTTGGAAGCACTGCAAGTAAAGCTGCCTGACTCCAAGTGATATCTTTTAAATTCTTTTCAAAATAAAACAAACCAGCACTTGCAACACCAACTAAATTTCCACCATATGGAGCATTATTTAAATAAAGCTTTAAAATTTCTTCTTTACTATAAGCATTTTCTAAAGCAAAGGCTTTAATGATTTCATTAAATTTATTAAAATAAGTGCGTTCATTTTGCTCTAAAAGCTTTATAGTTTGCATAGAAATAGTGCTTGCACCGCTTCTTTTTTCTGAAAAAAGATTGTTTTTAAAAGCCCTTAAAAGAGCTAAAAAATCTACTCCAAAATGAGAATAAAAATTTTTATCCTCATATAAAATCACAGCATCTTTAAGTTTTTGTGGTATATCATTGCTTTCTAAATGCCATTGTTCATTTGCATCTAAAAAAACACTTAAAATTTCTTCGTTTTTGTCTAATAAAACCTTGCTATAAGAATCTTTAAATAAATTCTTACTATCAAAAAAACTATATACAAAAGCTATATAAGAACAAAAACTTACAAAACATATGCAAAAAAATATTTTCAATTTTACCAAGTCACTTTAACTCTCTTACTTTGGCTTAAAGCTCTATAAGCATTATCATACATTACTTCAACATAAGCTCCACTTAGTGTATAAATACCTGGGGTAATTGCGTTTAATTTTACAAAAAAATTCTTTTCTTTCTCAGGATAAAGCGAGAAAAAATACATTATCTTATCATCTCTAATATCTACAAAATCATAATTTGAATCATTTATAAATTCAGGTTTTTCACTACTTAAAAAATCATGCACTATTTCCCACCCGCTTGGTAAAATTTGAGTTAAAGCAACATTGTGAATTTCTTGGCTAGTTTTATCTAAAGATATGGTTAATTTCATATAAAAAATTTGCGAACTTTTGATTGAACTTTCATCGATTTCATTGCCATTTTCATCATAAAAAGTTCTTGTGATAAATAACCCTTGCGCAAAAGGCAAAGCTACTTCTTTTTTAATGCCTTCTATACCAAAATGCACAAAAGTATCTTCTTTAGCTTTTATTACGACCTTGCCTTTGTTAAATTCAAACTGCTCAAAAGAAGTTTCATTTAAATTTTGAGTTTTTTCATCAATATTTATAGTAGCATTGAGTGTTTTAGAATTTTTTTCATTAAAACTATTTGATAAAGCATATAAAGCATATCCTGCACTTTGAGTGCTAAGCCAAGCATTACTTTCTAAATTCCTTTTAATATTTTCCAATAACTCCTCATTGTTTTTACCATAGATGATTTTATATGCATTAGCTATAATAGCTTCATCTCTTAAAAACGATCCATATGTGCTAGTATAATCATCACTATCAGGCTTTATGCTTAAATTTTTTACCAAATTTAAAGCTATCTCATCAAAACCAGCAAGTTTATACGCACTACCAAGCTGCCAAAGACTGACATTGCTTAAATTTTTTAAATATTGTTTGTTTTCATAAATACTATTCATAACGCTTAAATTTGGCTCTTTAGTTAAAGCTAAAAGATATAAAGAATTAATTTTTATGTCTTTATTTACATCATCTTTTAAAATATAGGCTTTTTCATAATCAAGCCAAGCATTAAACATAGCATCACTTACATAATAACCCTTTTCTTTGGCTAATATCAAAAACATACCAGCATAATTACTACCCCAATCATCAGACTCTTTTAATCCTTGCCAATATGCAAAACCTCCATTAGAAGTTTGAAAATTTATATATTTATTAATCAAAGCATTAGTATTATCAATAATTTTTTGCTTATTAATATCTAAATTTAATTTGTCTAAAAACAATTGTGGTAAAACCGCTGAAGTGCTTTGCTCTATACATCCATAAGGATAATTTTGCAAATATTTTAATCTATGATTGATATTTAAAATAGGCTTAGAGCTAATGCTTAAAAATGCACTTGGATTGATGTATTCTTTATCGATGTTAAATTCCATGGTGCTATTAGCAGGAATTTTTAAAGATTTTCCTTCATAGCTTATAGTGTTTAATGCTTTTATATCAATTTGGGTATTTTGCGTATAAGTATAATCTTTTGCATTTAAACTAAATTCTAATTCTTCTGTGCCTAAATTATCAGAATCTACCTTAGCATCAATATAAACATCTTTAACTTTTTCATTATCAAAATCAATCAAAATTTCATTGCTATTAAAGCTTATAAGTGAATTTTTAGCCTTTAAGGATAATTTTGCATTTTTTACATCCTCATCTATTTTAAATACTTGCACCAAAAGCCTAAATTCATCACCCATTCTTAATGCTCTTGGCAAAGTTTCAAGCATTATAACTGGCGCACTAACTTGTATATTTTTAAAAGCACTACCAAAACTATTTTGATTATTTGCTACTACCATTACCCTTACAGAGCCCAAATAAGAAGGCATTTTAAAATTAAGTTTTGCATAGCCATTTTCATCGCTTTTAACAGGCTCTTGAAACAAAACTATGGGCTTAAAGCGTCTAGCTTTTTCATCGCTTTTGCTTTTATTTGCTCTACTTTCTAAAAAGCTATCTCCACCTGTGGTTAAAACTTTAGATACATTAGAAGTATTTTTTGTGATAATCTTATCGTAAGTATCATATATGCTCATATTAAAGCGAATTTTTTGATAAAAATATTCCCAAATATCTGGAGTTTTAAAAGCATTAATATCTAATAACCCCTCATCTACAATAGCCACAGTATAAGTATAGCTTTGCTTATCTTTGCTTTGAATTTCTATTTGAAAATCTTGTTTGGGCATAACTTTACTAGGAGCTTTTATATCAAGCTCGATTTTACTATGTTCATCAACTACTTTTAAAGGTACCACACCAAAAAGTCTCAAAGCTCTATCATTGGTATAATCATTATAATCTTGCAACAATATTACACTTGCATAGATATTTGGTGCATATTCTTTGCTTATAGGAAATTCAACCTTGGTAGTATTTTCTTTTGTCTCAAGCACAAAACGCTTTAAAATTTTTGTATTGTCATTAAAAGTAACAATAGCTTTTGCACCTTTAACACTTTCAAATTCTATCGTTGCAATATCATTTGGTTTGTATTCTTTTTTATCGCTTTTAATCTTTAAAGAACTTACAATATCACTATCACTTGGTGCACCAAAACTACTAATATAAAAATACTCTCCTGTGCTAGTTTTATCTTGGACATCTTCAAGTTCTATAAACATTTCTCCATGATAATCTTTTGGATCAAATTCAATTTTTACTGGTTGATCTTGGCTTATAATTTCACCCTGATAAATGATTTTAGTGTTTTTATCTCTTTTTAAAGATTTTAAAAAATCATCGTAATTATCATAATCCCACCACCAAGAATAATCATTAGCATAAATAGTATATTTGATTTTTCTATTGGCGATTAAATTCTCTTTTAAATCACTTACAACCACATCAAAATTTACTATAGACCCTGAATTTAAATAACGATTTTTAAGTTTTTTAATACCTACAAAATTTTCATGCAAAATAATTGGAGTTTGCGTCACAGCTTCTACTGATCTTGCACCTGTTTCAAAAACCCTAGTACTTAATGTAGCTTCTAAATTATAAGGAATGTTTTTAAAAAAATCTTGAAATACAAAATGCTGTTTAGTTTGACCATTTTCATCCAAATTTCCTTCTAATTTATCTTGGTATTGATAAATTAAAACACTAGGATTTGAAAAAATATACTCTGAGTATTTGGAATTTTGATATTCTTTTTTATTTACAAATAAATCTGTTTGAAATTTTAATTTACTAGCTGGTGAGCCAAAAAGATATTTTGAACTTATATTAAAATCAAGTTGTTCATTTTCTTTTAGCATTTTTGGTGCTTGCATAGCTACTTTAATGCGATTTGCAACTATATTTTGGACTAAAATTTCTTTATCAAAAACTAAATTTGCAAATTCAACCCTAGCTAAATATATCCCGCTTTGAGCTTGCGGATTTAAATTTATTTTCTTATAAAAAGTTCCATTGCTTAAAGGCTCAAGTTTGATTTTATCTAAAAGTTTTTTATTTCTTGGATCAAAAAAACTTAAAAATACAGGATGATTAATAACTCCTTTATCATTACGCCCAACTATGCTCAAATGTATATCATCACCTGGCCTATACACTCCTCTTTCTGTATAAATAAACACTTTGTTTTTAGAATTTAATTCTAATCCTCCTACATCAAAACCATCATAAAGCAAAGGTGAAGATAAACGCACTATAGAAGCTTGATTATCTTTAGAAGCTAAAACAAAAAGTGCATCACTTTTTATATCATCAAAAACCACCAAACCATTTTCATCACTCAATTTAGACGCTAAAATTTGATTTTTATTACTAACTACCTCAACTTTAACATCTTTTAATGACTTTTGAGTAGTAAAATCTCTTATATCAATAAAAAGTTTTTGATCTAATTTTTGGACAATCAAAGCTATATCTGAAAAGATAAGATTTTTACTAATTCTTGCTTTTTGATTAAAAAATCTATATTTTTTCCAACTTTCTATATCTTTATCAAAAGTAAAATCTACATCCTTTTCTTCAAAATAAAGTTTTACTATAAAAACACCGCTTAAATCTTTTAAACCATCTAAAGCAATTTCATGCTCAACCCATTCATTTTTTACATTTTCAATATCAAAAGATTTTTTAAGAACCATTTGGCTTGTATAATCAGTTTCTGAAAAAATATCACTATCATAATCGCTTAATTTCTTAGAACCTTGGAGATTTTTATAACGCAAATATTCACTTAAGTTATTTGAAAAAATTTGCCAAACTTCTAAATGAACTTTTTTAACATTTAAACTTTTAAAACCTATTTTTTTATCTGCTTTGCTTGATAAAAATACACCTTGACTTGAAAAACTAATAGCAGGCTCATAATCTTTAAAACTTACTTGTGTTTGATAAGTATTTTTAATATTTATATTTTCATCACTCTTAAGACTTGAAGAAATATTTATATTATAAGTTGTATTAGGATTAAAATTGCCTATAAGTTTGATTTTGTTTGAGATAGCTAGTGCTTTAAATTCTACACTAGGATTAATAGAAATTAGCTCTGCTAAATTTTGATTTTGCAAGATATTTTGCGAAAAAAACAATTCTATATCTTTATTAACTATATTAGCATTTTGGAAAATAAAATCATTTTTTGCAAGTAATACATAATCAAATTCTAAATTCTTTTGCAAACCTAAAACATCTTTATCAAAAACAACTTTGATGTTTGTATTAGTATTTTTAATACTTAAATTTTTAGAATAAACACTAGCTATGTTATCTTGAACTACAATTTTATCTATATTTATGTTTTGAGCTTGAGTGCTTATTTTAATTGCTTTTAATAAATCTTGTTCATTTATAGCATAATAGCTTTCAAGATTTAAAATTAGCACACTTTCTTTAGAAGTTTGATTTTGAAAAAAACCCTGCACAGCTAATTTTTCAAAAGGAGTTTTTATTTTAAAATTTAATTTTTCATTGATTGCTATATCATTTAAATCTATAAAAATATCATAGTTTTGATTAGCCTTTAAAGGAGCAAAAATATACAATCTTGAAAAACTATCAAATTTAGACTTAGCCTTTATTTTTTCGCCATTAAGTGTTATTTCTCGTTCTTTGATGATGCCTAAGTTTTGATTAGAAATATTAGTGTTAAATTCTATAAAAATGCTTTGAGTTTGCTCATCAAATCCATAAGCTCTAACAATAGAATTTTTATCTTCATTTTTAGCACATGAAAAAAATAAACTTGCTATTAAAATTACAAATAAAAATTTTAAAATTTCTTTCATGTTTTTCCTTAATTTTTTATGTAATATTTGGTAAATTATAACCAAATTCACTCTTGCTTCACTTAAAAGATTATATAATTTTATCAACAATTTAAAAGGAGAAAAAATGAAAAAGAAAATGATTGCTTTTTTAGCAGTATTGGGTTTTTCAAGTTTTGCTTATGCATCAGATGGGATATATGGAACAATAATTGATATTAATGATGGTGCAAAAACTATTGTAGTAGATACCACTTATGGTCAAAAAATAAATATGAAAGTATTACCAAATACAGAAATAGATATGGATGATTGTGGAGTTTTTGGTATGGATAAAACTGGAACTTTTGCTGATTTAAAAGTAGGTAGTTTTATAGAAGCTGAACCTTTCCATTCAAATATCCAACAACCCTTAGATCAAACGCAAAGTATTACAGTTAAAGAAATTAAAATAGATTGTAAAAAAAGAGCTTACTAAGATTTTTGATGTAAAATAACTCCAAAAAAGGAGTTATTTTATGAAAATTTTATTTATTTTATTATTTTTTACTAATTTTGTCTTTGCTTATAAAGTACAAGGTGTTTTAAAAAATACCACTCAAAATACTCTTAGCTTACAAACTAATTTTGATAATAATCTTATCATAACTATACTACCTCAAACAACAATCAATATTTATGGTTGTGGAGTATTTGGAAATAATAAAAAACAAGGCAACATTCAAGATTTAAAAAAAGGAAGTATAGTAAAAGTCAATGGACAAAAAAATGGCAGTATAATTTTAGCTAAAGAAATTTTGGTTGAATGTGAAACAAGAGCTTATTAAAAGCTCTTGGAAAGTTATTCTTTGTTGATTTTTTCTATATACAAACTTTGCGATGGAAAGGCAAAACTAAGATTATTTTTTTCTACAATTTTCATTAATTCTAATAAAATAGCTTGTCTTGCTTCTCTAAAACCTCTAGCATCTACAGCTTTAGTGTAAAAATATACTTCTATATCTATAGAACTTGCACCAAAACCATATACGCTTACATACGAAGCATTTTTATAACCTTCTAAATCATTAACTGAAACTAAATTTTGTCTATATTTAGCACGACTTCCGCCTTTTTTCAAAGCACTATCATCTACTTGAGCTATCAAAGGACTACTAGCTAATAATTCTTTTATATCTTCAACGCATTTTTCTAATTGCTCTGGTCTTGCATCATAAGTAACACCTATAAACATTTTAACATGTCTACCAATTTTTCTTTTACTCCAGTTTTTAATATTAGTTCCCATAATGGTAGAATTTGGCAAAAATACCAAAGAATTATCAAAAGTTCTAATCGTAGTCTTTCTAAGACCTATTTCTACTATGGTTCCTTCTATACCTGAAATTTCAACCCAATCACCTTGATTAAAACTATCATCAAAAAGCAATAAAACTGAAGCAAAGAAATTTGCAATGATGTCTTTAGTAGCCAAAGCAACTGCCAAACCACCTATACCCAAAGAAGCAATTAATGCAGATATATTAAACCCTAAATGAGCTAAAATAAACAATGCTGCTATAACTATAATGATAAAATATAAAATTTTAATGATTAAATTTACAACTTCTCTTTTACCACTTTTTTCTGCTAATTTTGCAACTACAACCATACCATAACTATCAAAGATATTGATTGCAAGCCATGCTATTAAAATCGCATAAACAATATATAAAATATTACTAATTCTAATATCTACTGGAACTGGATAATAAACAATCGTAAAACAAATCCCCAAAGCATATACAAACAAAAACCACCCAATAGGCCCTTGTAATTTTTCTAAAAAATGGGTTTTTATGTCAATATTGTCTGAATTTTTGCCAAATAACCTAATCAAGAAAAAATATAAAATTTTTGCAAGATAAAATTTTAAAGAATAAAAAAATACTATCACGGCAATGGAAATAACAATTTTTCCAAGATTTACACTTTCTATAGATGTTTGCTCATTAATATAATTAATAGCATTTTGTAATCCTAACTCACTAAATAAAAAATTCGTTTCTAGTAAATTTGCATTATTTCTTAAATATACCAATATTTCATTATAAGATTTAACAGTATTTCTTAAATGATTCTCGGCTATTTCTAAAGCTTTAAGTTGCTCTATATCAATAACTTTTTCCTTGTCTAAAGAAAAATCAAAAGAAACATCTTCTTTTAAAGAATCAATACTTTTATCAATAACAATCTTTATCTTATCGCTTTGTGCTCCTTGTATAAACATCGCTTCAAGCTCAAAAATAGAGCGATAAAAATGCTCCCCTGAAATCAAAGTTAGTAATTTAATTTTTTTATCTACATATTCATAATATCTTTTTTTAGCTTCTGCAGTTTTGACCTCTTGCTCAAGTTTTTGCTTTATACTTAAAAATTTACTTACTTCTTTATCATCAATCTTTTGAGAAACCATTCTTAATGGAATTTTAGTAAGGATATTTTGTTTTTGTTTTTCTATCTCTTGGATATTATCTTTAAATTCACTGATATTAGAATCACCATTTTTAAAACTTTCTAAAATCAAATTTAATTCTATATAATTTTGAACTAAAGCAAAAATACTATTTTTATCTTTAAAAACATTTTTTTCTTGCGCATGCAAAGTGTTCATAAAAAAGATAAACAAAATAGCAACAAAAATTCTTTTCATTTTCCAGTCCTTTCTTGTATTAGTGTAAAATTTTCTGATTTAAAACTATATTCATAAATTTCACCTGTTTCAATGATATAATACCAAGCATGAAGTTCAATCTCATTTTTATTTAAAGCTTCTTCTATACCAGGATAAGTAAGCAAATTTTGTAAAGAATTTACTAAATTCATTTTTTCAGTCATCCAAGCTCTCATAGCCTGATCTTTTTTAGCTATCTTGCTAACTTCTTCTTTTATGGGCTCAAGCAAAGTAAGCCATTTTTTTACATTTGGCATTTTTTTTAATTCTTCTTCGCTAGCATATAAAGCTGCACATCCTCCACAATTACTATGACCGCAAACTATAATATTTTTAATGTGCAAAGAATTAAAAGCATATTCTATAGCAGAAGTTGTCGCTAAAAAATCATCTCCTACTCTATAAGGAGGGATTATATTTCCGATATTTCTAATCACAAAAAGCTCTCCTGGGCCTGTATTTGTAATTAAATTTGGTATAACCCTAGAATCAGCACAACCGATAAAAAGAGTATGAGGATTTTGCTTATTTTTCAAACTTTCAAACAACTGAGCATGTTCTTTAAAATCTTCTTGCATAAATTTTAAAGCACCATTAATCAAATCTTTCAAAAATTTCCTTTAAAAGTATCATTGTAAAAATTATACTAAATATTCCTCTTTATTTATAAATAGACAAATTTATTTTTTGTTATATTTTTGTAAAATTTAATCTTTTATTTATCTTTTTTTTGTAAATTTAAAGTCTTATTTTTAAAATTTATTCGGAGGAAATTAATGAGTCTTTATGATAGAGATTGCTCAAACTCTAAAACTCAAGAATTTGAAGGTTATGCTAGAAGTGATTTGAGTATTTTTATAAAACAAACTTATCAGCTTTTTGCTGCTTCATTGTTGGCTGCAACTGCTGGAGCATATGTGGGAATTTATGCATTAGCTCATCTTTTTGCACAATCTCAAGCAACTTTTTGGATTTTATTTATTGTTGAAATTGGTTTATTGTTTGCATTACAATGGAAAAAAAGAGAAGCTCCTTTAAATCTTATATTACTTTTTGGATTTACTTTTTGTTCTGGGCTTACTTTAACACCTCTTTTATATTCAGTATTAGCGATGCCAAGCGGAGCTGATATCATAGCTCAAGCCTTTGCTTTAACAACAGTAGCTTTTGGAGCACTAAGTGTATTTGCAATGAATACAAAAAGAGATTTTACTATGATGGGTAAAATGCTATTTGTAGCTTTAATTGTGCTTGTAGTAGCTTCTTTAATCAATCTACTTTTTCAAAGTTCAATTTTAAGCTTAGCTATATCAGGAATTGGAGCGATACTGTTTTCATTCTATATTCTTTATGATACGCAAAATATTATAAGAGGAAATTATGAGACACCTATAGAAGGCGCTGTTGCTCTTTATCTTGATTTTGTTAATCTTTTTATTTCTCTTCTTAATATTCTAAGAAGCTTCAATAATAGATAAAATTTGCGAGATTTTTTCTCGCAAATTTATTTTCATCTTTTCAAGTTAATATCAAGCTTTTTAAGTTAAAATACCTTTTTTATAACACAAGGAAGATCTTATGACTACTCTTTTGATTATTTTACAATTTGCTATTGTTGTTATTATTTGTATTGCTGTTTTATTACAAAAAAGCTCTAGCATAGGACTTGGGGCATATAGTGGGAGTAATGAAAGTTTATTTGGAGCAAAAGGTCCTGCAGGATTTTTAGCTAAATTTACTTTTATTATGGGTGTATTACTTATTGCAAATACTATTGCACTAAGCTATATGTATAACAATTCTAGTTCAGATTCTTTAGCTACAAAAGCTGAACAAATTTTACCAAAAGCACCAGAAGTAAATGCAAGTGTACCTATGGCACCTATTACCCAAGAAGTAGAAACAAACACTAGCAAATAAAGGAAAAAATATGCTAAATGAAATTTATACTAAACAAAAACAACAATCAGACAAAAGCTTAGAAAGTTTAAAAAAAGATTTTACAACCATTAGAACTGGGAAAGTAAATATCAATATCTTAGATCATGTTCATGTTGATTATTATGGTAGTGCAACTCCTTTAAATCAAGTAGCAACAGTCTTAGCAACAGATGCTTCAACCATAAGCATAACCCCATGGGAAAAAACCATGCTAAAAACAATAGAAAGCGCAATTGCTGCTGCAAATATAGGGGTAAATCCAAATAATGATGGAGAGAGTGTAAAATTATTCTTTCCACCTATGACAAGAGAACAAAGAGAAGAAAATGCTAAAAGCGCAAAAGCCATGGGAGAGAAAGCAAAAGTAGCTATAAGAAATATCAGAAAAGATGCAAACGATGGTATTAAAAAACTTGAAAAAGATAAAGCCGTTTCTGAAGATGAAGCAAAAAAAGCTTACGATGAAGTTCAAAAACTAACCGATAACTACACGGCTAAAATCGATGAATTAGTAAAAAATAAAGAAGCAGAACTTTTAAAGGTCTAAGATGAATTTAGAACAAATTTACAAAGATTGTGGTGCTTATCTGCAAGGGCATTTTTTACTAAGCTCAGGTAAGCATTCTGAATTTTATCTTCAAAGTGCTAAAGTTTTAGAAAATCCAAAACTTGCTGGAAAATTATGCAATGAATTAGCTAAAATCATTGCAAGTTATAACATTACTTTTGATAGTATTTGCTCTCCTGCTCTTGGTGGAATTTTAGCAGGATATGAGCTTGCAAGAGCTTGTGATAAACGCTTTATATTTACCGAACGCGTAGAAGGTATAATGACTCTTAGACGCGGATTTGAAGTAAAACAAGGTGAAAAATTTATAATTTGCGAAGATATTATAACCACAGGTGGTTCCGCATTAGAAAGTGCTAAGATTATTGAAAGTTTAGGTGGAAAAGTTGTCGGCTTTGCAGCGTTAGCAAATCGTGGATTTTGTTCTGTTAAAAATTTAAATAACCCTAGAAAAGAAAATGCTAAATTACCTGAAGATTTGCCTCTTTTTGCACTAGGAAATTTTGAATTTGAAATTTATGAAAGCAATAATTGCCCATTATGTATAAATGGAAGCAAAGCTATTAAACCAGGTAGTCGTGGTAATTAATGAAAGCAAAGGCAAAAATAGCCTCTCGTTTTTTAAGGTTTAAGGCTTTTTTAATAGACATGTTTTTGCTTTATGTGCCTATTTTATATTTATTTTATTTTGCTTTAGGCTCAAAAGAAGCTTTTTTAAATAATCAATTTATCATATTTTTATGTCCTTTGCTTTTTGGATTTTTACAAGCTTTATTTTTAACAAAATCAGCTCAAAGCCCTGGATTAAAAGCTTATGATTTATATTTAATCAATATAAAAACTGGAAAAAAGTTGAATTTTTTCCAAATTATTTTTAGATATATTATATTTATAGTCAGCTTTGGCTTGCTTATAGGCTTTATAGTAAGTTTTTTAAGAAAAGACACACTCACTTTGCATGATGTATTAAGTCAAAGCACTATTGTCGTAAAGGTAAAAAATGAATAGAAAAAGAATCTACAATCCAAAATCAAACGAAACATTAAATGATAGAAAAGTGTTTAATGGTAATCCTCATGGAATTTTAAATTTCACCAAAGCAAAATACACTTGGGCTTTAAAACTTTGGGATTTGATGGAAGCAAACACTTGGTTTCCAAAAGAAGTTGATACCACTAAAGATGCATTAGATTATCGCTGTAATCTTACCTTAGCAGAAAAAAGAATGTATGATCTTGTATGGTCTCAGCTTATTTCCATGGATAGCTTTCAAACTAATAATCTAGCAGATAATATCAATCCTTACATCACTGCGCCTGAAATCAACGCGGTTTTAGCAAGACAAGCATACGAAGAAGCCAATCACTCAAAATCTTATGCAGTAATGGTTGAAGCAATCTGTGAAAACACTGATTTAATCTATGAAATGGAAAAACATGATGAAACTTTAAGAGAAAAAAATGATTTCATTTCAAGCATTTATGAAGAATTAGCAGGTGAAGTAGATGATAATAAACTTTTACTAGCTATGGTAGCAAACCAAATTTTAGAAGGAGTGTATTTTTATAGTGGCTTTACAGCTATTTATGCGCTAGCTCGTGCAGGAAAAATGCTAGGCTCAGCTCAAATGATACGATTTATTCAAAGAGATGAAATTACTCATTTATTATTATTTCAACATATGATTAATTCAACTCGCAAAGAAAGACCAGATTTATTTAATGATACTAATATCAATAAAATTTATGATATGTTTAAAAAAGCAGGAGAGCTTGAAATAAAATGGGGTAAATACATCACTCAAAACCAAATCATGGGATTTACTGATGATATTATAGAAGAATATATCCATTATCTTGTAGATCAAAGATTAATTGCTATCAACCTTGATAAGATTTATAACGCTAAACATCCTATAAAATGGGTGGATGATTTTTCTAAATTTAATGATCAAAAAAGCAATTTCTTCGAAAGCAAAGTAACCAACTACTCTAAAGGTAGTTTAAGTTTTGATGACTTTTAGTCTCAAAGCTTAAACTATACAAATTAAATTTTAGTTATTTTTTTATTAGTATTTCATATTTATTCAACTTTTTGATATACAATCGCTGATTTTAATTATTTTTCTAGGAGATATTATGGAGTTTTTAGAACTTTTATTAATTCTAATTGCCATAATCTTAATGATAGTAAAACCAGAAAAAGAAAAATTGGCTTTTTCTATACTTATAGTATCATGGGGTATTATGGTATTTGACTATTTAGGTCGTAAATCAGGCGCAATTTTGGGCTTAATGAATCTATAAGGCGGGTAAAATGTGTGATATTAATAAAACTAAATTCTTTTATTTTTTAATGTGTTTAGCAGGATTTTTAATCATATTATTGCCTGTTGGGATTGCGAATTTAATTTTTGGTTATATTCTTGCTGATAGTCCTTGTACTTCTTGTTGGGGTCAAAGAGAATCTATGATTTTCATAGGTGTTGCAGCTTTATTTATAGTGCGTTATGGTATAAAAGGTAAATTTTTAGCCTTTATGTTGATTGCAACTGCATTTGGTTTATGGCAATCATTTAATCATATTAGTTGGCATGCTCATCGTGATCTTGATCAAGGCTTTGGATTGCCTATTTTTGGATTACATACTTATTTTTGGGTTGAAGTAGTATTTTGGGCTGTTGTTTTAGTATTAGGTGTGATTTTTGCATTTGCTCCAAAATTTGGATCTTTTGAGAAAGAAATCAATGGAGAAAAATTCAGAAAACTTACAAAATTTAATTTAGTTGCAATGTCTATTGTAGCGTTTATTGTGGCTTCAAATGTATTTCAAGCTTTCGTAAGCACAGGACCAGTTCCATATAGCGGTCAAGGAGATCCTGTTAGATTTAGTCTTAATCCAAAATATATCATTTGGGATGACTCAGGATGGAGTAAAAGTTGGAAAAGTGTTTCTTTCCTAGGAAAACGCGATGTTAAAGATCCTGATTTTGCATTTGCTCCAGCTAATGAAAAACTTGGAATCACTTTTGATAATAATATTAGTAATTCTCCATTTGTAAATATTGATGAAAATTTAAAAATCATCAATGAAACCAAATTAAGCGTTAGCAAACCTTTAAATACACTTGATTATATCAACAATGAATATGTAGCTAGTTCAAAATACGATGTATATTTTTTAGATGATAATTTTAATATTAAAGAAGAATTTATTTTAGATCCATATTTTTCAGCTACTATAACCCCAATTATTGGAATCATTCCATATCTAGAAAATAAATACATCTTAATGGGGTCAAACAAAACATTTTTAAGATTTGCTAAAAATCCAAATGCTGATGATGCTTTACAATATGCTGATTTTGTAAAAGGTTCAGATAAATTTGAAGGTCAAGGCAAAGATTTGGGTCGTGGAAGAATTGATACAGTTAGAGCTAAATTTAATCATATAGCTAGTATAACAACAGATGATAATTACATATACACAGCAACAGTTCCAAATAACAAAGATGCAAAAACATTTGTAATTTCTAAAATTTCGCTAACAGATAGAGTTCTTTCAGCAGAATTTACTCCAAAAGCAAAATTAAAAGATAAAGCTAGTTTGGGCGATCTTTATATTACTTCCATGGCTTATAAAAATGGCAAACTTCATGCAATGAGTAAAAAATACAATACTATTGCTGTAATTGATCTTGATAAAGAAGAAGTAGTTAAAACTTTATCTTTCCCAGAAAACATCACTAACGCAAGAAGTTTATTTTTTAAAGATGGTAAAATACACATTTTATCTTATCAAGATAACACAAACATCCTTTATACACTAGATTAATTCTTAAGGCTTTATGGCCTTAAGAATTTAAGCTTTATAAATAAAAACTAAGATAAAATAACGCTTTTATTTAAGGGGTTGTTATTGAATCATATATTTGAACAAAAACAATGCCAAACTATGGCAGAAGAAATCAAAAAAAACACTTTTATCAATGAAGAATTATTTAAGGCATTTTGCTCTACACCTAGAGAAATTTTTTCTCCATTAAAAACCCATGCTTATAGACTTGATGCGCTTCCTTTGATGGGAAATCAATGGATTAGCTCTCCATTAACTGTGGCAAAAATGACTATGGCTTTAGATTTTAAAAATGCTGATAGTGTATTAGAAATAGGCTGTGGAAGTGGTTATCAAGCTGCGATTTTAAGCAAGCTTATACGAAGAGTTTTTACTATAGAACGCATAGAAAAATTAGCAACTAGTGCTATAGAAAAATTTAAAAAATTAAATTATCAAAATATACATGTAAAATTTGATGATGGGCAAAACGGATGGAAAAATTATGCTCCTTATGATAGAATTTTACTTTCTGCTTATATAGAACATATTCCAGATATTTTATTTGATCAGCTTGAAGATGGTGGGATTTTGGTTGCTCCATTACTTATAGGAAACCAACAATTTATCACGAAATTTATAAAAAAAAATGGTGAGATTAACAAAGAAATTTTGGAAGAATGTTTATTTGTACCTATTAAAGATGGCAAAGAGTAATTAAAGTTTCATTTTTAAAGCAACAAAAATATTTATCTGTGCATCCATCTCTTGTATAAATCCAAATTTTTATAAAAATAATACGCTTATTTGTTATCTTTATTTACTTTAACAAATTTCAAATCACATTCATTTAAAGCTTTAGACATCAAAGCAAAAATAGTACCTTGATTAAAATATTGAGGTTTTAAAAACAACATTTCGATTTTTTTCTCATCAAATGCCAAAAAACCTATCATCTTATCATCAATATAACAAACTAAATATTTTAAATTAAAAAATATTTGAGAATCTAAAAGTTCTTTTTTTTATAATTTCTTTATCTTTTTTAGATAAAAAATGATGAGAATGCTCGATACCATCTTCCCATATAAGTATCAATTGACTTTTAATTTGATTTGTAATTTTTTCAATATATTTAATATCAATATAATTATTTTTTAATATAAGCTTTCCGTATGATATATTTTCCTATAATTATAACAAAAAAGGAGATATGATGAAAATTAAAATTTTATTTATAAGTGCTTTGCTAACTAGTATACTTTTTGCTTATGAATCCATTCCACAAAATGCTTCTCATGGAAATTTTACCGATAAAGACAAATGGAAAAATTTAGATAAAAATTGGGTATATTGTGAAAGTGGATTCAACCAAGATTTTATAAATCTTGACACTAAAAATGCTATCAATAAAAATCATTCTTTAGAGTTTAATTATCTTGATGATTCTTTTGGACTAATTAATGATGGCTATACTATAAAAATGCATTTTGCTAGCAATGGAAGTAATATTGCGTTAGATGGAATAAATTATAATTTATCTCATTTTCATTTTCATAGTCCTTCGAAAATTTCTTTAAATAAACAATCTTATCCTTTAGAAATTCATTTTAGTCATGTCAGCCAAAAAGGTGATATAGTAGTAATAGCTGTATTTTTTCAAGAGGGTGAAGAAAATCAATTTTTAAAAAAAATCACTCGTGCTTTTCCTAAAAAAGAAGGTGATAAGCTTTATGTACAAGGTTTAAATGCAAAAAAATTACTACCAAATAATACCAATTCTTTTTATATATTCAAAAATAAACTCAATCAACCTTGCAATCAAGAAATCACTTGGGTAGTATTAAAAGAAAATTTAAAAGCTTCCAAAGAACAAATTCAAACCATAAAATCTTTAATGGGCAAAAATGAAAATCTAAAAATTCAAAATATTAAAAAAATAGAAGAAAACAATTAAACAAGTTTTACTTGTTTAATTGTCTAAAAGTGTTTGAATTTTTTCCAAATTAACTCTAAAAAGTTTAAAATTCAACTCACTAGATATTTTTAAATCTGCAAAAAAAGGATTTTTTAAACATGCTATAAGTAAAAAGTCATCTTTTTTTAATATTTTTTGTATAGAAAATTCTTTATCTTTAACTTTTTCAAAAATATCATTTGTCACTTGTATGTCTTGTTTTAAATTCTTACTACAAAGCAAAATACCACAAAAGAAATTTCCAAATTCATCTTTAAATTTCACATCATATAAAGTAAAATTTTTAAAAACAAAAGAATTTTGAGAATGATAATTTTTTAAAGTAAAATCAAAGCCAATTTTTTCAAAATATTCTTGTTTAAAGCCTTGTTTATCAAAACTAGCATTGTTTTGTTTTAAAAATTCTTCACACATTTTAAACACAAGTTCATTACGACCCCACATGAGTTTTTTTCCTAAAATTCTAAAAAACAAAACTCCAGCCAAACTTGCTCCAAACAAAGCAATAATCAAATCTTTGCTAAATTGAAATATCAAAAAAAATACAACCAAAGCTTCAGCAAATGCTAAAATTTGCAAAGCTTTGAGTCTTTTGTTTAAGGCTATTCGTATAGCTTCAAAGTCCATTAAGACTTAGCCTTTTCCATTCTTTTTCTTTGAGTTGGATCAAGATATCTTTTTCTAACCCTTATATTTTGAGGTGTAACTTCTACTAATTCATCTTCTTCTATCCACTCTAATGCTCTTTCAAGGCTTAATTTTCTAGGTGGAACTAATTTTATAGCATCATCGCTTCCACTTGCTCTAACATTGGTTAGATTTTTACCTTTGATAGGATTTACATCTAAATCATTTGGACGAGAATGCTCACCTATAATCATACCCGTATATACTTTTGTTTGAGGCTCTATAAACAATACTCCTCTATCTTGAAGATTAAATAAAGAATATCCCAAAGCTACTCCATTTTCCATAGATACTAAAGCGCCGTTATTTCTTTTTTCAACTGCCCCGCTAAATGGACGAAATTCTAAAAAGCTATGATTCATCACACCTTCGCCTTTAGTATCTGTTAAAAATTGCGATCTAAAGCCTATAAGCCCACGCGCTGGAATTTCAAATTCTAATCTTGTTTGACCATCTCCTGTTGGAGTCATAGTTTTCATTTCAGCTTTTCTTTTTCCAAGTTTTTCTATCACAACTCCTGTAAAATCATCAGGCACATCAATTACCAAATGTTCAAATGGTTCAGTTTTAACCCCATCTTCAACTTTTACTATAACTTCAGGTCTTCCCATACAAAATTCAAAGCCTTCTCTACGCATATTTTCAGCCAAAATGGTTATTTGAAGTTCTCCTCTACCACTTACTTTAAATTTACCTTCACCTGTGCTTTCATATTTCATAGCTATATTTGTTTTCATTTCAGCTTCTAAGCGTTCTGCTATTTTATTTGATGTTACATGTTTTCCTTCTGTTCCTGCTAGTGGTCCATCATTTACTGAAAAAACTATGCTTAATGTAGGCTCTTCTATATGTAAAGGATCAAGTGGTAAGATGTTGTTTGGATCACATACACTATCTCCTACATCTAAAGCTTCAAAACCAGCTATGGCTACTATATCTCCACAATATGCTTCATCTATATCCATTTTTTCTAAGCCCATAAAACCTATAAGTTTTGAAACCCTTCCATTTACTTTTGTTCCATCAGCTTTTGCTAAAGTAACGCTTTCATTTTTCTTTACTTTTCCATTAAAAATTCTAGCAATTCCTATTTTTCCTACGAAATTATCATATCCTAAAGTAAAAACTTGAAGTTGTAAAGGATTATCTACGCTTCCACTTGGTGCTGGAACGCGTTCTAATATAGTTTTAAATAATGGCTCCATATTATTGTTATCATCTTCTAAATTTAATTTTGCATAACCATTTTTAGCAGCTGCATACACCACAGCAAAGTCAAGCTGTTCATCGTTTGCTTCTAAAGCTACAAAAAGATCAAAAATTTCATTAATCACGCGTTCTGGATCTGCTGCTGGTTTGTCTATTTTATTGATAACTACTATTGGTTTAAGTCCTAAAGATAAAGCCTTTTTGACTACAAATTTAGTTTGAGGCATTACTCCTTCTTGAGCATCAACTAAAAGTAAAACTCCATCTACCATTTTTAAAACACGCTCTACTTCACCACCAAAATCAGCATGGCCTGGAGTATCTATGATATTTATTTTAGTACCTTTATAATCTATAGCCGTATTTTTAGAAAGTATGGTTATACCTCTTTCTTTTTCTATATCATTGCTATCCATTACGCGTTCGGCTATTTGTTCGCGTTCGCTAAAAGTTCCTGATTGTTTTAAAAGTTCATCCACCATAGTAGTTTTACCATGATCAACATGCGCTATAACTGCTATATTTCTTATGTTATCCAAATTATTCTCCAAAACTTAAATTTAAAATAAGATTATATATAAAAAATACTTAAAAATTAAATCTAAAAAATTGGAACACTTATTGCTTTTAGTATGGTAGTTATTATTTTTAAGGAGAAAAATATGTCAAACTTAGATACTCAAATCTTAAACACTAATTTAGAAAAACAAGGAACTTCAGTTTTAAATAGTGTATATTTTATGGAACTTTTAAATTATTTAGAAGTTATAAAATCAGAAGAAAAAGAATTAAATTATGCAAAACTATCAGGTCAAATGAGTGAAATTTTAGATGATGCTCACAATGAAAATGCTATTTTAAATGCTAAAAATATAGAAGAATTATTAGTTGTATTTAAAAATTTCAATCTTTCGCATGAAAATCTTAAAGTTGATTGCGTAATGCAATTGCAAAATTTATTCCCAAATTTAGCAAAGAGTAATTTTATTATAGGTTAATTTATGTCAAATGTGCAAACAAACGAGGCTTTAAATTTATTAAGCCTCACTCCAAAAAATGAAAACATCACAAAAGATCAAGAAAAAGGCGATGGAGAAGAATTTTTAAAATCTTTAATCCAAGCGATTGATGAAAAAAGCGCAAGCTTACCAAAAGATTACAAAACTCCAGAAAAAAAAGATACTAAAGATATCAAAGATACTAAAGATCTAGTTTTACCAAATGACATCAAAGCTCTTGATGATAAAGATGCTTTAAAATTGTTTGAAAATGCAAATTTTATACAAATTCTTTCTTTGTTAGAAGTATTACAAAGCGATAGTAAAGATATAAAATTAAACAAATTAGTTAAAGATAATTTTGCTTTATTAAGTGTTGAAAAAAACATCCACAAATTAAAAAGCATTAAAAACATTAATGAACTTTTAAATATAGCTAAAGATTTAGGTTTAAATATCAAAAATATAAAATTTGAACAAATAAAAGATTTAAAAGAAGCTTTTCCAAATTTAGATAAAAAAGGATTTTTTGATATTCCTAAACAAAACAACACAAATGTTTTTCAAGATTTAATCAATCAAAAAATTTCAAACTATTTAAAAGAAGAACCTGTTAAAAAAACTACTTTTAATAAAACTAAAGAAAACGATTCAACATCATTGCTATCATCAGCTTTAAAAAACATAGATTTGTCTAAAAAAACTAAAGAGCTTGATAAAAAAGATGATATTAAAAAACTTGACTTAAAAGAACATATCGATGAAAAAATTCAGCTTAATAACGAAAAAGAAATAAAAGATAAAAAAATTATTGATAATCCTTTAGAGACAACCAAAACAAAAACTACTTCTAAATTAAATGATGTAGAAATTATCAATCTTGCTCAAAATTCCAATAAAGATTTAACTCAAGATAAGAAAAAAATTGATAAAAAAATAAACACAGAAGAGCTAAAAATAACAAACAATGAAGAAAGTTTTTCCAAAAAAATAAATTCTGTTTTAGAAAATTCAAAAGAATTAAAAACTGAGCCTGCTAATACAAAAAATCAAACTTCACAAGTTCAACAAGCTCAGCAAATTCAGCAAGAAAATAAAATAAATTTAGAAAATTTGTTAAGTTCTCAAGATAAAACTTTAAAAACTCAAAAAAATGAGCAAAACTCTACCATGTTTAGTGATATATTTAAAAATACTCAAGAGCATACAAAAAATGATGAGCAAACACCACAAGAAAATTTAAATTCTTTTGTAAAAGACATGAATAGAGTATCGAATAATTTTATTAAAAATCAAAACATACCAATGAAAGAAACTTTTAATGATTTTGCTCAAGAATTTAAAGAAAAGGTAGAAAGTTATAAAGCACCTATTACTAGATTTAGCATTACTTTAAATCCTCATAATTTAGGAGAAGTTGAAGTAACATTGGTTCAAAGAGGATCTAATCTAAACATCAGTTTTAACTCAAATCAAAACACACTAAATCTTTTCATACAACACCAAGCAGAATTTAAAAATGCTTTGGTAAATATGGGATTTACTAACTTAGAAATGAATTTTAGCGATCAAGGAAGAAAAGAACAAAACCAACAACAAAAACACAAGCAAAACAACAATCACAAAGAAGATAAGGTGAATTTTGAAAAAGAAATTCAAGAAAAACCAAGCTTAGAAATGGTTTTAGCAAAATATTTCTAAATGGAATATTTTTTGCTTGATAGTTAAAAAACTATAAAAAAGGATTTTTATGTCAAATATCAACACACAAAATTTACAAAGTCTTTTGACTGCAAACACAAGAGATGCTCAAAGTCCTTTAGCAGCTAGTGCAAGAAATGCTCAAAATCCTTCCACTGCCAATACAAGAGATGTTAAAAACACAAAAGATGATTCTCATATAGAACAGGGCAATGATGGTATAGTAAGCAACCCTGGTGCAGAACTTGACAAAGATGCTTTCTTAAAACTTCTTTTGATAGAGCTTCAGCACCAAGATCCAACAGATCCTATGGACACAGAAAAAATGCTTACTCAAACAGCTCAGCTTTCAGCACTTGAAATGCAAGATAATACTAATAAAACTATGACTCAATTAGTTGGAGCGATGACGAAACTACAAAATTCCATCGCAGCAAGCACAGGTATGAGCGCACTAGCTGCTGTTGGAAAACTTGCAACTGTTAGAGATAATTATCTTATAGTAGCAGATGATGATATACAATTTCAAATCAATATGTATTTACCTAAAGAACCTCAAAAAGGTAATAAAACAGATGTTGAAACTAAAGAATTTGAGCTTAAGAAAAATGGTGAAGATAAATTAGATATCACAGGTAAAGTAGATAAAGAAGTTGCAAAACCTGGTGATACCATCCACATTAAATTAAAAGATGATAAAGGCCAAGAAGAGACAGTTCAAGCTGTTGTAGGAGAAGATCAAACATTTAAAATATTAGGTCATACACCAAGTGTTGATATCAAAACTGCTAAGATTGATTCAGCTTATAAATCTGATAGTGCTCCTGTTACTTTTACAATTTATAACGAAGCTGGAGATCCTGTTAGAACTATGAGTGTTAAAGATATGAGCGCTGGTATGAAACAAATAGTATGGGATAGAACTGATGATAGTGGAAATCCTGTACCATCTGGAAAATACTATGTTAGAGCAAGCTATGTAGCAGAAGGTGGCGAAACAGTCAATTCAACTTATGGTGCATACCCTATAACCGGTGTTAAATTCGAAGAAGGTGAAGCCTTAGTTGGGATGGGCGGTAGCTGGGTTAAATGGGAAGATATTAAAGAGATTACAGGATAAAATATGTTTACAGCATTTTATAATGGAGTAAATGGAGTAAAATCCCAAAGTTATGGTATAGACAATACCGCTCATAATATCTCTAATGTTAATACAGTAGGTTTTAAATACTCTGAAGTTGGATTTAAAGATGTATTTTATAGCACTTTAACAACCCAATCTTACAATAATGGTCAAGTAGGATATGGCTCAGTAGCTGGATCTGCAACAGATATATTTGAACAAGGTCCTTTAGTAGCAACCGATCATGAATTTGATGTAGCTATAAATGGAAAAGGATTTTTTGGAGTATCTAATGGCAATGGGGTGTATTATACTAGAAACGGAGCTTTTAGACCTGATGCTAATGGAAATTTAGTAGATGCTAATGGAAACTATGTCTTAGGAACTATGAATCCATCATTACAAGAAATTCAATTAAGCGATAGAGTTTCAAATATGTTTGGACAACAATTTGGTCAAAAAGTAACCACTGCTATCACAGGAAAACCTGGAGAAAATTTCCAAATAGGAGGGGTTAATACCCAAGGTCCAATTTCTGTTCCTAAAAATCTTTATTTACCACCTCAACCAACCCAAAATATAACTTGGAGTGGAAATTTAGACACAAGCACTAAAACTGAAGCTGTAAAGGTTGATGTTGATATTAAAAAAATTAATTTTAAACAAAACGAAGATGGCACTGTAAATATTTCAGGTAGTGTTAAAGATGATAAAATATTTGGATTAAAACCTGGTGATAGTATTTATTTTACCATAGCAGATGAAAAAGGAGCTACTCAAACCCTAGAAGCTAAGTTGGATGAAAATTTTGCTTTTACTTTAGAAAATAAAAAATTAGACAAAATTGATACTACAACTGCCAAGCTTCAAGAAGCACACTTAAGCGTAGAAAAAGAAGTAGCTGATAGCACCGAATTATCAGCAAAATTGATTAATCCTGATGGTTCTACAAGCTGGGTAAAAGTTAAACTAGATAGAGTCTTACCTCAAAATGGAACCAATTTAGAATACAAAGCCGTAGCGCAAGTATATGATCAAGATGGAAACAAAACAGGCGGGACAACAGAAGGCTTAATAACTTTTAATGAATCAGGAGCTTTAGTTTCAAACACACTAACTTCTATAGATAACAATGGGGTAAGAGTAAATATAAATCTTGGTTCATACTATGATCCAAATATACCAAATTCAGGGTATGATGGTCTTCATGCACTAAAAAATAAACAACCTTCAGTGCATACTAAAACAGATGGTCTTGGAGAAGGGTTTTTAAATAATTATGCTATTAATACAGATGGAACTATTATCGCAACCTTTACAAATGGCGAACAAATTCCTATAGCAAAATTAGCATTATTTAATTTTATGAATGAACAAGGTTTAGAAAAACTTGGTGAAAATTTATACGGACAAACTTCAAATAGCGGTGCTCCAACTTTTTTACTAAGCGATAATGGAACCTTTAGCACAGCTTCATTTAAGGGTAGTTATTTAGAGCAATCTAATGTAGATTTATCTATAGAATTTACCAACTTAATCACTTTACAAAAAGCATATGATTCAAGCAGTAAAAGTATCACTACTGCTGATCAAATGATACAAAAAGCTATTAATATGAAACGCTAATTTTATTTGGCGTTTCTTTGTTTTGATCTTTTTCTATAATATAACCTACTTCTTGTTCAAAAAATTCAATCACTCTTTGTTGGATCAAAGAATCTTCTTCATTTTGTTCTAAAAAAAGCTTAAGTTTATCAAAATTTATCTTTTGAGCATAACGCGGATGAGTTTTTAAAAGAAAGGCTATATTTTTAAGCAAAGAATCCAAACTCATAGCATTTTTCAAAACCCTTTCTGCATATTCTTTGGAAGTTTGGACTAAAACAGCTTGCCTACTTTTATCATTAGGATAAATATCTTTAGCTGCTTGAGCTAAAACATCCCATGTTTGTGGTTTTATATTTTTACTAGTTGCTATTACTGCTGCAAAAGATTTTGCCCTAAATTCTAAAGATAAATGACTTGGAACAAAAATTTCTCTAAATTTAGATAAAAAGTTTGCAAATAAATTCATCATTTTACACCTCAATGTTTTTTAAGATATTTTAAGCTATCATTTTGTTCGCCTTCTCTTAGACCTGTGCAATGCTATTTTTAAGCACCGCTTCAGGGTGGGAACACAGCAGAGCACTTGATCTTAGTGTGTGCCGCAGTCATCTGGGAGAGGGTTTTAAATTTTAAAATACTCTTTAATATTCTCACATATCTTAAAGAAATTTACTCCATTAATTGTTGGATTTTCCTTAAAATTATCAAACATTCCATTAAAGCCACTTTCTAATTCTTTAGACTTTACCCCATAACTTATAGACAAAGCTGCTTCTATAAATGCTGCAAGTTTATCACAATATTTTAAAGCCTTACCATCAATTGCTTTAAAATGATCTTCATTAACCGCATCCAAACTTCCACTATAAACGCTTGGCTTGTTATTAAAAATACGATTTTCAAATTCATTCTTTATAAATACATTATCAGATTTTTCTCTAATACCTAATATATAGCTAAATTCTTCTTTTAAAGAATGTGGTATAAAAGGTAAAATCTTCTCATTTATAAGCTTCATCTCATATTCATTAATAATTTCATTTAAACCATCTATGCCATATTTCACAGGAGATATAATATCTCTTGTCAAACTCTCTGGCAAATCATGAAATAAAGCACAATAAAAATTACTTTCTAACCTACCATCGCAAGCATTTATTTTTAAAGAATAAAAATAACTTAAAATCGCCACTACAAGCATATGACCTAAAACTGCAGTTTCTGGAATCCTTGGAGTTTGAGCCCAACGCTTTTGAAAACGCAAACGCCCGCTTAAGTCAATGATTTTTGCTATTTTTTGATTTAGAGCAATTTTTCTAGCTCCAATTAACTCATAATAATCTTCTAATTCTTCTTCAACCTTAGCTTTAATCTCATCAATATCATGTAAAAAAGAACTGGTTTGATACACTATATTAAATTCCCATTTTGTAGCAAAATACGAAGCAGCTTTTAAAATAAGTCTTTCTTTTGCGTGATCTTGCCCTTTTAAAAAATTTTCATATCTTGCTAAAAATTGACCATTTTCTATATCTTGTATCATAGGAGAAATTTTACTCAATACCCAAGCACTCATTTGCTCATTTTTAGCACGCATAATCTCATGATACACATCAGGACGGATGTCAGTTACTACAACCCTGCTTAAAAATTCAAAAATCCCAGCTTCTATAATAAAACACATATTGACATCTTTTTCCATCTTAGCCATAAAATATGCGATAATAAATTTATGTGCTTGTTTATCAAGCTCAACTAAATTTGTCATTCTAGGATAATCATTCCATCTTGAAATAGACGCAGCTTTAAAAATATGCTCTATTAATTCTACACTAATCATTATTTGCCTTTTTAATTGTGATTTTACTTTATTTTAAAATCTTTAGCAAATTTTATTTATCTTTTATATATTAAAATCAATATAATTGTTTTATTTTATAAAGCATATATCCTTCATAATGATAACTTGCATCAATCCCTCTTGCAAACACATTAAAACTATTAATATCGTCACTCAAGGCATTTTTGATTAAAATTTTTATTTCTACATCTTTAATAGGACTTCTTTGCATGGCCATTATATAATCATCTTTGTCTATCAAACTCCAATCAACTACTTTTTTTAATTCTTTTTTGAGTATCAAATCAAGCCAGATTCTCATACTCCTACCATTTCCTTCTCTAAAAGGATGGGCTATATTCATTTCTACATATTTTTCTATGATTTGTTCAAAACAAGATTGTTCCATAAGTTCGATTTTTTTAATTGCTTCATGCAAATAAACAGCGGGAATAAATCTAAAATATCCTTTTGAGATATTTACATCTCTAATTTTTCCTGCAAAATCATAAATATCTTCAAATAATTTTTGGTGAATTATCTTTAAACTTTCAAATTTTCCAGCTTTCAAAGTATCTAAAAATCCGCTCTCAAACAATGCTTTTACTTTTAGTTTGCTTATTTTTTCTTCTTCTTTGGCCAGCTCTAATTCATTTTTTATGCCAAGTTTATTATCAAGTATCATATCCTAAGCCTTTAAAGCTTATATTTTATAAAATATTTATTATAAAATTGATTAATTTTTGCAATTTAAAGATCTTTTATATTATTTAACTTAAGATAAATTTTTTCTCCTATAGTAATTTTTTCATTATGATAGATACTAAATTTATTTCCTTTTAAATCGAGTCCAATTTCATAAAATTCACCATAAAAATTACACTCTAAAACCAAAGCTTGCAATGAAGTTTGATTTTTAGAAATTTTAAGATCATTTGGACGCAAAATTCCATTTTTTTTCTTTAAATACTCTTTAAAAGCAAAATCACTAATTTTAGCCTCATCGATATAAAAAGCCTCTCCTAAAAATCTTGCACTTTCGATATTTTTAGGGAAATAATACAAATTATAAGCATCATTATAATCTAAAATTTTACCCTCATGGATTAAAGCAATATTATCAGATAAATAAAAAGCATCTTCTTTATCGTGTGTGACAAAAATCGCACTAAGCTTGTGAGCTTTTAAAATATTTTTAATTTCTTTACGCATTTTTACGCTTAAAGTGTGATTTAAATTTGAAAAAGGCTCATCAAAAAGTACTAGTTTTGGCCTTGCGACTATAGTCCTTGCCAAAGCTACTCTTTGAGCTTGCCCACCACTTAGCTCATTAGGATAACGACACAAAAGCTCATTTAAATTTAAAATTTCTAAAAGCTCATTTAATCTTTTATTTTGTTCATTTTTATTTAAATGTGAAATTCCAAAACAAATATTTTCTTTCACATTTAAATGAGGAAATAAAGCATAATCTTGAAATAAGACCCCAACATCTCTTTGCTGAGGAGGTAAATATAATTTTTTTGAAGCAACTAGCTTATCTTCTATATAAATTTCTCCTTCATTAATTTCAAAAAACCCAGCTATACACCCAAGCAAAGAACTTTTTCCACAACCACTCTCACCTAAAATGCTTAAAATTTCACCTTCTTGCAAACTAAGAGAAATACCCTTTAACACACTTGTAGTTGAAAATGATTTGTGTAAATTTTCTATTTTTAATACTTGCACGAATTTTCCTTTTGGTTATTTTTATCTTGTAAATAATGCATCAAAAAAGTAGGAATAATTCCAAATATAACAATCACCAAAGAAGGCAAAGAAACATTGTAGATTAATTCTGTTTCGCTATATGCAAATACCAAAGAAGATAAGGTTTGAAAACCCGATGGTGAAAGTATGGTTGAAATAGGAAGTTCTTTTAAAATATCTACACAAATTATCACCACAGCCAAGGCTAAATAATGCTTCATTAAAGGCAAATGAATTTGAGTAAAAATTCTAAATGGACTACTTTTTAATGTCAAATTTGCATAGTCTATGTTTTTAGAAATTCTTTCATATCCTGATTGAGTGGCAAAGATTCCAGAAGCTAAAAATCTCACAAAATATCCAAAAAACAAAACTAAAAATCCCCCGCCAACTGCATACTCAAAAGATAAAAAATCAAAAAACCAGTTTAAACCACCAAGTATCACTAAAATTCCAACAGCCACAACAGCTCCAGGTAAAGAATACCCAAGAGTAGTAACCCAAAGAACAAATTTTGAAATTTTATTATCATTTAATCTTGTAACAAAGCACAAATAAAAAGCTACAAAAACTATGCAAAATGAACTCACCAATGATACGCTTAAACTATAAAAAGCAGGAGTAAGGGTATTATAAAAATTTTGTATAAAATCAAATTTAGCCCAATAAATTAGCCAAACTATAGGCACAACAAAAGCTAAAAATCCCAATACAAAACACCACAAAAAAGCTAAAAATGATTTAAAGCCCTTAAGCTCATCTTTTGGAGTGGCTATAAAGACATTTTGGGTAAAAGTTTTTCTTCCTCTTTGAATTTTTTCTAACAACATCAACAAAGCTATAAAAACAAGCAATCCAACGCTTAAAGCCACAGCACTAATTTCATCACCACCACTTCCCCAAGTCCTAAAAATTCCAGCACTAAAGGTATCTACTCCAAAATACGCTACTAAACCATAATCACTTAAAGTTTCCATAGCTACTAAAAATAAAGCTCCAACTATACCTACTCTACAAAAAGGCAAAATAACTTTAAAAAATGTCTTTAAATTAGAAGCTTTAAGGGTTTTTGCACTTAAAATGATATTTCCAAGTCCATAAGAAAAGGTGTTCTTAGCAAAAAAATACACATAAGGATAAAGAGCAAATGATAAAATCACCACCACTCCATATGCATTCATGATATCTATGCGCTTATCTACTCCTAGCATACTTGGTATAATACCTTCAAATTCAAATAAGTCAATCCAAACAAAACCCATCACATAAGAAGGTATAGCCAAAGGCAATATCAAAAACCACTCAAAAAATTTAGAACCAAAAAATTTATAAAACGATATCAAATACGCACTGATTAACCCAAGTATCAAACAAAGCACCAAGGTGCCAAATAAAATCAAAGCACTACCATAAATATAACGAGGCAAGACATTTTTACTTAAATGTTTTAAGGTATCAAGATCTATAAAAGGGATATGAAAGATGATAGCGATTATAGGTAATATTATAATTACACAGAAAAAAAAGGTGGCCAAAGACCACCTTAAACTTAAAAATTTCAAATTTTAATTTTCCTTTATTTCCATTGAACTTCATCAAATATTTTTAAGGCTTCTTTAGCATTTCCCCAATAAGCTTCAAAATTTGGTTTTTCTATTTTAAATTCGCCCCAAGATTGTAAAATTTTAGCAGGTTTTACTTCTTTATTAACTGGATACTCATAGTTTTGATTTGTTAAAATTTCTTGTGCTTCTTTTGAAAGCATAAATTCTATGAATTTAATCGCAGCTTCTTGATTTTTAGAAGTTTTTAAAACACCTATACCGCTTACATTTATGTGAGTTCCTCTATCTTCTTGATTTGGAAAAATCACTTTTACAGAATTAGCTGCTTCTACATCTTTTGGATTTTTAGAATTAGCTAAATGTCCTAAATAATAACTATTTGAAATTGCCACATCTCCTTCTTTTGCATAAATTGCACGAATTTGATCACGATCTCCACCTTTTGGAGTTCTAGCAAGATTTTCAGCTATACCCTTAGCCCACGCTTTTGCTTTTTCTTCACCTAAAGTATCTATCATAGCACTAAGTAAAGAGATATTATAAACATTGTTTGAACTTCTTACTAAAACCTTACCTTTAAATTTTGGATCAGCTAAATCTTCATAAGTTTTAATTTCTCCATCTTTAATTCTATCTTTTGAAGCAATGATAATTCTAGCTCTTGTGGTAAAAGCATACCATTCGTTATTTTTACCTCTTAATTCTTTTGGAGAGAGTTTTTCTAAAGTCGGAGAGCTAACAGAAACAAAAAGATTATTTGTGCGTACTTGCTCTAAATTTCCAGCATCTGCAGTCATAAATAAATCTGCTTTTGAATTTTTACCCTCAACCTCTAATCTTTTTGCAAGCTCATTAGCTTTTGCTTGTACTACATTGATACTAATACCTGTTTTTTCTTTAAAAAGTTTAAAAATACCTTTATCAGAATCATAATGACGATGAGAATAAATCGTAAGCTCTTGAGCGCTTAAGCTCATAGCAGCCAATAAAGACAATAAAACTATTTTTGCTTTCATTGTGTAATTTTCCTTTTATATATTTTTGAAATTGATAAGGATTATTATATTAATTTTGTCTTTATATTTACTTAAATTGATACACATAATCATTTTTGTGTGCAATTTTACAAAATTAACATTAATCAAGATATTTCTACTCTTATTTTTATACAATTTTTAAAAACATTTCAAACCAAAGGATTAAAAATGACTCAAGAACAAATTCAAATCATAAAAGATTGTGTGCCTATTTTGCAAAAAAATGGAGAAGATTTAACAAAAGAATTTTATAAAATCATGTTTAAAGAATACCCTCAAGTAAAACCTATGTTTAATATGGAAAAACAAGCTTCAGGTGAGCAACCAAAAGCTTTAGCAATGGCTATTTTAATGGCTGCAAAAAATGTAGAAAATTTAGAAAATATGAGAACTTTTGTAGATAAAGTTGCCATCACTCATACAAATTTAAATGTTAAAGAAGAACACTACCCTATAGTAGGTGCTTGTCTTTTAAAAGCTATTAAAGTGGTATTAAATGCAGATGAAACAACACTAAAAGCTTGGGAAGAAGCTTACAAAGCTATTGCTAAATTTTATATAGATATAGAAAAAGAAATCTACGCTAAAAAATAATTTTAGGCTTTGAAAAAAGCCTATTTTAAAAACGAAAGTCCTGCTTTAGCGATTTTCACATCTTCTTCTAAATGTGCACCACCAACGCCTATACCACCTATGATGACTCCATCTACTTCAATAGGAACCCCACCTGGCATGATAGAAAATTTATCATCTAAATAGCGAATATCTTCAGGAATTTTACCCTCTTTTACACCTTGAAAAATTACAGCTGTTTCTCTTTTTTGAGAATTTGCAGTATAAGCTTTTTTATAACTAGCACTTAGCGTATGCACTCCTGCTTTTTCATCTCTTAACACAGCTAAAATTTGACCTGATTTATCTACTATGGTTATGCTTACATTAAAACCATTTTTCTTTGCTTCCTTTTTAGCTAAATCCAAAATTCCCTCAACCATTTGAGTAGTTAAAACCGGCTCTTTAACAAGATCAAAAGACTTTGCCATTAGACTAACTCCTAAAAATAAACATAAAAATATAATTTTTTTCATTTTACTCCTTTAAAATTTTTCAACCACTTCTTTAGTAATGGTTTTTATATCTCCCTTTAACTCTTGAATTTGTCCATTTTGTGCAAGTAAAATTCTATCAGCTATATCAAAATAAACATCATCATGAGTAATAGCAAATATAGTGATGCCTTTTTGTTTTAAAAGCGGCAAAAGCTTAGTATAGAAAAATTTTCTAAACATAGGGTCTTGATCAGCAGCCCATTCATCGAGTATTAAAATGTCTTTTTTCTCAAGTAAAGCATTAAGCATAGCAAGACGCTTTTTTTGTCCAGCAGAAAGTTTGGTGGTGCTAAAATTTTCTTCTATGATTTCAACCTTACTATCAAGCTCTAAAATTTTAAGCCAATATTCTAAATCATCTTGTGAAAATTTTTCATCTTTTAAAATTTGTGTAAATAAATGAAAATCACTAAATATTGCACTAATTAATGCTCTATATTTATAAATATTTTCTGATGTTATTAGCTCATCATCAAGAAAAATTTTTCCTTTAAAGTCTGTAAAAAGCCCCGCTAAAATCATAGAAAAAGTTGATTTTCCACTGCCATTTTTACCGATTAAAAAAATACATTCTCCTTTTTTTAACTCAAAATTTACAGGATAAAGCATGAATTTTTCATTATAAGCAAAAGAAACATCTTTTAAACTTATCTTACTCCATTGAGTTTTTTCTTGTGTGAATTTAAATTCTTGCTGGTATTCTTGCAGATTTAAATTTGAAATTTTATCCAAAGCTATTTTTGCCATAAGTATGGTTGGAAAACTTCCTATCATCGATACTAGTGGGGTTCTTAAAAACAATACGCTTAAAGCAATGGTTGTAGCATTTTCAATACTTGCAAATTCATATGCTAAAGCTATGTAAAATTCTACTCCAACTAAAGCTAACATCGCACTATTGCTCCAATTATTCGATAAAATATGTAAAATATTTCCTATAGTTGAGCTTTTTTTCTTTTTTAATGCATTGATTTGGAACTCATTTTCATAGTATTGTTTTGCCCTTAAAGGGTTTAAGGTAAGTTCATTGTGTCCTTGGAGTATGTTTTGATAATTTTTTTGCAAAGCATCATCATTTTCTCTTGCATTTTTAAAATAAAAATAAACCTTGCTCATTAAAAAGTGATTGATAATAAATACACAAATTATCCACACCAAGCACAAAAAGAAAAGCTCTAAAGAAAGATAGGATATATAAGCACTTGTACAAAAAATCAAAACACTAGATTGAACAAATTCAGGAAAACGCAAAAGTCCAAAAGAAATGCTTCTTACATCATTATTTAAAGATGCAAGTATCCTTGCTTTTGTAGTATTTAATATACTTAAAATATTAGTATCTAAAATTTGCTTTACAACCCTTCTTTGCATTTTGAAAATAAAATTTTGTCCAAAAGAACTAAGAGTGATTTCTACAAAAGAAGAACTTGCAAAAAACAAAAGCAATAAAAGTACAAAATAAATAATAATATATGGATTTTCAAGTTTTGATTTAAGTAAAAATTCATTGATAAAAACTAAGGTTAAAACGCCTATTAAACTAGTTAGGATACTAAAAAATAAAAAAAGACATATTTTGATTTTATTTTCTTTAAATAAGGCTAGTATGAAATTCAAATCAATTACCACTTAAAATATATACTTTACTTGCTAAATCCTTAAATGTCTTAGAATGGATTAAATTTTGGCAAGATTTTGATTTTGAAAGACTTTGAAATTCTGTATTTGCTAATTCTTTTAAGGCATTATCAAGTTGATTTTTTAAATTTAAATCACTAGGTTTTTTTAAAAGCTCATTTTTTAAATTGGCTATATTTTGAAAATTATTATTTGTTTTTGTGCTAATTCCTAAAAGCAAAACACTTTCTTGATCAACAAAAACTACCTTAAAACATTCTTCATCATTACCAACACCAAAATAAAGCTCTTTGCTAGAATTTTGCAAAGAAGATAAATCCTCGTTTTTAATATTTGCTACATTACTCATTAAAGCAATGCTTGAAAGTGCTTCATTTTTTAAAACATAATTGCTTACATCATTGATAAATATTTTAAGATTACTTAGTGCTTGAGTAGCACTTGCTTCATCTTTACTAGCACCAAGCTTTGGCAGGGCAATAGCTGCTAAAACTCCTAGTATAATCACCACAAAAACTAATTCCATGATAGTAAATGCTTTTTTCATAATTTACCTTGTAAATTTTGCACTTTTGGATTAATAAGATCCTCACAAATATCAACAAATTCTTGTTTTTCATAAGCTTCACAAGCTGCTCTTGCTATCATTAGAGCATTATCTGAGCAATACTCAAGTGGAGCTAATAAAAGCTCACATTCATAAATTTTACATAAATTTTCAATTTGCTCTCTTAAGCTTAAATTAGCACTAGCACCACCTACTACACCAAAGCGTTTAAATTTATATTCTTTAAAAATTTTTGATAATTTATCCATGATATGTGCTATAGCTGTTTTTTGAAATGCATTAGCAATCTCACATTGTCTTTCTTTGGAAAGTTCTTGTTTTAAAATTTCTAACCTAACTTGATTTTTAAGCCCTGAAAAACTATAGCTTAATTCTTTAGAATGGAGCAAAGGTGTGCTAAATTCCAAAGAATTATTTTTTGCTTGTTTGGCCAAATTTTCTATGATAGCCCCTCCAGGGTATCCTAAATTCATCATTTTGGCTACCTTATCAAAACTTTCACCAAAACTATCATCGCTAGTTCTTATAAGCTCACTAATTTTGCCTTCATTATTGACAAAAAGCACCATAGTATGGCCACCACTTACAAGCAAAACTCCCATATCTAACTTAATGCTTTGCTCTAAAAATAAAGAATAAATATGACCTTTTAAATGATTTATCGCAATCAATGGTAAATTTAAACTAACTGCAAGCATCTTAGCCATAGCCACACCACCAATCAAACTCACACTAAGGCCAGGTTCATTAGTAACAGATATAGCACATAATTGATCAAAATATTTTTTACATTGATCTAAAATTTGTGGCAAGGCTTGAGTATGCAATCTCGCAGCAAGCTCGGGCACTACTCCGCCATATTGATTGTGCTCGTTTTCTTGTGATATTTTTTTATAAAAAATACACTCATAAGTATTTTTATTTATAATAGCAATAGAACTATCATCACAAGAACTTTCTATAGCTAAAATAAGATTTTTCATTCAAATTCCACTAAAATCATTCCAAGGAATTTATCTTTTTGATCTGCTTTTTCTATGAAATTATTTGAAATATCTACATTTTTAATTTCTTTTGTATGGGTATTTTTAGCCAAAATTTGCTCGTTTAAATTTGCATTTTTAAGCTCATAAAATTCAACTCTATAAATTTTTCTTTTTTTATCTAAAGAATATCTACTTTGCATTTGATTTTTAGAAATTAATATCTCGCTTTCATCTTTACCTCTATCAAATCCTATAACATTGACTCTCACGCCAGAAATAGCAGGAATTTTGAAATTTTGCTTCACCATAATTTTCTTTGCAAATGAAGTTTGTATGTTTTGACCATCTACTATTAATTCTACACTATCTAAAGCATTTGAAAATTCAAAATACTCAGGATAAATTCTAGTTTGCAAACGATTTCCATAATTAATCGAGTATGAATTTTTTCCTGAAATTACAGCTGTAATTTCATTACTTGCTTCATAGTTTAAAGCTTGATTTACAGGGAAAGGAAGGAATTTTATAGTCGGATTTGGACGATCTAAATAAATTAAAATTTTATCATTAAATAGCCTTACTTCCAAAGGTTTTTCTATGGCTTTATAAACACCATTTGGGGTTAATTCAAAAGTTCTAGTAAATTCTATATTTGCTTTTTTTAAATAATACTCTATTGCTAAAAGATGATAATACACTCTTAAATGCGTAGGTAAATTTTTACTTGCTTCATTAGCAAAAGCTGCTTTGTGGTTAGATACAACAAAATAAGTTAAAGCTTTAAGCATATCTTTGTCATTTTTTTCTTGGGTTTTGGTATTTTTTAAATGATATTGGTGTTCTTGAGTTATCAAAGCTTTGTTTATATTTTCTACTGCTTCTTTAGCAATATTTTCTAAATCAGCATATTTAGTCGAATTAACCTCGCTTTGGTCAATTATACTAGTATTTCCCCATCTGTTTGGATTTTTATCTTTATTTTCATACTTTGGTCTATAAAATCCACTACCATCGTGTAGATTAATTACCATATTTATTTCAGGAGTTAAAATAAGCTCTTTTATACGCTCGATGGTGTGATAGTCAGGATCGTTTTTATCAAGATTTGCAAATTTTCTATTTAAATCTCCAAAATTACCTCTATTTCTAGCAATAATGCTTTCAAAAGCTAAATTTGGAACTACGATAATTTTACCCTTAGTGATATTATAATCACTCAAAAGCAAACTCGCAGCATGAAATCCTCCTGGCTCATCTCCTTGTATGCCTCCAAGAATTAAAACCGTATTATTATCATCTAAACTCTTACCATTTTCTTTAACGCTAAATGTCAAAGAAAAAGCTAAATTTATAAATACACCCAAGCATATTAAAAATTTCATCTTATCTCCCATCTAAATATAATTTAACTTGAGCATTATACTCAAAAACATCTTCTATATCATTGATTTTTGGCACCCCAAAATGATCAAGTGCTTTAAAAATTCCTTTAGCTATATCTAAAAACCCAACCTTTTCTTCTAAAAATTTATACACCATATATTCATTTGCACTATTAATAATCACACCTAAATCAGGATTTTTCAAAAGTTCATCTTTTAATGTAAATATAGGATATTTTTTTAAACTAATCTTTTCAAATTTCAAATTTTGCATTTTTATTAAATCAAGCGTTTGTATATAAGTTTTATTATGATTTTTTAAAATGGCTTGTGCTATAGATAAACGCATATTAGCATGAGAAAAATACGCACTAATACCACCATCTTTAAATTCACACAAAGCATGCACTAAAGATTTTTTTTCTATCAAAGCATCGATATTTGTAAAACCATATAAATGATAAGCTTCTATGATTTCAAAAAGCTTATTGCACATACTAGCACTATCTATAGTTATCTTAGCACCCATAGACCAATTAGGATGTTTTAAAGCTTGTTTCAGAGTTACATCTTTTAAATCTTTAATTTTGTATTTATAAAAAGCCCCACCACTTGCGGTAATAAAAAGTTTTTTAATGTTTTTTCTTTTTTCAATTAGACATTTTAATGCTGCATGCTCACTATCAATTGGCATAATTTTAGAAGTATCAAAAAATTTTCCTGCTACTACTAAGCTTTCTTTGTTTGCTAAAGCTAAATTTTTTCCTAGTTTTTGCGCCATTAGGCTAGAATTTAAACCTGCAAAACCTACGATGGCATTTACCACCAAAGAGCTTTTACACTGACTAATCATCTCTTTTAAACCCTCTTGAGCGACAAAAATTTTATTATGATTGACTAATTTTTTATCTTTAAAATCTTGTATGCAAACAAATTTAGGCTTAAATTTGGCAATTTGCTCATTTAAAAGTTTTATATTTTTTCCACAAGATAAAGCCTCTATGGCAATATTATTTTTATGAGCTATATAAAGAGTATTTACACCTATACTTCCTGTGCTTCCAAGTACAATCATACCAATGCTGCCATTGCAAATGCTGCTATCATTATCGCATCAATTCTATCTAAAATTCCACCATGACCTGGTATGAGATTTCCGCTATCTTTAATTCCTGCTTGTCTTTTAAAATAACTCTCAAGCAAATCCCCAATCACAGCAAAAATCGCAACAACTAAAGAAATATAAATACTTTTTACAACACTAAATTCAAAAGTACCTATTATAGTTCCTAAAATTCCAGCACATACAATACCTCCAACAACCCCTTCTAAAGTTTTATTAGGACTTGTCGGTGAAAATGCTCTTTCGCCTATTAGTTTTCCTATAAAATAAGCCCCGCTATCACAAGCAACCACTATAGCTATAAGCCAAAACAATACAAACATACCCTCATAGCTTAAAACTTGATATAGCATTAAAATAGGCAAAGTCGGATAAATATATGGCATTAATTCGTTTAAATTATCACTTTTTTTATAAACTAAATACCCTAAAATCAAAATCACACCTGCTAATCCTACATAAAAAGGCTTATCTAAAATCACAGCAATAATAAAAACACCTAAGGCTAAAAAAACACTTGCGTATTTAGTTTTAAACATGGCTTTAGCTTCATTAAAAGCTAAAAAAAGTAAAATTCCAAAAAGTATAAAATTAATAAAAAAATTATCCAACAAAGCTATAACCAAAACAGCAACTATCATAATAATCGCACTTGCAATTCTTGTTTTAGAAAACATTTTTTTCCTTATTTAAATACTCAAATCAAGCAAATGAGAGCTTTTTTTAACCTCTTCTTCTTGTTCTTGCTCATCATCTTCTTCTTGAGCTTGCATATTTTTTTTAGAAGAATGTTTTTTTTCTTCCTCTTGTCTTTCTTTTACTTCATCGCTTAGCTCATGAGATTGATTAACCTTTTCAAGCTTTTCTACGGTTTTTTCTTTGGCTTGAAATTCGCTCATATTTACTAAAGTAGCAAAAGAATCCTTTGCAAGATCATTGCTTGCTTGCGCTGAATGCACTGGTGCATTTTGATTAGCAAAATGTATGCCACCTATTTGACTTATAGGCATATTTACTCCTTTAAAATGCTTAAAGTCTTGTAATTTGTATAATTTACAAAAGCTTTTTCTTTTATTTTAACAAAATTCTTACTAGTATAATCGACCAAATAAGTCCCAGAACTTAATTTTGAAAATTCCACACAAATTTTTGCTGCAAATTCTAACACCATTTGGCTTATTTTTAATTTATTTGAAGTGATGATAACATGCGCACTTGGATAATCTTTCACATGAAACCACAAATCATCTTTTTTTGCTATTTTTAACAAATATTCATTGGCTTTTTCATTGCGTCCTACACTGATTTTAAATCCATCTATGTAAAAACTACTCACCCCTGCATTTATTTCTTCTTTTTTCACTGCTTTAGTTTTTTTAGGCATTAAAATTTCAAGCTCATACAAAGAAAAACTTTTCACAATCATCGCTTTAAGATTAACCAAAAAATCTAATTTTTCAGTCAAAATTTCTCGTTCGATGTTGATATTTTTAGCCTTTTGCTTAAGTTTTTTTGCCATTTTATAAAATTCATTAGCGCTGATTTTAGGAGTATTTTCCAAATTGAAACTAAGCTCATTACCTTCAAAATCTTGCAAAGTAAAATTTCTTTGAAAATTTTGCAAAGAATTTAAATTTGCAAATAAAACATCTGCTTTCTTGCTCAATAAATTTGCATTTTCTATTAAGATTTCTTCTTTTTCTAAATCATTGATATTTTGCTCTAAAGTTTTAATCTTTTTATCTATATTTAAAATCTTATTTTCTTTTATATTTTGCAATCTTTTTTGCTGAATTTCTTTGGATTTTTGTAAAAAATATGTATCAAAATCATCAATTTTTACAAATTCTTCTTTTATCTCAAAAGCTTTTAAAGCCTCTAGTTTTTCTCCTATTTTTACTACCCGATAGCTTTTATCTATATGCCTTAGAGCTTCTATGATAAAATCTTTCATATCGGTTATAATTACATTGGTATTTTTACCTGTAAATTCAAAGTAAATTCTTGCATCATAACTTTTATATGATTTTTCAGATAAAACATCAAAACACAAAATTCTATTATTTTCTAAAACCTTTATATCTAAAATTTTTGCATTGGAAAAATATTTTTTAAGCATAAAATCAAATGGCGCATTGTAATTTTTAGCTTGGATTTTATCTTTATAAATTGCACTATTAGCTCTAGTTAAATCCATGATAAAACTTTGATGATCTAAACTTAATTCTAAAATATTATCATCAAGTCTTTTTAGATAATTTAGTCTTTTAAAGGATAAAAAATAATCTTTTATTTGTATTAAATCTGTATATTTCATACAAAGTATTATAAAATATTTTAACCAATTTGTGAGGTTTTATGGAAAAAATTCCTTATCCTTGTGTGATTTTATGTGGTGGAAAATCTTCTCGTATGGGGCAAGATAAAAGTTTATTAGAAGTTAATGGAAAAAATTTAACGCTTTATCAATATGAAAAATTTTCACAAATCTTTAATCAAGTTTTTATTAGTTCTAAAGACAATAAATTTCATCAAAAATTGCCATTGATTTTAGATGAAAATAATTCTTTTTATTCACCGCTTTTAGCTTTAAATTCTATATTTAAATATTTTCAAAATACTTATATATTTATCATTAGCGTAGATAGTCCAAATATAAATAAAAAAAGTATTTATACGCTATTTCATCGTTTAAATTCACAAAATATACTTTTGGCTAGCACAAAAAATTATAAGCATTACTTATGTGGATTTTATCATAGTAAAAATTATGAAAAATCTTTACAATTTTTAAAAGAAAATAATCACAAACTAAGTGTTTTTTGCTCTACAATGAAAGCTGAATTTATAGAATTTGAAAATGAAGATGAATTTATCAATCTAAATTATTTTGATGATTATCAAAAATGGCAAAGAAGTCTTAAAGACTTCTAAATTTAAAGCAAGAAAAAAGCTATAATGCTACCTAAAACCAATAACGAGCCATTAAAAAATATAAAAGTAGGTATGCAAGTATCTTTTATATGATCACCTTGTCCATCTGCGTTTAATCCTACGCTCACACCTAAAGTAGTCTCGCTAGCAGGAGATCCAGCATCCCCTAAAGCTCCAGCCACTCCTATGATAAAAATAATCGCAACAGGAGAAAAACCAAGCTGAAGACAAATTGGGCAAAATAAAGTCGCTATAATAGGAATAGTTCCAAATGAACTTCCTATACCTATGGTGATTAAAAGCCCTATAGCTAACATAATCAAAATAGCTAAAAAATGACTTTGATCCATAAAAGGCACACTTACTCTAACAAGCTCATCAATACCACCACTTTGCTTTAAAACTTCACTATATCCAGAAGCTACAAGCATTACAAATGCTATATAACCCATGATTTTAAGCCCATCATCAAACACTAAATTTACTTTATTATATTCTACTCCACCCAAAAGCACCATCAAAACAAAACCCAAAAGACCTGATAATGGAAGATTGTGTGTTAAAATTTGCAAAAGTAAAGTCAGTCCAAGACCAGCTAAAACTCCCCATTCTTTTTTACCCATAGTCAAATTATCAAAATCCATTTTAGAAATTTGCTCTTCTTTATACTCTCTTGGTTTTGCATAGAATACAAACACAGCTAAAAATAATCCTACTAACATACAAATTACAGCAAAAATCATCGTGTTTGAAACTTGATCAAGATTAATCAAAACACCATTTGAATTTAAATTATCCACTAATAGAGTTTGATAAATAAGTCCAAATCCTAACGGAACCACCATATAAGGAGTAGTAAGTCCAAAAGTCAAAGCACAAGCTATAGCCCTACGATCAATTTTTAATTTATTAAAAATCATCAACAAAGGCGGTATAAGTAAAGGAACAAAAGCCACATGTATAGGAATTAAATTTTGCGAAAAACACGCAATCAAAGCCAAAGAAAGTATTAACACATATTTTCTATGGGATATAAAATTTGATACAAGTTTTATCAAATACGCCGTAAGATTTGTCTTTGATATAGCAGCAGCAACTGCACCAAGTAAAATATAACTCAAAGCAGTTTGTAAATTTCCTTGCATACCATCGATCAAAATTTTCATAGAATCCATCATAGCTTGAGGTAATTGTGTAAAAAAACTTATAAAATCAAGATGTTCTAAATGCATATATTTTGACCAAACACCTACAAAAATACCACTAAGTAAAACACTAAGCAACACATTAAACCTAAAAAAACACAATAGCGTCATTAAAATAACGCCCATAAAAACAGGATTGGTCAAAAGCATTTTTTTCCTTACAAAAATAAAAATAAAAGATTTTACATTTTAAATGATTTTTTTAAATATTCTTTTAAGTTTAAAAAATTTAAGCAAAAATTGCAAAATAAAAGCATAAAATGATTTTTTACTTTTAAAAAAGGCTTATTGATGAGAAGTGATGCTATCAAAAAAGGACATTTAAAAGCACCAAATCGCTCTTTACTTAGAGCATGTGGATTAAACGATGATGATTTTAACAAACCTTTCATAGGAGTTGCAAATAGCTATATAGATATCATTCCAGGTCATTTTTTCTTAAACGATTATGCAAAAATCATTAAAGATGAAATCAAAAAAAATGGCTGTATTCCTTTTGAATTTAATACCATAGGAGTAGATGATGGCATAGCAATGGGACATGATGGTATGCTTTATTCTTTGCCAAGTCGTGAAATCATAGCAAATTCTATAGAAACTGTGATGAATGCTCATCAACTTGATGCTTTAATTTGCATACCAAATTGCGATAAAATCACACCAGGTATGTTAATGGGAGCTTTAAGAGTAAATGTTCCTACTATTTTTGTAAGCGGTGGGCCTATGAGAGCTGGGGTAAACAAACATGGTGATAAAATCAGCCTTAGTTCAGTTTTTGAAGCAGTTGGTGCATATGAAGCAAAAAAAATCAATGAAGATGATTTAAAAGATATAGAATGCAAAGCCTGTCCTAGCGGTGGTTCATGTTCTGGAATGTTTACTGCAAATTCTATGAATACTTTATGTGAGGCTATGGGTATAGCACTAGAAGGCAATGGCACCATACTAGCTTTAAGTAAAGAAAGAGAAGAGCTTTTAAGAAAAGCAGCGCGCAGAATTTGCCAAATAGCACTCGATGAACGCTTTAAAATTAAAAATATCATCACTAAAAAATCCATAAAAAACGCTCTAATAGTTGATATGGCTATGGGTGGAAGCTCTAATACAATACTACATATGCTTGCAATTGCCTATGAAGCAGGTGTAAATTTAAATATTAAAGAATTAAATGAAATTAGTAAAAATGTAGCGCACATTGCCAAAATAGCACCTTCGCTAAATAGTGTATATATGGAAGATATCCATAAAGCTGGTGGAGTAAGTGCTGTAATAGCCGAACTTGCAAATAAAAAAGATCATATTTTAGAGCTTGATGCTATGGACATACTCGGACAAACTTTACAAGATCGTATAAAAAATTCAAAAATCAAAGATGAAAGCATCATTAAAAAATTAGACAATGCTTATTCTAGTGTAGGTGGACTTGCGATTTTATTTGGAAATTTGGCTGAGCAAGGTTGTGTTATAAAAACTGCTGGAATCATGGGTCAGCGTAAATTTAAAGGCAAGGCAATATGTTTTAACTCTCAAGAAGAAGCTATAAAAGGCATTATAAAAGGAAAGGTTAAAAAAGGACAAGTGTGTGTTATACGCTATGAAGGTCCAAAAGGTGGGCCTGGCATGCAAGAAATGCTAAGTCCTACTTCACTTTTAACTGGCATGGGACTTGGAGCTGATGTAGCATTGATTACAGATGGACGCTTTAGTGGTGCTACTAGAGGACTTAGTATAGGCCATATCTCCCCTGAGGCTGCTGAAGGTGGGTTAATAGCCCTTTTAAAAGACGGGGATGAAATTGAAATAGATGTGGATAATTATAGTATAAATACAAATTTAAGCAATGAAGAAATAACAAAAAGAAAAGCTGAATTTAAGCCATTGCAAAAAGAAATAAATTCAAGATGGTTAAAAATGTATCAAAAATTAGTAAGCAATGCTAGCAAGGGTGCTGTTTTAGACGCATAAAAGTGGCCGGGAGAAAGGGATTCGAACCCCTGGAGGTGTTACCCTCAACGGTTTTCAAGACCGCCGCTTTCGACCACTCAGCCATCTCCCGAATATATAAAATTTTCAAAATGATTGGAGGCGACATCCGGATTCGAACCGGAGATCAAGGCTTTGCAGGCCCATGCCTTACCGCTTGGCTATGTCGCCTTGAGTTACCCCAATAAATGTGGTGCCCGAGGCCGGACTTGAACCGGCACGGAAGAAAAATTCCGAGGGATTTTAAGTCCCTTGTGTCTACCAATTCCACCACCCGGGCGGGTGATAATGGAGCGGGAAACGAGATTCGAACTCGCGACCCCAACCTTGGCAAGGTTGTGCTCTACCCCTGAGCTATTCCCGCAAATAAAAATGAAGTCAAAATTATATCAATATAAGCTTAAATATATATAAAAACTATTTTTATTACAAATTAATAAAAAATTTAATTTTTTTAAATATAATTCCATCTACTAAACTAAAAATATAATAAAAATTAAATGAAAAGTTATTATATTTTTAAAAAATAAACAACAAATTACAAACAAAATTAAGATAAGGAGAAATTAAACGATGTTGAAACTAAATGTATCAGGCAAAATGACATCAATAGTTGGATTTTTGATTGTCATGATTTTAAGTATAGTCAGTGTTTTAGGTTATTTTCAAACCAAAAATAATACTTTTGAACTCATCAAAGATGTTCAATTAAAAACAATGGATGATGTAACTTTAACATTTAACAATTATGGACAAAGCAAAAGAAATGCTATCAATACCTTAGCAGATGAACTTTCTAAAGTTCCATTGGATGATAAAGAACAAATTCTATCACTTATTGGGTCTTTTCAAAAGGCTTTTAATTTCCAATTAACTTTCTTTGGTATTGAAGAGCTAAATGGTGTGTTTTTATCAAATGGGCAGTTTTTAAATTCTGCAAAAGGTTTTAATTTACAAAATAGCATATGGTATACACAAGCAAGACAAGCAAAAGCAGTCATCGCAACTAACCCTTATAGATCATCAACAGATGGCGTTGTTACTATGACTTATGCAGCACCTGTATATAAAAATGGAAATTTTATAGGCGTTGTTGGTGGTGATTATACACTAAGTTCTTTTTCTAAAGATGTTTTAGCTTTTGGAAGATCTGCTACTACTTATGCAGTTGTTTATAACAACGAAGGTGAGATTATGTTCCACGAAAATCAAGATAAAATCTTGACAAAAGATCAACTAGGAACAAATATTTCAAAAATCATTAATACAAATCCATCATACTATCTAGATCCAGATAATAGAGATTCTTTATTTGAAGCAAAAGATGACAAAGGCATAGCTTATCAAGTAATGTGTAATGCCACTATTAATCCAAATTTTAAAGTTTGCACAATTACAGAAAATCGTGCTTATACAAATCCTATAAAAAAAGCTTTGTTTGCTCAAATTATCGTAGGTTTAATAGCAATAGTAATTGCTTTAATCATAGTCAAACTAGTAATCCAATACAACCTCTCCCCACTCCAAAAAATCCAATCAGGTCTTAACTCATTCTTTGACTTTATCAATCATAAAACCAAAGATTCTAATCTAATAGATGTTAAAACCAATGACGAATTTGGAGCTATAGCTAAAGCTATCAATGAAAACATCACTAAAACTAAAAATGCTTTAGAACAAGATGCTAAAGCAGTAGAACAATCGGTTGAAACAGCTAAAGAAATAGAACATGGTAATCTAACAGCAAGAATTACAGCAATTCCTGCTAGTCCTCAATTAGTAGAATTAAAAAATGTATTAAACAATATGCTTCATGTATTACAAGCTAAAGTTGGTTCTAATATGAATGAAATTAATCGTGTATTTGATAGCTATAAAGCATTAGACTTTACTACAGAAGTAAAAGATGCTAAAGGTGAAGTAGAAATTACTACTAATGTATTAGGACAAGAAATCATACAAATGTTAAGACAATCTTCTGAATTTGCTAATTTACTTGCTACTGAAAGTGGTAAATTACAAAGTGCAGTAAAAGACTTAACTGATTCTTCATCTTCTCAAGCTTCTTCTTTAGAAGAAACAGCTGCTGCTTTAGAAGAGATTACTTCTTCTATGCAAAATGTTTCTTCTAAAACTAGTGAAGTAATTGCTCAAAGTGAAGAGATTAAAAATGTTACTTCTATTATTGGAGATATTGCTGATCAAATCAATCTATTAGCATTAAATGCTGCAATTGAAGCAGCACGTGCTGGAGAACATGGTCGTGGATTTGCTGTTGTTGCTGATGAAGTTAGAAACCTAGCTGAAAGAACTCAAAAGTCTTTAGGTGAAATAGAAGCTAATACTAATATCTTAGTTCAATCTATTAATGAAATGGGTGAAAGTATTAAAGAACAAACTACAGGTATTACTCAAATTAATGATGCTGTAGCTCAAATTGATCATGTAACTCAAGAAAATCTTAAAATAGCTAAAGATAGTGCTGCAATATCTGAAAATGTTAATCAAATTGCTAATGATATCTTAGAAGATGCTAGGAAGAAGAAGTTTTAGTGTTAGTTAATAAGCATTTTAGACTTGAAAGTCTAAAATGCTAAATAAACTTTTAGTAAATATTTTTGTTCTTAATAATTTATCTTACTCACTATTTACAATAAAAACATTAATATAAAATCATTTGTTTTTTTATAATTAAAAATTTAATTTGTTTTTTAGCTATAAAATTTCAAAATTATGTAAATAAAACATATTAGGAGAATTTATGAATAGCATAAAGATAAAAATAGCTTTAATTGCTTCTATTTGTTCAGCAATAATGCTGATAATTTTAGGTTTGCTAAGTTTTATTCTTAGTAAAGATATATTGATACAAAATCAACAAACCGATGAAATATCAAAAGTATCTTCAGCAAATACCATTTTTAATACTTTCATAACTGGTAAAATTGATGGTTTTGAAAATTGGATAAAATATGTCGATAATGAAGTTAAAAATACACAATCAAGCAATGAAATTCTTTTAAATGATCTTTCTTATAAGTTAAAAACATTAAAAACAATGGGTGCTTTAAGTTCTTTTATAGGATTACCAAATGGAGATGTTATTATTAGCTCTCCTGTATCTGATAAAGAAAATAAATTTTTTGATGTTATTAAAAAAAGTTCTACTTTTGATGCTAGAGAAAAAGAATGGTTTAAACAAGCAATAAGTAAAAACGAATTATATGTAACACCTGTGTATATCGATGAATTAACAAAAAATCCTTGCATCAGTATAGTAAGAGCTATATACAAAGACAATAAATTATTAGCTGTTTTTGGTATAGATATCGACTTAGAAAGTATCAAACCTTCAATGGAAAGTGTTGGAGAAAAATTAGTCGTTATGGATTCTAATCAAATTCCTTTTATATCATCTGAACATATACAAGAAAAAACCAAAGAACATGATATTTTATTTGCAGAATCTTCCAAATCAGGTAATATGCAAATTTTTGAATATCAAGACATGAAAGGCAATGATACTATTGGTGTTTGTAATAATGTTAAAAATTTCTACGGAACATCTTATTCTATTTGTTCATCAGCGAGTTTAGACACGATTTTAAAAGAAGCCAATAGAGGATTAGTTGGACAAATAATAATTGTAATAATTTTAGTTTTAATTTCAACAATGTTTTTATACTTTTTAATGTCATATTACCTCTCCCCACTCCAAAAAATCCAATCAGGTCTTAACTCATTCTTTGACTTTATCAATCATAAAACCAAAGATTCTAATCTAATAGATGTTAAAACCAATGACGAATTTGGAAAAATGGCAAGTGCTATCAACGAAAACATCACTAAAACTAAAAATGCTTTAGAACAAGATGCTAAAGCAGTAGAACAATCTGTTGAAACAGCTAAAGAAATAGAACATGGTAATCTAACAGCAAGAATTACAGCAATTCCTGCTAGTCCTCAATTAGTAGAATTAAAAAATGTATTAAACAATATGCTTAATGTATTACAAGCTAAAGTTGGTTCTAATATGAATGAAATTAATCGTGTATTTGATAGCTATAAAGCATTAGACTTTACTACAGAAGTAAAAGATGCTAAAGGTGAAGTAGAAATTACTACTAATGTATTAGGACAAGAAATCATACAAATGTTAAGACAATCTTCTGAATTTGCTAATTTACTTGCTACTGAAAGTGGTAAATTACAAAGTGCAGTAAAAGACTTAACTGATTCTTCATCTTCTCAAGCTTCTTCTTTAGAAGAAACAGCTGCTGCTTTAGAAGAGATTACTTCTTCTATGCAAAATGTTTCTTCTAAAACTAGTGAAGTAATTGCTCAAAGTGAAGAGATTAAAAATGTTACTTCTATTATTGGAGATATTGCTGATCAAATCAATCTATTAGCATTAAATGCTGCAATTGAAGCAGCACGTGCTGGAGAACATGGTCGTGGATTTGCTGTTGTTGCTGATGAAGTTAGAAACCTAGCTGAAAGAACTCAAAAGTCTTTAGGTGAAATAGAAGCTAATACTAATATCTTAGTTCAATCTATTAATGAAATGGGTGAAAGTATTAAAGAACAAACTACAGGTATTACTCAAATTAATGATGCTGTAGCTCAAATTGATCATGTAACTCAAGAAAATCTTAAAATAGCTAAAGATAGTGCTGCAATATCTGAAAATGTTAATCAAATTGCTAATGATATCTTAGAAGATGCTAGGAAAAAGAAGTTTTAATAAAATAAAGCTTTGATATACTACAAAATAATAAAACAATAATTTAAGTCTATATAGATAATATATAGACTTAAAATATAAGCTTAAGAGGTTTTTTAAAACTAAAACTTATAAAACTTATAAAATCTATAATTAAAACCTATAATATTATAGGTTTATTATATTAGTAGTGTTGTTGATTTTAATATAAGTAAAAAATTAAATGATTAAAACATCAAAATTGATAGCTTATTAACTCTATAAATAAATAATTATTCAAGATGGTTGGGTTGGGTTGATAAAAGTTTATTGATAATATTTATTTAGACTATTAACATTTTTTAAACGCATTACACTCATTATACTAGAAAATAATCCAATGAACTTTTTTATTAATATTAAAAAGTAATTTAAATTATCTTTTAAATTTAAATATATAATACAGAATGTAAATTAAAAAGTTTAGGAGATGTTTATGATCAAAACTATCAGTGCTAAAATTACTATTGTAGTTTGCATTTTAATTGTTGTAGTGTTATCTATCGTGAGTTTTATCAGTTATAATAATACGCAACATAGAGAAAGTGAAATTTTACAAGACATACAACTTAAAACATTATTTGATGTGAAAAAGATGTATGAGCTTTATTCTTTTAGCAAAGAAAATGTCGTTAAAGAATTTTCCAAACAAATTGCTTTAGATCTTACATCTAGAGGAGATCAATTAACAGAAATGCTCAAAACCATCAAAAATGCTAACAATTTTGATTTGTTTTATGTTGGATTTGAAGATACTGGCCTATTACATAGATCAAATGGTGTTGTAAATGGTATTAAACAAGGTTATGATCTAAAAAATAGAGGATGGTATAAACAAGCAAAAAAAGAGGGAAAATTAATTATATCTGAACCTTATAAATCAGCAAGCACTGGTAAAACAAGTATAACTTATGCTACACCTATATACAAAGATGGAAATTTTATAGGCGTTGTTGGTGGTGATTATGATCTTGAAAGATTTTCTAGTGATGTTTTAGTACTTGGGAAAAGCTCCACTTCTTATGCTGCGGTGTTTAACTATAAAGAAGGGTATCCATTATTACATGAAAAACAAGAAAAAATTCTTCAAAATACAACTCTATCAAAGGCAATTGCTAGCATACTATCTGCCCATCCAAAATATATAGACCCAAATAACGATGAATTATTTGAAGCAAAAGATGCTGCAGGAATAAATCAAATGATAGCTTGTTCAAAAATAAATGATAGTAATTATGTTGTTTGCGCTGTAACAGAGAAAAAACTTTATACACAATCTTCAGATGAATTATTATTGCAACAATTTATAATAGGAATTATTGCAATTATTGCTTCTTTAATCATAGTCAAACTAGTAATCCAATACAACCTCTCCCCACTCCAAAAAATCCAATCAGGTCTTAACTCATTCTTTGACTTTATCAATCATAAAACCAAAGATTCTAATCTAATAGATGTTAAAACCAATGACGAATTTGGAGCTATAGCTAAAGCTATCAATGAAAACATCACTAAAACTAAAAATGCTTTAGAACAAGATGCTAAAGCAGTAGAACAATCGGTTGAAACAGCTAAAGAAATAGAACATGGTAATCTAACAGCAAGAATTACAGCAATTCCTGCTAGTCCTCAATTAGTAGAATTAAAAAATGTATTAAACAATATGCTTCATGTATTACAAGCTAAAGTTGGTTCTAATATGAATGAAATTAATCGTGTATTTGATAGCTATAAAGCATTAGACTTTACTACAGAAGTAAAAGATGCTAAAGGTGAAGTAGAAATTACTACTAATGTATTAGGACAAGAAATCATACAAATGTTAAGACAATCTTCTGAATTTGCTAATTTACTTGCTACTGAAAGTGGTAAATTACAAAGTGCAGTAAAAGACTTAACTGATTCTTCATCTTCTCAAGCTTCTTCTTTAGAAGAAACAGCTGCTGCTTTAGAAGAGATTACTTCTTCTATGCAAAATGTTTCTTCTAAAACTAGTGAAGTAATTGCTCAAAGTGAAGAGATTAAAAATGTTACTTCTATTATTGGAGATATTGCTGATCAAATCAATCTATTAGCATTAAATGCTGCAATTGAAGCAGCACGTGCTGGAGAACATGGTCGTGGATTTGCTGTTGTTGCTGATGAAGTTAGAAACCTAGCTGAAAGAACTCAAAAGTCTTTAGGTGAAATAGAAGCTAATACTAATATCTTAGTTCAATCTATTAATGAAATGGGTGAAAGTATTAAAGAACAAACTACAGGTATTACTCAAATTAATGATGCTGTAGCTCAAATTGATCATGTAACTCAAGAAAATCTTAAAATAGCTAAAGATAGTGCTGCAATATCTGAAAATGTTAATCAAATTGCTAATGATATCTTAGAAGATGCTAGGAAAAAGAAGTTTTAATAAAATAAAGCTTTGATATACTACAAAATAATAAAACAATAATTTAAGTCTATATAGATAATATATAGACTTAAAAATATAAGCCTAGGAAAGTTTTTACAAAATTAAGTTTTAACATAATGAAACATTAACAAGAGTTATCAGTTTAATTTTTAAAACCAACAATTTTATTTTTATCAAAAGATGATTCTAATTCTTTTTGTATAGTTTCTAAAAAATAACTCATTTTAAAAATTCCATCTTTACACACAGCAGCTTTTAAGGCAGTATTTTTAATCACCATTACAATTTGCGCTCCGCTAAGTTCATAATTTGCCAGCAATTCTTCATCAAATTCTTCATCAAATTTGGCATTTTTTGGCAAAGATTTTTTCCATATCATTAAGCGTTGTGAAAAATCAGGTTTTTTAAATTCTATTTTATAATCAAAGCGTCTTGAAAATGCCACATCTAAACTTTCTAAAAAATTCGTTGTTGCAATCATCACTCCACTAAAGCGTTCAATTTGTTCTAAAAAAATATTTTGCATTTGATTGTGCATTTTATCAGCACCACCGCTACTTTCAATTCTAGTACTTAAAAACTGATCTGCTTCATTTAAAAGCAAAATTGGACTTTGTTTGCTTGTTTGACAAAGCTCTTTATAAGTATCAAAAATTTTTCTTACATTTTGCTCGCTCTCTCCGACATATTTACTTAAAATTTTAGAGCAATCAAAACTTAAAATAGCCTTTTTCATAGCCTTAGCTATACTCAAAGCACTCATAGTCTTGCCAGTGCCAGCTGGTCCATAAAAAATAATCTTTGCTTCTATATTTTTATTGCTTTTAATACCCCAATTATTTAGTCTTTGAAGGACTTTTTTATCTTGCTGTTTTAAGATATTTTCTAATAAATTTTTTGTACTTTGTGGCATGATAACATCATCGATATTTATATTTGGTTCGATTAATTCAAAAATATCTTGATTTTTCACTAAATTTTGCAGTTTTATTTTTTTATTTTTCTTTGGTTCTTTGTGATTTATAATTCTTTGCAAAATATCATCACTTAAATAAAAAGTCTTAGAAATATCCCCTAAAGAATTTACAAATTCATCAAATTCTATAAGATTAGAGCTAATAAGCTTGCAATCTTCATCTAGTAAAAATTTGTTTTGTTTTTTTTCGTTGGTATCATTGCTAATTAAATGGAGTAAAAAATTATAATCTCTACTATAAGAATTTTCGGTATTTAATAAATATTCTTCTTTTAATAAACTCACAAATATCAAGCGTTCTTTGTCATTCAAAGAATATTCTTTAAAAATATCCATTAAAACATTGGTGATATTACTTTTTTTAAGTCTTTTTTTAATACAATTTTCAAATTTTTTAATATCTTCTTTGATTTTTAATTGTTCCTTGCTATTAGCAAAAAATCTCAATCTTTGATATAAATCTATTTTAAAAAATTCATCTTTTAAATAAGCCATATGATCTTCATAACCTTCTTCTTGTAAAAAGTCTATTTGCTTATTTTCTAAAACTTGCAAAAAAACTTCACTCAAACTCAAATCACTTTGAAGCAAATTCAAAAGCGAATTAGAATTTTTACTAGTTTTAAAATCAGAAAAAATTTGAACTATAAAGCCTTTTTCAATAAGATTTTTTAAATTTTGAAGATGATCAAGATATTGATAATCTTCTGTCTTAAAAATTTCACTCAATAAACTATAAGCATTGATACTAGTATTAGCTTGTAAATAACTTTTACACATTTGCTTTAAGATTAAAATTTCATCTTCGTTACATTGTAGATTTTTATATATATTACTTTTAGTGGTATTTTTTAAAAAAAGTTTTAAATCTTTCATATTTTCCTTTTAATTTTTTATACGAGTAATACTAAATTTAATATTTGATTTTTTTTCGCTAAAGCTCATCTTGCCATCGCAAACTTCATAAAAAATTTCATAATCTTTGCTTTTTAACTCTTGTATAAAGCCACAAGAATTTGTAATTTTATTTTTATTATTAAATATTGCTTTTTGCAAAATAAGATCTTTTAAAAAATCATCATAATACTCATAATTAAAAAATTTTTTATTAAAAAGCTTTTTAGTATAACACACACCATTTATACAGATATTATCTGCTATTTTTAGTGTAAATAGTGCTTTTGAAGCATTATAAAGTTCTAAATTTATATCGTTTTTACCTTGGTATAAAAAGCCATAATCATTAAATTTGATTTGAGAATTTTTCAAAACAACAAAAACGCTTTGTGATTGTGTTTTATTTTTTATAGCACAAGAACTCAAAAACAAACACAAAAAACAAAGAAAAATATTTTTCAACATTTTATTTAAGATTTTTAAAACTTAGATTAAGTTCTAAATTTAAATCTTTTACTATCTTCATAACACTTTGCAAATCATCAATTTGCTTTCCAACGACTCTTATCTCATCACCTCTTATGCTAGAAGTCACTTTTAATTTACTATCTTTTATAGCTTTATTGATTTTTTTAGCACTATCTGCATCAATTGCATCATTTACTTTTAAATTTAATCTAAAATTAGCACCACTTTCTTTGCTTAATTCTTTTATACCATTTGGATTAATCCCTCTTTTAATAAGCTTAGAAATAAGTATATCTTTTAAAACATCAAGCTTGGATTCACTAGAACAAATAAGCTTATAAACACTTTCTTTTTCATTTAACTCGATTTCGCTTTTTATGCCTTTTAAATCATATCTATTATCAAGTTCTTTTTTGGCCTGCTCAAGTGCATTTTTTAATTCTTGTTTATCGATCTCACCGCTTATATCAAAACTATGTTCATTTGCCATTTTCTACATACTCCTTAAGATTTTCATAAACTATTTGGACTAAATTTTGTATCGATTCTACGCTAGCCCATGCAACATGCGGGGTGATGATTAAATTTTCTTTGTTTTTGATTTTAAGCAATGGATGATTAGCAATCATAGGTTCAACTTCTAACACATCAAGTCCTACTTTTATATTTTTTTCATCAATAGCCCAAGCTAAATCATCTTCATTTATAATGCCACCTCTACCAACATTAATCAAAATTGCACCTTGCTTTAACTTATCTAGTTCTTTTTTACTAAGTAAATTTTTTGTCTTTTCATTTAAAGGAGAGTGTATGCTAATTACATCACAAGTTGTTAATAATTCATCTAAACTAACTTGCTTATACTCATCATTAAAATTTACTCCAGAAGTAGAGTAATAACACACATTAGCACCAAATATTTGCGATACTTTTGCCACTTCTTTACCTATAGCGCCAAGACCTATAATGCCATGTCTTTTTCCTGTTAATGTGTGTAAATTTCTACTAAAATCAGTAAAAATAGGACTTTGGCACCATTTTCCTTCTTTGCTCCATCTATCATAATAAGGAATTTGATTTAAAAAAGCAAACATTAGTGCAAAAGTATGGCTTAAAACACTTTTTGTAGAATACCCAGCGGCATTTTTTACTATGATATTTTTTGAATTAGCATAAGCTACATCGATATTATTAACCCCAGTGCCAAGCTGCAAGATTAATTTTAAATTAGTATTATCTATAACTTCTTTATCAATGATGACTTTATTTATCATCACCACTTGTGCGTCTTTGATTCTTGTTATAACTTCTTCTTTAGGGGTTAAATCATAAACTTCAAATTCGCCAAAATTTTTAAAAAGAGATAAATCAGCACCGCCCAAAGTGGCAGCATCTAAGCATACTATTTTCATTGTTCTATCACATGCCCTACAAATTTAGAATAATTATCAAGCACTAAGCCACCTTTTCTAAAGCCCAAGCCACAGCCTTCATACGCAAAAAATACTCCAGCTTGATAATAATCATTTTCATTTTGATTAAACTCGGCAAATTCTTGATAAACAAAACGATTATTATGGTAATCTCCATTTGTTTGAAAACTCACATCACCATTAGCTTCTATAATAGACACATTAGCCCCTTCTCTACCAAAAACAGGCTTTTTAACACATTTTTTACCCGCTAAAGGTTCATCGCTTGTTTCAAGCAATAAAGGATGATTTGGATAAAGCTCCCATAAAATTTTCATAATACCTTTGCTTTGAAAAAGCAAAGTATAAGCAGGGTTTAAAATGATGGCTTTTTGATTTTGCATAATTTGAGTTAAAAGCATAGCAAGCTCACCCTCTTCTATGGCTATATTTTCCCAAGGGATAAGTTTAAATAAATATTCAAAATTAATGTCATTTTTAAAAACTCCATCTGGGGAAAATTCTACCTCATCAATATACGAAAACTCACTCTCAAAACCAGCTTCTTTAGCTATATGAGCTAAAAATTTAGTCGTAATTGCATCCTCATCACTTCCTGCTATAGATGAAAAAAGAATTTTCCATCCATCATAATATTTTTCAAAATCACTAACATTTTCGTCTAAGGTAATTAATCTTTTAAAATTATCTTTTAAAGCTTCATAAATATTATTAAATTGCAAACTTTCATCTAAGTTGTTTTGTTTTAACAAAGCCCATTGCAAAATAGCACTTTCAAATAAAGAAGTAGGAGTATCAGCATTAAATTCTATCAACTTAATAGGTTTTCCATCAAGTCCACCTGCTAAATCAAATCTTCCATATAAATGCCAATGCACATCATTTTCCCAACTCATTTTAATAGCTTCAATCAAATTAAATGGAATTCCAAGCTCATCAAAACGATTATTATCTATAACTTCTTGTGCTGCTGCTACATACATATCATAAAGCTCATTAACAGCTTCATAATAAGCATTGGCTTCATTTTCACTAACGCAAATTAAATTAGAATCTAAATAATCACTTCCATCATTATCCGTATGCCATGAAAAACCCATTTGTTCTAAATAAGATTTTTCCAAAGGATTTACTTTTAAAAATTTCATATTTTTCCTTTTTTACTTAATCAAGAACCAAATGAATTTTGAGTTGAAGAAGTAGCTTTTGAGCCACCGCCAAAAAAACCTGATTTTTTAGCACCTGATCCTGAATTTGTCGTAGCACCTGCTTTATTAAAACTATTAACACTTCTTTGATATGCACTTTGATTTGAAAAAGCTCCGCGTTGTTGGTTTGCAAAATTTTGATTATTAAAAAGCTTTGAACCTATCCAACTACCCAAAATAGCTCCAGCTGCACTTGCAAGTAAAGTTTCTCCTAAAGATAAACCACCACTACTCATAGAAGCATTATTTGGATTGGTTAAATTTGAAGTTCCATTGTCTATTTTTGCTGCTTCTTCTTGGATTAATTTATCCATTTCTTCTTTGCTTAAAACTCTTTCAGTACCATCAAGCTGTTTTAATACAACTCTAGTTTCATCGCTTGGAAATTGATCTTTGATTTTATATTGATTTGGAGCGGTTTCTTCTATAATGACAAAAGCACCTTGAGTATTAGAAGCTTGAGCTAAAGCATTATTTGCACTAGTATCGTTTGAGCCGCCGCAACCACTTAAAGCACCTACGCTAATAGCAGCTATGCCACTAATCATACTTAATTTTAATATACTTTTTATATGTTTCATAAATTTTCCTAAAATTGCAATATTAATTTAAAATAAATTTTAACAAAAATTATATTAACAAAATCTAATCAATAAAACACAATAAAAAATTTACGGAGATAAAGCCGATTTCTCGGCTTTTTGGTATTAGAGTCTTGACTCGTAGCGTCTAAGCATATAAAGTCTTTTAAGCATTTTTTTACGAGCTGAAATTTTTTGTTTTTTGCGAATTTCAGTCATAGGCTCAAAAAATCTTCTAGCACGAACTTCAGTAACAACTAAATTTCTATCTACTTGTTTTTTGAATTTTCTATACGCTTCATCAAAAGACTCGTTAGGATGTACCTTAATTCCTGGCACGACCCTCACCACCTTTCTTAATAAAATTTAGGCTTAAAATTATATCACAATTATCAATAAATATTTTATTTATTCAATACAAACTTTAAAAAAATAAGAATTTTAAAACCAAAGAATATTTTAATTTTTATAAGACTAAAATTATGCAAAATTATACGCACAAGGATTACCATGAGTGGCTGTGTTACCAATTTTACTAAAAAAAGATATATAGCTTATATCACATCTATGATCATTTTTATATTATTACCTTTTGTTAAAATCAATGGAAATCATTTTTTTCTATTAAGCTTTGACCATAAAAAATTAAATTTATTTTTTATTGCTTTTGATACACAAGAATTATACTTAATGCCTTTTTTAATTATAGGGATGTTCTTAACCATACTTTTTATCACGACATTAGCAGGAAGAATTTGGTGCGCATGGACCTGTCCGCAAACCATTGCTAGAGTCATTTATAGAGATCTTTTGCAAACTAAAATTTTTAAAATTTATAAAAGCATTGAAAACAAACAAAAACCTTCTCAAGGTTTTTTTGTAAGAAAATTTTTAAGTATTGTGATTTTTTATATTTTATCTTTAATTATGATGAGTGCTTTTTTATGGTATTTTGTTCCACCTGAAGATTTTTTTATCTATATACAAAATCCTAAAGATCATCTTTTGCTTTTAGGAATTTTATTTTGTGCTTCTTTGGCTTTTACCTTTGATATAGTTTATTTGGGTGAAAAATTTTGCGTTTATATATGCCCTTATGCAAGAATACAATCTGTTATGTTTGATAACAATACCATACAAGTAATTTATGATGAAAAAAGAGGTGGGGTTATTTACGATGGACATACTAAACTTCACAAAAAACCCCCTCAAGGCGAATGCATAGGATGTGAAGCCTGTGTAAAAATTTGCCCAACACATATAGATATACGCCAAGGAATGCAGCTTGAGTGCATTAATTGTCTTGAATGTGCTGATGCTTGCTCTAAAGTTCAAGCTAAATTTGATCGCCCAAGTTTGATTAATTGGACAAGTGCAAAAGCTATCCAAGATAATACAAAAGTTAAATACCTTAGATTTAGAACTATTGGGTATTTAGTGGTTTTATGTATAGTTTTTACAGCTTTAGCAATTATGGGAAGTAAAAAAGAACATATGCTTTTAAACATCAATCGATCAAGCCAATTATATAACATCCATAAAACTTCAAAAAATGAAATCGAAATTACAAATGCTTATATTTTCTTATTTCAAAATACAGATAACAAGCCACACGAATATTATTTTGATGTAAATTTAAAAGATATACAAGATGGCTTAGAAATTATTAGACCTAAAAAGCCATTTAAGCTTGATGCGGGTCAAAAAAGCAAACAAATAGTAGTCTTAAAAGCAAAGAAAAAATTAGCAGATAATGATAGAAAAGATACTGTTATACCTTTGATAATAAAAGCATATGCCTTAGACGATGAAAAAATTGTTGTTACAAGAGAAAGTAATTTTGTATATCCAAAAAATTCTCTTTTAAATCATAGTGAGTAACTTTATGGATAAAAAAATAACAAGTAAATCTCAAGCAAGACTTGATAAGATCAAACAAATCGCAGCAGAATCGTTTTTAAAAAATGGCTATGAAGCAACCAACCTTAAAGATATCATCAAAGAAGCAGGAGGATCTTTTTCCTCTGTTTATCAACATTATAAAAACAAAGAGGGTTTGTTTGAAGCAATTTTAAATGATTTTACAAAAAACCATTTCTTAAAAATCTTTAACGAAACTATGAACATTAAAGAAAATGAAAACTTGGAAGATTTTTTGCATAATTTTGCTCTAGCTTATTTGGGAATTTTTAATAATACAAAAACCATTGCCATAGTAAGACTTTTATATTCTGAAATTTATAATGAAAAAATCGATTTTGCTAAATGGCTAAAAGGCAATAATAAAGCAGGTATAGAATTTATGCTACAACAAAGATTTGCAAAGGAAAACAAAAAGCTAGCAAAGAATGCAAAATTTTTAAGCTACACTTTTTGTGCAATGCTTAGAGGTTCTTTTTTTATACAAAGCACATTTGAAAACAAAGTTTTAATGGATAAAAAAGAACAAAAAGCACATGCGAAAAAAATTGTTAAACTTTTTACCCAAGGACTTGTTAGTTTTAATTAACCAAAAATTGTTAAAATGAATACTAAATTGTGTAATTTTGATTACTTTTTTTAAATAAATACAACACTAAGGAATTAAATGAAAACTAAAATTATCGCTTCTATATGTGCTTTAATGATTTTATCAGCTTGCTCTAAAGAACAAAATAATCAAGCAAAACAACTACCTCCTCAACCTGTAAATATCATAACAATGCAAAGTAAAGATTTGCCTTTGAAATTTTCTTACCCAGCAAAGTTGAGCACAGATTTAGATGTCATGATAAAACCTAAAGTAAGCGGTGAAATAAAACAAAAGTATTTTAAAAGTGGTCAGGCTGTAAAAAAAGGCGACAAATTGTTTTTAATTGAACCTGATAAATACCAAGCAAATGTAAATATAGCTTATGGCGATGCGTTAGTTGCAAGAGCAAATTTTGAAGATGCAAAGAAAAATTTTGAACGAGATAGTGTTTTGATAGAAAAAAATGCCATTTCTCAAAAAGAATTTGATGCGAGTTTGGCTAAATTTAATTCTACAAAAGCAACTTTAGAAAGTGCTAGAGCAAAACTTTCTAATGCGAGATTAGATTTAAAATACACAGTAGTTAGCGCTCCATTTGATGGTGTATTAGGCGATGCATTAGTGGATGTGGGTGATTATGTAAATACTGCAAATACTGATTTAGTACGCATTACAAACATTAATCCAATTTTTGCAGATTTTTATATCTCAGATGTAGATAAAATCAGTATGAATAAAAATATAAAAAATGGCAATTGGCAATTAGAAGATGTTCAAGTTCAAGCTAGTATTGGCGGTGAAATTTATAATGGAAAATTGTATTTTATAGATAGCGTTATAGATGCAAATAGCGGTGGAGTAAAAGCTAAAGCTATTTTTGATAATAATACTTCAAATTTAATGCCTGGATCATTTGCGAATGTAAGTGTTGGAGGATTTGTTCAAAAAAATGGTTTTGAAATTCCACAAGTTGCACTATTACAAGATGATAGCTCTACTTTTGTTTATACTTTAGTTGATGGAAAAGTTGCAAAAACCATTGTTAATGTTATTTATCAAACTTCAGATAAAGTGATTATCAACACAGGATTAAAAGATGGAGATAAAGTGATTATCAATAATTTTAAAAAAATAAGACCTGGTTCAAGTGTTAGCGTATTGGAGAATAAATAATGTTTTCTAAATTTTTCATAGAAAGACCTGTTTTTGCTTGTGTTGTTTCTATCATTATATCTTTGGCTGGACTTATTGGGCTTTATTCTTTACCTGTAGAGCAATACCCATCTTTAACTCCACCTGCTGTTAAAGTAAGTGCTACTTATGCAGGAGCTGATGCACAAACCGTGGCTCAAACAGTTGCAATACCTCTTGAAGATGCAATCAATGGGGTTGAAAATATGATTTATATGGATTCAACCTCAAGCTCATCTGGTGAAATGACTTTAAGTGTGTATTTTAACATCGGAACAGATCCTGATCAAGCAACAGTCGATGTTAATAACAGAATTTCAGCTGCTATGGCAAAACTTCCTGAAGAAGTAAAAAAAACCGGAGTTAGTGTTAGAAAAACCGGAACAAATATCTTAGAAATTGCAAGTTTATACTCACCTGATGGATCTATGGATGTACTAGAAGTATATAATTATGCTGCTTTGAATATTTTAGATGATCTTGCTAGGGTTCCTGGTGTAGGTAATGCTGCAGCAGTTGGCTCAAGAAATTATTCTATGAGAATTTGGTTAAATCCTGATTTACTAAATAGATATCAAATCACAGCCACAGATGTAATAGCAGCAGTTAGAGAACAAAATGCTCAATATGCAACAGGCAAAATAGGACAAGAACCTGTGGTAGAAAAATCTCCTTATGTGTATTCAGTAACTATGCAAGGAAGATTAAAAAATACCAAAGAATTTGAAAACATCATTTTAAGAGTTAATGAAGATGGATCATTTTTAAGATTAAAAGATGTAGCAGAAGTTGCCTTGGGCTCAAGAGAATACACTTTTAATGGAAGATTAAATGGTTCTAGTGCCACTCCTATATTAATCTTTTTACAAACTGGAGCAAATGCTGTTAGCACAGCAGAATTAGTTCATAAAAAATTTGAAGAACTTTCTAAAAATTTCCCTGAAGGCTTAGCATATAAAATTCCTTATGACACTACTTTATTTATCAAAACCTCTATTAAAGAAGTGGTAAAGACATTTTTTGAAGCATTAATCCTTGTTGTGATTGTGATGTATTTATTCTTAAAAAATTTCCGCTCGACCATCATCCCTATGATAGCCGTTCCAGTATCCATACTAGGAACTTTTGCTGGACTTTACATCTTAGGATTTAGCATCAACTTACTAACATTATTTGCACTTATTTTGGCTATTGGTATAGTTGTTGATGATGCGATTATTGTCGTTGAAAATGTCGATAGAATCATACATGAAGATCCAAATATCAGCATAAAAGATGCAACCATTAAAGCCATGGAAGAAGTCGCAGCTCCTGTTGTTTCTATAGTACTTGTGCTTTGTGCAGTTTTTATTCCCGTATCTTTTATATCAGGCTTTGTGGGAGAAATTCAAAAACAATTTGCAATCACCCTAGCTGTTTCGGTTACGATTTCAGGCTTTGTGGCATTAACACTAACTCCTTCTTTATGTGCGATATTTTTAAAAAGAACTCATAGCGAGCCTTTTTATATTGTAAAAAAATTCAATGATTTTTTTGATTGGTCTGTTAATGTTTTTGGTGCTGGGGTTGCTTATATACTAAAAAGAACCGTTAGATTTGTTTTAATTTTTTTCATATTTTTAATAGGATTAGTAGCATTATTTAAAATAGTACCAACTTCTTTGGTTCCTGAAGAAGATCAAGGTAGTTTTTTATCGATTGTCAATTTACCAGCTGCTTCTTCACTCAATAGAACAACCCAATCAGTTGATGCATTAACCGAACAAATAATGAAAAATGAAAATATCACAAATGTTGTTGGATTGATAGGTTATGACCTTTTTACAGGCTCATTAAAAGAAAATTCTGCAGCAATGTTTATCAATTTAAAAAATTGGGATGATAGAGATACAAGCAGTTTTGATATTATTAGTATGTATAATAAACAATATTTTTTAAATCCTAATTTTCAATCATACTTTTTCAACTTACCTCCTATACAAGGATTAAGCTTAACAGGTGGTTTTGAAATGTATGCTCAAAATCGTAGCGGTAAAAGCTATGATGAAATCCAACAAGATGTTAATAAATTATTAGAAGTAGCAAACAAACGCCCAGAACTCATCAATGTAAGAACAACTCTTGATACAAATTTTCCTCAATTTAAACTAGATATTAATCGCGACAAAGTAAAACTATATGGTTTGAATTTAAACGATGTTTTTGATACTTTAAGCGCCACCATAGGAACCTACTATATCAATGATTTTTCAATGCTAGGTAAAAACTATCGTGTTAATATTAGTGCATTAGGGGATTTTAGAAATACCCAAAATGCTTTAAAAAATATTTTTGTTAGGGCAAAAGATGGTTCTATGATAGCACTTGATAGCATTTTAACTTTTTCAAGAAGTGTTGGACCTGATGATGTAAAACGCTTTAATATGTTCCCTTCAGCACTAATCCAAGGAACCCCTGCACCAGGATATACCTCTGGTCAAGCAATCAATGCTATTGCACAAGTTGCAAAAGAAACGCTTGGTGAAGATTATTCCATAGCATGGGCTGGTTCAGCATATCAAGAAGTTACAAGCAGCGGAGCTGGTCAAGTTGCTTTTGCACTAGGACTTTTATTTGTATTTTTAATCCTAGCTGCACAATATGAAAGATGGCTTATGCCTTTAGCTGTTATCACAGCAGTGCCTTTTGCTGTTTTTGGTTCTTTGCTTTTTGTATGGCTAAGAGGTATAGACAATGACATATACTTTCAAACAGGACTTTTACTTTTGATAGGACTTTCTGCTAAAAACGCAATATTAATCGTAGAATTTGCAATGGAAGAGCACCTTAAAAAAGGCAAAAGCATTTTTGAAGCTTCGGTAAATGCAGCAAAATTAAGATTTAGACCTATTATAATGACTTCTTTGGCATTTATTTGTGGAATTTTACCTTTGGTTTTTGCTTATGGAGCAGGAAGTGCGAGTCGTCATGCTATAGGAACAGGAGTTGTTGGAGGTATGATAGCAGCTTCTACCATAGCAATATTTTTCGTGCCTTTGTTTTTCTATTTATTAGAAAGTTTTAACAATTGGCTTGATAAAAAAAGAGGTAAAACACATGCGTAAAATACTACTCTTTATAGGATGTCTTTTTATAGTAGGTTGTAGTTTAAAACCAAATTTAAAAATTTCTGATGTAAATTACACACAAAATCTAGATGAAAACATAAGCATTGACAAACAATGGTGGAAAATGTTTAACGATTCTAATTTAGATACTTTGGTAGAACAAGCATTAAAAAACAACAATGATTTGCAAATTGCTTTTTTAAATTTACAAAAAGCTTATGAAGCTTTAGGTATATCAAGGAGTGATTTGCTTCCTAAACTTGATGGTAGTGCAAGCGGAGCAAGATCTAAAACAAGTATCAACGCACCAAGCAATAAAACTCAAGACTTTGCATATGGAAATGATTTTAACCTAGGATTGAATTTAAGCTACGAAGTTGATTTATGGGGAAAATATAGAGACAACTATGGAGCGTCTAAATCAAAGCTCAAAGCAAGCGAATTTGATTATGAAAGCGCTAGACTTAGTTTGATTTCTAATGTTGTAAAAACATACTTTAATATATCAAATTTAAGTGAGCAAGAAAAAATTTTAGAAGAAAGTATGCAAAGTTATCAAAAAACTTATAACTTAAAATTAGAACATTTTAAATTAGGAGTTATAGGAGAATACGAGCTTAATCAATTCAAAGCCGAGCTTGAAAATTCTAAAATATTACTCACTAATACCAAAATACAAAAAGAATCAAACATCAAAGCTTTAAAAATACTCACTTCAAACAATATCGATGATATACTTTATAATGGTATAAACTATTCAAAAATTGGACAATATGATATTAAAATACCACAAGGCATAGGGAGTGAAATTTTACTTCAAAGACCTGATATCCAAGCTAGTTTAAAAACTTTAGAAGAAAAAAACTATCTTGTTGGGGTTGCTAGAAGTGCATTTTTACCAAGTCTTTCTTTAACAGGACTTTTAGGCTTTCAAAGCAAAGATTTAGATTTATTAGTCAAAAATGGAAGTGGTACTTGGGGAGTAGCTGGAAATTTTATGATGCCAATTTTTCATTGGGGTGAAATAGTCAATAATGTCAATATAGCAAAACTCACTAAAGATGAAGCATTTTTACAATATGAAAATACTTTAAAAACAGCATTTGCAGAAATCAGACTGGCTTTGTTTAACCGCAAAAGTTATTATGAAAATGAGCAAAATTACAAAAATCTCTTTATAGCTCAAAGCAAAATCTATGAAATTTCTACTTTAAGATATGAAAATGGGGTGATTAATTTAGCTGATTTTTTACAAGATCAAAGAAATTATTTAAACGCAAAACTTTCATATACTAGCTCTTCTTATGAATTAGCAAATTCTATAGTAGATGTGATTAAAGCATTTGGCGGTGGATTTAATGCTAAGGAAAATTCTAAAGAAAACATTAAAGCTATGGAAGAAAATTTAGAAACAAATTTTTATAACAACTAAGTCTTTAAGGCTTAGTTGTTTTTGAATTATTAGCATCTACTACAAAATGATAACATTTCTTTGGTGGTGTAAAAAAAATTAAGATTTTCAATAGCTTCTTCTAAAGGAATGCAACTGGCTATACTTACAAAAAATATAAATACTAAAATTACTTTTTTCACAAATTGTTAATGTGTTGGGATTTTAATTCTTTGATGAGATTTATCATTTCTATCTTTAGGGCTGTTGTATTCAAAACGATATTGCATCTTACCTGAAACATTGATATCTTAAAAAATTTCATCTAAAGGGGCTGCATTTATCATATTTAAAAATGCCATTATAAAAATAAAACAAATTATAAATATTTTTTTCATATTTAAACCTTTGTAAAAAAATATGATACAATTATAACCTTATTTTAACAACTACATATTTTTTAGGAAAAGCATGAATTTTTTACAAAAAACCGCACTTGCATATTCACATAAAGCTATGCAAAAATCTTTAGAAAATGGCTTTGATGTGAAACTTTTAAAAACAGGACAAAACAAAAAGGTAAATCCAAATAAATCTTATATGTTATACGCTCATATACCTTTTTGCCACACTTTTTGTCCATATTGTAGTTTTCACAAATATTACTATGATGAAAATTTATCAAAAAGATATTTTGAAAGCTTAAGAGAAGAAATTAAACAAATTAAAGATAAAGGTTTTGATTTTAGCTCCATGTATGTTGGAGGCGGTACTACTTTGATCAACGAAGAAGAACTAGCTAAAACTTTAGAACTTTGTAAAAAACTTTTTAATATCAAAGAAATTTCTTGCGAAACTGATCCTAATCATATAGAGCCAAAAAAATTAGAAATTTTTAAAGGATTGATCGATCGCTTAAGCTGTGGCATACAAAGTTTTGATGATGATATACTCAAAAAAGTAGCAAGATATCATAAATTTGGATCTAGTGAGCAATTACAAGAAAAACTTTCTAAGGCTATTGGAATTTTACCTGTAATGAGTCTTGATTTAATTTTTAATTTTCCAAGTCAAACCAAAGAACAATTGCTAAAAGATTTACAAATTGCTAAAAATTTAAAACCTCAGCAAATCACTACTTATCCATTGATGAAATCAAATCTCACTAAAGACAATATAGCCAAAACTTTAGGGGTAAGCTTTGAAGATAATGAGTTTGAATTTTATAAAATAATTGTAGATTTTTTCAAAGATTATGAAAGAAATAATGCTTGGTCTTTTTCTTTGGAAAAAAGTAGTTTTAATGATGAGTATGTAAGCTCTCATCATGAATATTTAGGAGTTGGAAGCGGTGCATTTAGCTTCTTAGATGAAGAACTTTTAATCAATGCTTTTAATTTAAATGATTATTCTAATTTGATTAAAGAAAAACAAAATGCAAACATAGCTAAAGCTAATTTTAGCAAGAAAGAAATTATCAAATATGTATTTTTAACAGAAATGTTTGCAGGAAAAATAGAAATTAATAAATTCAATCAAACACTAAATTGCGATCTTGAAAAAGATCTTTTCATAGAACTTTTAGGACTTAAATTAAGCAAAGCCATTAAAAAAGAAAATGATACATTATATGTGAGTGAATTTGGGCGTTATTTGTTTATGGTTTTAATGAAAGATTTTTATACAGGTATGGATTTAGTGCGTGCTGTATTTAGAGACGATAAGCGTATTAAAAACAAAGATCATATTAGCATTATGCATGAAAATGTTGAACCATTAAATTTTAAAAGTATGGAATTTAAAGGATAAAAGCCATTTTTGGCTTTTATCAAAATGGCCTTATAACCATCATTATCGCAATGATAATAAACAATATAGTCGGAACTTCATTATAAATTCTAAAAAATTTACCGCTTTTTTTGCAAACATCATTTTGTAGTTGTCTTAAATAATAATAATTTTGCAAATGATAAATAATCAAAAGCAAAACACAGGTTAATTTTGCATGCATAAATCCTGATCCTACCATCAAAACTTTATTAGCATGAAGCATTAAGCTACCGCTGATTAAAGTTGCTATCATTGCAGGAGTTTGTATATAAAAATACAATTTACGCTCTTGAATTTTTACTACATCTACAAAACCTTTATTGTTACTATTTTCTGCATGATAAACAAAAAGTCTTGGCAGATAAAACAATCCAGCCATCCAAGATACAAAAGCCAAATAATGCACCATTTTAATCCATAAATACCATTCGGTTATAAAATCTAACATTTCTCTCCTTTATTTAAAAATTCTTTTATCAAAATCAATACCACGCTAATATTTATCATCACATCAGCTAGATTAAATACAGCAAATTCAAACCATTTGTGCCAAAATACAAAATCAACCACGCCAATATGAACAAATCTATCTAATAAATTTGAACACCCTGCACTTAGCATTATCGCAAAAGCCACAAGATGGGTTTTTAAAAATTCTTTTTGATAAAACAAATATCCAAACAAAACCACAATAAATATAAGTTGTATGTATTTTAAATATGCACCTAAAAAAGCAAACATTGAAAAGGCTACACCTGTATTATAAGTCAAAACCAAATCAAAAAATTCACCTTTATACCCTAAACCTTGTAAAAATAAATATTTGCTAGCTTGATCTAATGCAAAAACAATAGCAAAAATAATCCAAAATTTCAAAGGAAAAATTTTAAGCATTAAGTGCTTTCATAAAAAATTTTTCCACATCTTTCATTTGTTTTTCTAGTATTTTTATATCTTTAGCTTCTAATAACAAACGAATTAAATTTTCAGTCCCTGAGTATCTAAACAAACTTGCAATTCCTTTTTTTTCTAAATCTTGTTTTAAAGCATCTAAACCTTCAAGGGTAGATAAATCTTTTTTTTCTGAAATTTTAAGATTATGCAAAAGTTGAGGATAAGGCTTAACTTGGCTTAAAATTTCACTAGCACTTTTTTCTTCACTAAGCATTAAAGCACTAAATTGTAATGCAGCCACCAAACCATCGCCTGTCTTAGCATAATCACTAAAAATGATATGCCCACTTTGCTCGCCACCAAAGTTACCATCACATTCTTTTAATTTTTCTAAAACATATTTATCGCCAACATTGCAAGTTTCGTGTTTAATTTTGTGTTTGTTTAAAAATTCTTTTAAAGCACCATTACTCATTATAGTGCTTACTACGCTTGATTTTAATTTTCCTTGTTTTTTCAAAAACAAAGCCAATACTCCAAGCAAACTATCTCCATGAGCTACTTCACCTTTTTCATCTACAACCACCAAACGATCTGCATCTCCATCAAAAGCAAACCCCACATCAGCTCTAAATTTTTTCACTTCTGCTGCTAAAGTCAAAGGATGTAAAGCTCCACAATTTTCATTGATATTTAAACCATTTGGTTTATCATTAATTACAATTACATCAGCACCAAGCTCTTTAAAAACGGTTGGAGCAACCTTATACGATGCACCATGAGCCACATCAAGCACCACACGCATTGACTTTAAAGTCAAATTTTTAGGGAAAGAATTTTTTATAGAAACGATATATCTACCAATAACATCATCAATTCTTTTTGCTTGACCAATTTGTGATTTAGTAGTTTTAGCTTCTTCTATAAGCTTATCGTTAAAGTAAATTTCTTCTATCTTAGCTTCTGCTTGTTCATCTAATTTATTGCCATGTGCATCAAAAAATTTAATCCCATTATCATAGTAAGGATTATGCGAAGCTGATATCATAATGCCCGCATCACAACGCATATCTTCAGTTAAAAACGCAATTGCAGGAGTAGGCATAGGTCCTATTTCTATAACATTATAACCTATAGAAGTTAGTCCTGAAACTATGGCATTTTCTATCATATAACCACTTCTTCTTGTGTCTTTTCCTACTAAAATATTATTTGTAAGAGCTTTGTCTTTAAAATAAATTCCAGCAGCCATAGCCAAACGCATTGCTAAAAATGAATCTAAAAATTCCCCTGCCTTTCCTCTAACTCCATCAGTTCCAAAAAGTTTCATTTTTTTACCTTTATTTAAAATAATGCAATTATAGAAAAAAAAGTTAAGTAATGTATAAATATAAAAATTTTATAATACTCGGTTTTTTTAAAATACTTACCAAAATTAAAAATCAAAATTTATTTTTAAGGAAAATTATGAAAAAAATTATTGCAGGAATCGTCCTTTTAGCAACACTTGTTGTTTTATTTTTCATTTCAACTTCTTATGTTAGCTCTGTCAATGAAAAAATTTTTAATCACATAAGCAAAAGCACAGATTATTATGAAGTTAAAGATGTCAATTTTACTAAAAACTTTTTAGATTCTAAAGGAAGCTTTAAAATTTCATTCAATGACTTTTATATTTTTACAATTAATATTGATTTTTCAAATATTTTCTTTGTAAGTAATAATGCAAAAATTTCTATTATCAATGAAAATGAAGATATGAATGATTTATTTACAAACAAAGAAATTATGAAAATATTTGTTAATGTCAAAGCAAATGATAAAATAGCTATCAATGCTAAAGTTAACGATATTAACACTACTAAAGATAATAAAACATTATTAGTTAAAAATTTTGATATAAATATCGATCTTAAAGAAGAATTTGTAAAAGAAATCCAATTAAATCTAAATCATTTTTTATTTGAGGATGATTATAATAAAATGGAATTGAAAAATGTTAAAATAGCTGAATTTCCTTTTGAAAATTTAAAACTCGAAGATATTTTCACTCCTGCACGCACTGGTGAGCAAAAAATCGATATAGAATTGATTGATTTAAAAGATGTAATAGTTAGCAATTTAAAGGCTAATGCAAAAACTCTTACAAATACAAACAATGAATACGATGGCGCATTGAAATTTAGCATGGATAAATTCTCTCTACCTTCTAACAATCTTTCATTAGATAATATTAATATGGATATGAAATTGGTTAATATCTCTAAAAAAGCTTATGATCAATACCTAAAATCAGATGGAAATATTTTTTCACTAATGGTTTTATCAAATCAATTTTTACAAAGCAATCCAGAAATTTTCTTAAATGATTTTTCATTCTCAAAAGAAGAAAAGAAATTTCAAGCAAAAGCTCAAGCTATAATCAAAGATAACAACATAAAAGCTCAAGCAAATATTAACTCTGAACTTCTTCCAAGCCAAATCATTCCTGAATTTAATAATTTTGATATGTATTTTGTAGATAACAATGGAAGTTATACGCTAGATTTTAGCTATGATGATAGTAACAAAAGTGATGTCAAAGCTATCCTTAATGGAGAAGAATTTAATCCAAACTTATAATGTCAAATTTAAATTTGAAATTTCGTCCTAAAACTCTTGATGAGATTTTAGGACAAGAAAATTTAGTAGAAATTTTTAAGCAATTTATCTTTCTTTCAAAACTTCCTCATAGTATATTTTTTGGTCCAGCAGGATGTGGAAAAACTTCTTTTGCAAGAGCTGTGGCAAATGATTTTAAAGTAGATTTTTTTGAATTTGATGGTGGAAATTTTAAGCTTGAAGATCTAAGAAAAATACTAAACAACTATGACAATTCTTTATACAAACCTTTAATTTTTATCGATGAAATTCACAGGCTCTCAAAAACCCAACAAGAAATGCTTTTAGTGCCTTTAGAAAATCAAAAGTGTATTTTCATAGGTGCAAGTACTGAAAATCCTTATTTTACTTTAACTTCAGGCATTAGAAGCAGGACTATGCTTTTTGAATTCAAAGGTTTAAAAAACCAAGATTTAGAAAAATTAGCTTTAAAAATTCAAGAAAAATTACAATGCAAAATCGATGATGATGCAAAAGATTTTTTAATCACTTCAAGTGCCAATGATGCTAGAAGTTTTTTAAATTTATGCGAATTTGCATTAGCATTAAATCCTACACATATCAAACTTGAAACTTTAAAAAAACTAAGAGCTAATGTTTTAAGCGATGGCACTTCAAGCAAAGATACGCATTATAAACTTGCAAGTTCTTTGATAAAAAGTCTAAGGGGAAGTGATGTAAATGCAAGTTTATATTATCTTGCAAGGTTGATTGATGGGGGAGAAAGTGCTGATTTTATCGCTAGAAGATTAGTTATCTTTGCTAGTGAAGATATCTCTAATGCAAATCCACAAGCACTAAATTTAGCCACAAGCACATTAATAGCTGTAAAAAACATAGGTTATCCTGAAGCTAGGATAATCTTAGCTCAATGTGTAGTTTTTTTAGCAAGTTCTCCTAAATCAAATTCAAGCTATCTAGCTATAAATTCTGCCCTAAATTATGTCCAAAACAACCCTGCTTTAAAAATCTTACCTCATCTTGATAATAATCACCCACAAAGAAAAAACTATCTTTACCCACATGATTTTGGAGGCTGGGTAAAACAACAATACTTAGAAAAAAATTTAAAATTTTATCATAGCAAAGGTGTAGGTTTTGAAGCGCAACTGGATTTGTGGTTAAAAGATATGAAAAAACCTAAAGGCTAAATTTAAGCACAATGTAAAAATATTTTTATATAATTTTTGTTTTTTAAGGTTCCGTAGCTCAGTTGGTAGAGCACCACCTTGACATGGTGGTGGTCGTTGGTTCAAGTCCAATCGGAGCCACCATTTTTTATTTCTTTCAAGAATTTTTCAAATAAAAATAATTTTGTTTTAAATAAAATATATTATTGTAAATTATTTTAAAAGCATCTCAATCATTTGTTGTTGAAAAGAATTATTTTTACTAAGTAATAAAGACCCGCTTTCGCGTATAATCTTTAGTTTTACAAAATTTGCACTTTCATCAGCAAAATCAAGATCTTTTATATTAGAAGCACTGCTTAAGAGATTAATACTAGTTATAGTTATATTAGATATTGCAGATTGTAATTGATTTTGAACACTACCTAAATCAGATCTTATAGAATCTAAAGTTTTTAAAGAATTATCAGCTATATCCATCAAAACCATAGATCTTTTTAAGGTTAAAAACACACTATCACTTTTATTATAAGAATTTGCAAACATTCCCATAGCATCAGCTATTTCTTTATCTATAACACCCATCATTTCTCTTAAACTCACAAAAGCACCATTACAATCTTTTAAATCATCATCTAATCCTATTATAGTATTATTACTAACACCATTACCTGAAATTTGTATATCTATCACACCGCTAGAAACTAAAGATAATCTACCATATTCTTCCCATTTCTGATCCAATCTTACGCCAGTTGCCTCTTTTAAATTTTCAGGTCTTAAACCTAATACTCCAGCACCATTATTTGGTGGAGTTGGGCGATTTGGATCTTCATTATCATTGGTATTAAATCCGACTATTGTTTTAACATTATCTGGAGCACTTATAGATAATCTTAATTGCCCTTTATCATTTTTTTCAACCTTAGCACTAAAACCTAATTGTGCAGTTGTAGCATTAATAGCATCTGCAAAATCATACATATTAAATTTTTCTTGACCATCACTTTTCAAAAATGGTATAAAGTCTGAAGTATGCTTTACACCTGCATCATCTATATATACTATAGATATGCCTGGTTTATCTTGATACCTAATCAAAGCATTGTCAGCATCAACATAATCTCCTTTAAATGTTGTAAATTTTAATCCAGTATTTTTGGCTTGATTACCAGTAACTTCAATAACTCCATTTGGGTCACCAACTGAATAAATTCTATATTGATCTCCTTCTATAATCGCGTATACTCCACTTTTTTCACTAGTCTCATTAATATTATCTACAAATTCTTGAACATTTGATGATGCTTTTATATCAACTCCATTTATTTGAACTCCACCATCATTAAATGCTTTAAAATCCTTTATCTTAGCTCCAGTATAAATTTTTGCATCAAGTCCAGCTAAAGCCATAAAAGAATTTGAACTATCTTCTATCTTTATACCTCTACCATCAATACTATCTAATGTCAATCTGCCATTTTCATCTAAAAAAGCTTTGACACCAGTATATTGAGTTTGGGAATTAATTGCGTTTATTAAAACCCCATTTTTATCGCCATCTTGAATTTCTATAGCACCTATTAACACTCCATTTATAGAAAAATCATTTCCAGTCCATCCAGCTTTAACACCACCATGTCCTTTATATTGAACTTCATAATCAGCTCTTACACCTGTTTTATCAGATATTTTATTTATCTCTGTAGCAAGTTCACCTATACCTTCACCTTCTTTATATCCTATATTAAATTTTATATCATATCTTGTATTTTTGTCAAAAAGAGATCCTATACTCATATTTAAATCATTACCACTAACAATTATATTTGCACTGGTTAAAAAATGAGTTGTACCTAAACTACTTGATTGAGTTGAACCTATACTAGCATTTATAGTTGTATTTGATAAATTACCTATTTGAAATTGCTTATTTATAAAAGAACCATTAAGCAATGATAAACCATTATAAATCGTGTTATTTGCTATGTTATCAAGGCTATTTATTAAAAGATTTATTTCTTCTTGTATAATTCTTCTTGTTTTTTGACTTTGCCCATCTTGAGCTGCTTGAGTAGCTTTTATCTTTATAAGTTCTACTATTTTAATTTGTTCATCCATTGCTTTATCTGCTAAAGATAGTATACCTATAGCATCGTTTGCATTATTTATAGCTTGTTGTAATGTTTTAGAATTTACATCAAGATTATGGGCTATACTTAATTCTGATGCACCATCTTTAGCACTATTTATACGCAAACCTGAAGATAGTCTTTCTAAAGAATTATCAAGTTGACTTGATATTTTTGTTAAATATGTTGTTATATTAAACCCTCTAATTCCATTTACCATAAAAAAATAGTATCCTCAAAAAATATATAGAATATACCCAAATCGTTTTTTAAAAAAAATATTTAATACATAATTATACTGATAAAAAATCGATAATTTTAAAACAAATTTAAAAAGTTTTTTATAGAAAATAAATATATATTTAATAAAAATTATCCAAGAAATTAAATATTTTTTTGTTATAATTTATTATAAAAAATAAGTAAGGATAATAAATGCTTAAAGAACTACTTGAAATCAAAAAAGAAATGGAACCTATAATCCACGAATGTTCAGTAAAAATTCAAGTAGCATCAAGAGAAGTTATCGTAAGAAAAAGAGAATATGAAATTTATGGTCCTATGATAGATAGGGTTTATCTTGATAATGCTATTTATGTCAAAGTTTTTGGAAGTGGAAGAGATACAAAAAGTACTAAAGTAGATATTAAAAATGGTTTTTACATGGTTTATACAGCTCCTGATAAACCAACAAATCAAGAAACTATGAATAAACTCAAAGTTTCTTTTGAAAGCATTGATAATAAATTTATTTCAAAAATTTTAGAACTCAATAGAAGAATGAAAGAAATTCTTAATAAAACTCAAACCACTCTAGCAAAAGCATCAAATATGAATGTAGTCATAGAAACCAATCTTGGCGAAGCAAGTGCTGCAACTAAATTTATAATTACTATCAAGTATGTAAAAGACAATCAAAAATTAGAAATGAAAAATTCAAAATCTGCAGGAAGTTTTAGAGATACTAAAAATCACATCAATCTAGTTGTCGATAAAAATACAGATTCAGCTGTATGTGAAAAACTTTTACATGATGTTGAAATTTATTTTATAGGGAAATAATTAAACTTTTATTTTAAAATTAGCCAAATGAGTTAAAGCCACTGCTATAGCATCGGTTATATCAAGTGGTTTTATATCTTTTGAAATTCCAAGTAATCTTTTTACCATAAATGCAACTTGTTCTTTTGTAGCCTTTGCTTTACCTGTAACTGTTTTTTTTACTTGTAATGGTGTGTATTCAGCAAATTCCCCATGCATTTGTAAAATTTTTAAACTCAAAGCTCCGCGAAACTGAGCAAGTTTTAAAACCGTTTTTGGATTATAAGCAAAAAATATATCCTCTATTGCTACCTCATCAAAATGATGATTTTTAAAAATCAAATCAAGACCTTCGCAAAGTTCTGTGATTTGGTATTGTAAGTCATTGGGTTTGATTTTTATAAGTCCTGCTTCTATGAGTTTATTTTTATTATTAATTTTTTCAACAATTGCATACCCACAATACCTAGAACCAGGATCAATTCCCAAAACTTTCAACTTTTCACCTTTTATTCACATAAATGTGAAATTTTATATTTTATTGTGAATAATTTTAACAATTTTTTATAAACTCTAAGCTAAAATTCAAGCTTTTAAACTACTAAAAATTTTAAGAAAAATTA